>NZ_JAVREN010000072.1:0-20341 GCF_031845405.1 Streptomyces boetiae
TCGATCACCGCCCACAACGCGTCGTCCACGATCCACGGCCTGTTGTTCACACCCTCACGAACGGCCCAATCCTCACACCGACACGGCCACCAGCACCGCATCACAAGATCGTGTTACGAGCTCTTAGAGCTCATTCCCACCATGCGCCTCATGATCCCCGCGACCCGCAAGCGAACGAAACAAATGAGACGGCTGGGTAGATCCACTCATGGCGACGCGCGCGAGTTCGCTCGGTGGCAGCGCGGCATTACATCACACGGGGCACCTGGGGGAATAAAGTCGATGTCAACCGGCTGCAATAGTGGCTGAATAGCTGCCAGTGCATGGCTTGTCGTGGCTCCTTGACGACAAGGTAATCCTTTGCTAGGCGGATGTGGCGATTTTGGGACATGGCTGCAGGGGGAAGCCTTGCCTCAATAAATTAGTGTGAGGTACATATGGAAGCGACGATCACCCGTCTGAGGGGAGGAAGAGATGTCGATCGAGGAATTGAAGAAGTGGATTGAGGAGAACAAGGCCGAGGAGCTCGAGGAGTTCGCCCAGAACTGCTGGAGCGCGACGGTCAACTAATAAGTGAATCGGTCCGAGGTGGGTGCCGCTGCCGCTGCGCCCACCTCGGCTGAGCCGAAAGGCGAGCCATGTCCGGACTTATCGAGCAGTATCTCTCGCCGCATATGGTCAAGGTGATAAGTGAGAACCTCGAGCGAGACGAGGAAGAGCTCAGGATTCAGATGGAGGAATGTCTGAAGTATCTCATCATCATGTCGGAGCGGGATGGTGGATTCATTCCGCTCACCGATGAGGTCGATGAGGTGTGGCACGAGATGATCCTCCAGACCTATGACTACGCGAAGCTCTGCGACAGCCTTCCCGGCCACAAGTTCGTCCATCACCGGAGCATGTCGTTCAACGACTACCAGGGGATCCGTAGTCAGTCCGAAATAATCGACGAGTTCCTTGGCTGGATTCCTCCATATGTTCAAAAATTCGGCCCATTCGTTCCGGAGCGGGCCAGATACTGGTCGATCTGCCAGTTCCTCACCGAACGTCTTGGGATCACGCTCGACCAGATCAACGCGGCCGGTGCCGCCCGCGCCGCAGCGTGATCAGGAAGGGTGAGCCGGCACCCATACCGGCGGAGCCCAGGCGGGTGGGGTCTGACCTGACGGAGGCCCCCACAGAACCGCCGTCCGACTTCAGGGACGACGTCCTGGCCAAGCTGGCGCGCGCCGACTGGCACCGTTACCCGGATCGTTCCCAGACCGTGGTCCTGGAGAAAATCGCGTCGTGCTACGGAATCTCGCCAGACTCGATCCTGCTCACGCGCGGATGCACGGAGGCCCTCCGTGTCTCCTTCACCGCCGCGGCGGCGGAGGGCTTCCGGCTGCTCCTGCCCGCGCCCAGCTACTTCGGCTTCTCGCTGATCGCCGAGAGCCTCGCCGCACCCCACACATTCTATTCCGGCGCGGATACGGTCGCCGTACTGCGCTCCGCAGCCGATGTGACCCCGGACTCCACGCTCGTGATCTGTTCTCCCGACAATCCCACGGGGGAGGTGCGGCAGAACGCGGAGATCGAAACCCTGGCCCATCTGCATCGTGGCGGATGCATCGTTGACCTTACGTACGATCACTTCGCACAGGACCCGCTTCACCCTCATCTTGCGGATCTGCTCGAAGCTCCCGTTACAGCCTGTCTGAGCCTCTCCAAGTGCTTTGGCGTAGCCGGCGCGCGGCTGGGCCTGCTCTTCGGACCGCCCAGTGCCCTCGAACGGTACCGGCATCTGGTTGACCCGTTTCCTGCCGACTACTTCCAACTCGCCGTACTCGACAGCCTGTTCGACGACGAGTGGAAGTCCGTTCGCGAAGATCTGGTCCATAGGGTTCAGCGCGATCGCGCCCTCGTGGCATCGCTCGTCCCAGGGATCCTTCCTGGAGCACGTCTGCGCGAGCTCAACGGGAACTTCGTGAGTTTCCACTATCCGGATGATGTGCAGCCGGATCTTATCAAGGAACTGCTCCGAAGGACCGCATCCAAACACTTCAGGCATCTGTCCCTGGTGCGTCTCACGGTGAACGGCATGACGCTTTCCGGACTGCGCGCGATGAAGCGGAAGTGATGATGGAACGACAAACAGTGGTGATCATTGGTGCCGGCCTCGCCGGCCTGTCCACCGCCGCCTTCCTGGCCAGGCGGGGCATCCGCTCCCTGGTGCTTGAGCGTCATTGGAACACGTCGGTACAGCCGAAAGCGCGCGGCCAGAGCGTCCGGACGGTGGAACTGCTCCGCCTGCTCGGCCTGGACGACGCCGTCCGCGCATCTGGCGTCGACCCCCATGGGCGGCGGCGTACCTACGTCGCCGAGACCGCCTTGGGGGCTCCGCTGAAGCACCTGGGAAACCTGCCGCCCGACTGCTCCGAGCTGTCCGCGGCCGGGTTCGCGGGCGCCTCCCAGGAGCGTGTCGAGACCTTGCTGTTGGCTTACGTCCTGGGGAAGGGAAGCGAGGTCCGCTTCGGAACAGAGGTCGGCGACATCACGATGTCGGACGACCATGTCGACCTCCAACTGGCCGATAGGATGTCCGGCTTCCGCACCTCCCTCCGTGCGGACTGGGTCGTGGCCGCTGACGGCCATCGCAGCGCCGCGCGGGAGGCGTTCGCGGTGAGTTCTGGTGGACGGGGAAGGATCGCCGAGTACGTCCGCGTGGTGTTCCACACCGAACTCCCCGCGGCCATCCGCGGAGACGACCTCCTGTGCTTCCTACGCCATCCCGAGCGTGGGATCGGCACGCTGCACTCAACTGACCAACCGGATCGATACGTGCTGTCGATGGAAGTGGCAAGCATCGCGGCCGTGCGCTCTTCGTGGCAGCAGGAGGATTACGCTGAACTCGTCCGCGACGCCCTCGGGGACTCGGCCGCGACCGTCGCGATCGGCGAGATCACGTTCTGGGAAATGGCCGACCGCACCGTCGACGCATTCCGGCACGGCAGGCTTGTCCTCGTGGGCGACGCCGCCCATCTCATACCCGCTGTTGGTGGGTTCGGAGGAAATACGGCCTTCCAGGACGGCGCGGAACTGGCGTGGCGGATGGCCGATGTCATCACGGGGGCGGCCGGGCCACGGATTCTCGACGCTTTCTCGTCCGAGCGCCGCGCCTACGCACGCTTCGTGTCAGAACAGGCCCACGCCTACTACATCAACCGCCAGGCCCCGCATCTCGCCGCGGATTCGCCGACACGTCCTGTCCCTTATCTGCACGCCGTGCTCGGCTTCCGCTTCCCGACCGGCACATTCATCGCATCGGAGGATCCTGGGCGCGACCACCATCTGGTGGAGGATCCTCACAGGCCGTCCGGGCGACCCGGAAGCAGAGCCCCACACCACATGTTCCTCCAGGACGCGATTCCCACCTGTACGCACGACCTGCTCGACTACCGCTGGACGTTGCTGGCCAGCGAGCCAGGAGACCGGTGGCGGGAAGCCGGCGACGCGTTGGGCACCGCGCTGCGCACCCTCGCCGTCGGGCGTGACCTGGTGGACCCGTCCGGCGACTTCCCGGACAGGTTCGGCATCGGTCCCGGCGGTGCGGTCCTGGTCCGCCCCGACGGTTACGTCGCGTTCCGTGCTCCTGCCGCGGTCGCGGATCCCCACCGCGTGCTGCACGAGACGTGGCACGCCCTGCACGACACGACCGCGGCCGTCCGTGAGGTGCCGTATGTCTGACCGCTACGTGCCGGGGACCCATCGCACACGGTCGCCGGCGGATACCTGGGCCGCGATCGCGCCTCGACTGTCCACGTACGGAATCACTCGCGTCGCCGACGTCACCGGCCTGGACGTGCTGGGCATCCCGGTCACGATGGTGACCAGGCCGCTCAGCGCCACGCTCGCCGCCTCACAGGGCAAGGGCCTGACCCTCGATCTCGCCCGGATATCCGGCGTGATGGAGTCCATCGAGCTGTGGCACGCCGAGGACGTCAGCCCCTCGCTGCGGGACGTACCAGCCAGGGACCTGGCACTGCCCTACGACTGCCTCGACCTCATCCGGCATCCGGGAAGCTTCCTCACACCCGAACTCCCCCTGGACTGGGTCCCGGCGCGAGTGATGGGAACCAGCGAGGAGACCGTGGTGCCGCTGCTGACGACCGTCCTCAACCACGCCGCGCGGCAGACTGGCTCGCTTGCCATGTTCCAGACCTCCAGCAGCGGCCTGGCCTCGGGCAATACGGTTGACGAGGCGCTCCTCCACGGGCTGTACGAGGTACTGGAACGCGACTCGGTTGCCCGTATGCCGACCGTGAGCAGTGGACGCCGACAGCTCCTTGACATCAGCACGGTGGACGACCCGGTCTGCGCCGGCCTCATCGAGCGGC
This sequence comes from Streptomyces boetiae, assembly GCF_031845405.1. Taxonomy (NCBI): domain Bacteria; kingdom Bacillati; phylum Actinomycetota; class Actinomycetes; order Kitasatosporales; family Streptomycetaceae; genus Streptomyces; species Streptomyces boetiae. The sequence continues at coordinate 4,377 of NZ_JAVREN010000072.1, forward strand.
TCGATCGCCACCGGATCTGGAGTCAGATCACCGCCGTGCCGAACGCTCTCGGCATCCCCTGCTTCGCTGTCTACCTGTGGAGTGAGGACATCCCCGCGCTCTGTACCGGAAGCGGACTCCATTCCGTGCCGTCGGTCGCGCTGACCAGCGCGTTGCTCGAAGCCGTCCAGTGCCGCCTGACCTTCATCAGCGGCGTCCGGGACGACCTGGGAGAAGGGGCCTTCGTGATGCACGGCCGATCCTGGGACACGCCTGCCGACTACGGCGAGCGAGTTACCTGGAAGGAATCAGGCCAATCGCCCGGGGAGGTATTCGCCTCCCCCGGAGACGAGTTGGCGTGGATAGGAAAACGACTTCGTGGGAAGATGGACCGTATTGCATGTTTTGTCGAGCTGGAAGCCAATCCGGTCTTCTCGGTGGTGAAGGTAATCTGCCCGGGGCTTCGTGACATGCATCATGAGACGCCGCTGCCGCGGCTGAGGGGGTAGTTGGTGACCGTCCACGTCTACGTCGGTCCCACCGTCGAGGCCGGAACCGTGCGGGACATCCTGCCTCGGGCCGAGTTGCACCCTCCCATCAGGCATGGTGACCTGTTATGCCTCCGCACCACTCCCTCGGACATCGTGCTCGTCATCGACGGCCTGTTCCTCCACGCCCCGCCGGTGCGGCACAAGGAGATTCTGCGGGTACTCGCCCGTGGCACCCGAGTCGTCGGCGCGTCCAGCATGGGCGCGCTGCGCGCGGCGGAACTGGACCGCTTCGGCATGCTCGGGGTGGGAACCGTATTCGAGATGTACCGTACGGGCGGGGTGACAGCCGACGACGAGGTCGCGGTCACTCACGACGATGGTGAGGGATTCACCCAGTACAGCGATGCCTTGGTCAACATGCGGCACGCGGTGAAGGCGGCGACAGCCGAGGGGGTGGTGACTGGCGCCGTCGGGGCGGCCATCATCAGCGTGGCGCGAGACATGCCGTTCTCGGTGCGTTCGTGGCCCAACGTCCAGCGCGAGGCGGCCGGGAATGAAAGACTGACCCTAGCCATCCTCGCAATCCGCGAGTTCCTGAGTTCCCGGCCCGAGCACGCGAACATCAAACGCACCGACGCCATCGTGGCCGCCCATACCGTGCGCGCGATGGAGAAGACCTCGGGCGAGTCCCCCTCGTGGGCCGAACACCCCTCCTGGCAGACCGTTCACCTCAGCACGTGGGCGTCTCGGTACGCCGCGGGCGACGGCAGGGCCGCCCGCACCCTCGGCGCTTTTCGGTACCAGCAGATATACGACCAGGGATTTCCGGACCGGTGGCGTGACTGGGTACTACGGTCCTGTTCGGACATCTTCTCCGACACCCGCGTCCCTCAGGAGGCGGCGGACTACTGGCTCACTCCGGACGAACGGCGCGCTCTCGACGACGGCGAACGCCAACGCAGGCTCCTGGTGCGTTCCTATCGCATCAGAACGGACTTCCGGCCGCCGTTCGGGCCGATCACTGGTGACTTCCTCGCTCAACCCGTCGACGCCGCGGCGCTCGCGCGCGTCGATGAGTGCCAGCGGATCGAGCAGCAGCTCACCAAGGCGGCGGGCCGTGCCCTCAGGCCCCTGCGCGCAGCCCTGGTGTTGGAGCACGTGGCGGAGGTCTGGCACCTCCCACCACAGGATTACCCAGCCCTGGAAGCGCACGCGCGCGACCGCGCGTTCCTTGGCATCGACGAGGCTGTCGATGCGGCACGCCCGTTCCTGCTTGGCCATCTGCACCGCTCAGGGGCGGTCCGCTCCCGGCCAGGCGAGAGGATCGACCAACGACAGCACGGACAACGTGAGGACAGATGAACCCGCGCCATCTCGGTGCCCTACGCCCCACAGCGCGGCCGAAGCAGTCGATATCCACGGCTGCCACGGCCGGGAGATTCCTGCTGAGTGGCGCTCAACTCGCTTTGGCCAGCTTCCTGACGGGCCTACAGAGCCTGGTGCTCTTCGGCGCGGTGAGCGACTATCCGCCCGAGGTACCCAACGCGTATGGCACGTCTGTGGTCATCACGGCGGCGACTACGATGCTCGGCACAGGCGCCACCGTCATGGTGGTGCAACGCCTGGCGGAGCAGCGGGACGCGCGTAAGGCCCACGACGCCCTGAGCTCGATCGCCGCCACCGTCCTCCTGGCGACCGTCCTGCTGATTCCGCTCTTCGCGGTCGTGGGCGTGGTCGTTCTTTTCGTCGATGGCTCGGGACTCAGCTCGATCGCCTACTGGACTCAAGTGCCGGGCATGCTGACGGCTCCGATCCTGGCGCTGACCTCCGGGCTGCTCGTGCTGGAGGGCAAGCAGGGGATTCAGCTGCGGGTCGCGTTCGAGAACCTGCTGATCATCGTGGCGGTCACGGTGCTGTTGCCCCGGCTGGAGCTCCCGGGCGGGACGATGCTCGCGGTCATGGGCCTGCTGGGTACCGCCCTCAACTTCTCCGCCCTGGTCAGGTTCTGGGGACGGATGGGTGAGACCAAACGCCAGTTGCGCCGAGCCGTCCATGCTGGCCTTCTTGAGCTGCGCGGCAGTGTCCGCCCCGCGCTGCGCCAGCTGCCCACGCTGGCCGCCGGCACGACGGATGGCCTGGTGATGATGAGCTCGTACATGGTCATCGCCCTGGCCGCTTCCCACTCCGGCCCGGTGGCAGGCGCTGCCACAGCTACCCTGATCAGCCTCGCGCGGACGCTCGTCATCCCGATGAAGCAATTCGGGATCGCCGGCGGGCGTCTGGCGAAGACCGCTACCGGCCCCGTCGACATCGATCGGCGCCTGCGGCTGTTCACCGGATGCGTCGCGGGACTGCTGGCTCCGCTGGGCCTGGTCCTCATCCTCTTCCCGGGCGTGGTGGCGGTGTTCGCCGGAGAATCGCTCTCTCATCCGGACGCGGAGACAGCCACCCGGCTACTCGGAGTACAGTTCTTCCTGGAGAGCGTCGCCGGTTTCGGGTCGTCAGCTCTCAAGGTGCTGATCTCGCCCGGAGCCTCGCTGCGTCACCTCGCTGCCGTGATGTACCTGTTCACCGTGCCGACCATCGTTCTGCTGTCGGCGACAGGGAACCTCACCCTGCCGTTGCTCTGGGGGACCGTGCTCGTGGGAAGGACCCTGTTCAGCAGCGCGGTGCTGTGGATCTACCTTCGGTGGCGGCGCAGCGAGCGGAGTCCGGCGTCATGAACTCCGCTCGATGGGCGTTCGGCCAGACGCGGAGTGGACGTGCCGGATGACCTCACCGTCCATATCCGCGAGGTAAGGGTATACCGTAAAGGATTCGTTGAGCTCGGCGACTGATCGGCGAAGCCACTTCTGGATCACCTGAGCCATTGTCCGGCGCGGAAGACCCGACTTGGCCCATTTGGCGCGGGCCGTGGATGGCGTCCAGGGCAGCGAATCATGAGCCAAGTCAGGATATTGTCTCCTCGGATCGCGATTTCCCTGAGAGGGCAATGTAGGTTGCGCGGAACCGTCCTCGACGCCCATCTGAATGCACCCGCCAAGGTGGACTACGTGCCGAGCAGCCGCGCTTTGGCCCGCTCGAAGTCTTCTTCCGAAAAGACGCCTTGCTGCTTGAGTTCGGCGAGCTTGGCGAGTTCGTCGGCAATGGACGCTTCTGCCGGGGTAGATGCGGTGGGCTGCCGTTCTTGTCGCGCCGCGATGGCTTGCTCTATGGCATCACGGATGGCCTCGGGAGCGGGTTGCTGCTTGGCCTGGAAGCTGGCGTACCTGCGGGAGCAGGCGGGCCGGTTCGGCGGGGGCACGGCCTCGTTGTCGCGGGCGTTCTGCATCCCCGAGGAGGTCGTCACTCGTTCGCCCCGGTACGAGCGCGTCCTGCTCTTCCTCGCCGTCACGCTGATGGAACTGCACGGCATCCGCGTGTGGGTGACGGCACGGCCCGAGTACTCTGCCGTCGATGGATTCGCCCTGGTGCCCGGCCGACGAGCGGTGCTGGCCAACTGGGTCCGCACGGAGGCCCTGTGGCAGGTGGACGCCGTCGCGGGCCGGGCACAACTCCGCAGCTACCTGGAGATTTCTCATGACGTCCGAGGCCAGAGCGTGGTGGAGGGGGCAGATCCGGAAACGCGCCTGCGGGCCCTGGCCGCCTACCTCTGCCTCGACTGGCCCTGGCTGGTGAGGCGCTGCGGCGAGCTCGGTGAGACGGGAGTCGCCGGCGTGGTCCGGCCACGGAGTCGGCTGCTCGGCGTCGAGGCCGTTGATGACGTTCTGCACTTCCTGGGCAAGCTGCCTGGGGATCGGTGACCGGCCGCGCCCGTCTCGGCGGTCAGCGCCGCACCCTCTGCTGAAGAGCCTCCCGAAAGGTGCTCCCGTGCTTTGCGAGTCCCAAGTCGCCCGGCGGAGCACCGTCCCGGTGCTGACGCTGGGCCGGACCATCGCGACCGGCCCTGACCGCGCCACGATCATCGCGGCCTTCACCGCCCACCACTGACCAGCAAGGAGCACCACGTGCGCGCCACACAGATCGTTCGCGGACGGGAGTTCGTCCTCGCCATCGACCACGGCGAGGACTTCTTCACCGCGCTCCACACCTTCTGCGCCGAGCGCGAGGTGCGCGCCGGCTACCTTCCGGCGTTCGTCGGCGGCTTCCGCTCCGCCCGCCTCGTCGGGAGCTGCCGTCCGCTGGAGAACCCCGACGCGCCCCTGTGGGACTCGGTCGAGGTCGAATGCCTGGAAGCGCTCGGCGGCGGCACCCTCGCCTGGGACCCCGACACCGACCGGATCGCTCCCCACATTCACGTTACCACCGGGCTCAAGGCCGACTCCGCCCACGCCCGCACCAGCCATCTCCTCGGCGCGCAGGTGCAGTTCATCGCCGAGCTCATCGTCGTCGAGATCGCCCAGCCGGAGTTCACCCGCCCGCGCGTTCGAAGCCTCTACGACGTTCCGCTGCTCACCTTCGACCACGGCTGAGTGGAACGGGCGCGTGCGCGGAGTCCTTCGATGAAGGCCAGCTCGTTCTCGGTCAGCGGCTCTTCGAGACGGTCATGGGCCTCACCGGAGAGTTCTTTCCGGGGGATGCGCAGGACGACGACGCTGTGGGCGGCGCGGTGTAAGCAGTAACGAAGAGCAAGCCGCCCCGGCGTTCCCGGCGCCGCGTCGGTCAGCCGGGCGTTGAGCAACAGGCCCACCCCGTGGCGGGCGGCGAAGGCGAGGAGATCCTCTCCCGCCGGCGGAAGCATCGGGAGGAGGGGATCGCCGGAATCGCGGATGACATCCGGCCTGATCCGCTCGAACAGGAAACGGAAGCGCTCGGCGCGGGCGGTCCGGGACTCAGGGGAAAGGCCCGTGCGCAGACAAGGGCCGCGCAGCCCGATCGCCTTGATGCAGCCGACCTCCCGGAGCATGTCCATCTGGTCGATGGCCTCGCCGAGGAAGCGATCCCCCGGCCCGAAGTCGAGCGATTCGAGGACGTAGAGATCGATGCGGTCGGCGTAGAGGTTCTCCAGCGTCTGTTCGAGTTGATGGTGGATGTGCCGGCCCGCGTACGGATGGGGCGCCGACCCCCGCAGGCGTCCGACGCCGCTGCTGAGACGGAAGTGCCCCTGGGGGAAGTCGCGCAGGAACCGGCCGATCAGGCGCTCGGAATGCCCTCCGCCGTGGACGTCGGAGGTGTCCGGAAACGTCGCTCCGCGCTCCGCCGCGCCCCGCAGGGCAGCCAGAACGTGCCTGTCGTCCGAGGCCGAAGAGGCAGCGCAGCGGACGCCCAGCGGGTGCGTCACGAGCCCCCGCCCGAGCCACCGCGGCGCGAGGTCGGCGGCGGCCGTCACTCATCACCTCGGGAAAGGATGCTGCTCAGGATCGGTCGGTGTGGGGTGGCTGCTGGTGGTCTGGTGCTCTGCTCGTCTCCGGAGTGGCTGCGTGGTTGTCGTTCTTCGGTCGGTCAGGGTGATCTTTCTGGCCTTCCCTCGTCCCGGCGCGGCGGGGCGTGTTGTGAACAGACCGGCGGCTCACCGTGTGCGCATGGCCTCACGACACGACAAGGAGACGCAGGAACGACGACGCCGGCTGCGGGAACGGCAGGAGAACGAACGCAAGGAGATCCGGCGGCGCCAGCAGGCGCAGAAGGCGGCGCTCGGCGAACTCGACTCCGCCGTCGCGCGCCTGGAGGACGCACGGGCAGCCGTCGCGGCGGCGGTGTCCCGGGCGGCGGAGGTGTTCCCGTCGAACGAGTCGCTGGCCGAGCTGACCCCGTTCGACGCGAGGGAGATCCGGGCCTACCAACGCCTGCACCGCCGCGAGCGACCGGAGGAACCGGCGCGCGTGGGGTGAGGCCCGGCGAGTCCGGCGTGGACCTGGGCGACGAGGCGCCTCGCTGCGGTCCCGGCGGGAGGGCCCGAGGGCGTTCTGCTGGTCAGTCCTTCGGTGTGCGGGAGCGGGCCATGCGGGCGGCGAGGCGGCGGGGGGCGTGGTGGACGGCCGTTGCGTAGAGCTTGAAGTGGCGGCCGGCGATGCTGCGTGGCTTCTTGCGGCGGAGGTCTTTCATGGCCTGGTCGACGACTTGGTCGACGGTGAGCCAGATCCAGTCGGGGACGGTGTCGATGTGAGGGGCGTCGGTGTGGGTGAAGCCGGGGCAGACGGCGAGGACGCGGATGCCGTGGGGGGCGAGGTCGAGGCGGAGGGATTCGCTGAAGTGGATGAGCCAGGCTTTGGCGGCGCCGTAGGTGCCGGCGGGGAGGAGGCCTGCGACGGAGGCGATGTTGAGGATGGTGCCGTGGCCGCGGGCGGTCATGCCGGGGATGGCGGCGTGGGTGAGGCGCAGGGGGGCGCGGACGAGGAGGTCGAGCATGCGTTCCTCGTCGGCGAGCGGGCTTCGGGGGTAGGGCTCGGCGAGGGCGTGGCCGGCGTTGTTGACGAGGATGTCGACGGTCGTTGAGGCGATGTGCTTCTCCACCGCCGCGCATCCGTCGGGCGTGGCGAGGTCGGCGCTGATCGTGTCGGCGTGAACGCCGTGGCGGTCGCGGAGTTCGCCTGCGGTGCGGTCGAGTCGGGCCTGGTCGCGGGCGACGAGGATCAGGTCGTGGCCGTCGGCGGCGAAGCGGCGGGCGAAGCCGAGGCCGATGCCGGAGGTGCCTCCGGTGATCAGGGCAGTGGTCATGCGGCGTCTCCTTCGGGCCGGGCATCCGTGAGTTCGTGCCCGGACGCCGCTCGGGACATGGCCGGCCAGTGGCGGGCGACGGCGAGGAGCAGCCCGGCGTCGCCCCGTTCCAGGCCGGGCAGCGGGCTAGGGTCCGTTGCGGCCCCTCCCGAGAGCTTCGCGTTCCGGGCCTGTCCCAGGGCGCCCGCGAGGGCTGCGGCTGCCGCCTGGGCGGCGGGGAGGCGGAGTTCCTGGGCGTGTTGCGTCGCGCGTTCGTAGGCGTGCGGGGCGAGGTGGGCCTGGAGCTGAAGAATGGCGTCGTAGGTCTCGATGGTCTGCCGGTGCGCCTGCAGGGCGAGGGGCGCGCGGGGGCGGAGGAAGGCGTGGAGGCGCGTGCGGTACGGCGGGCCCAGCGCGACGGCGGGAACCGCGGCGGAGAGGTCACGCCACAGGGGCCACAGGACCCAGACGGTGCGGGCCTCGCGGGCGAGCCGAACGGCCCTGGTGGCCGTGGGCACGAGCAGCGTGAGGGCCCGCGAGACGCCGTGGAGGTTGATGACGACCGCCAGCCACGGCGCGGCGTCGGGGGCGCGGGCGTAGAGCTGGGCGAGGCTGCCAGCCCAGTAGACGACGGCCAGGAGGCTGCCCGCGGCGAACAGCCGCAGGGACCAGGCCAGGTCGCGGTCCTCGGTGCGCGCGCTGTAGCGGGCGCACACGAGGACGATGACGAGGTCGGCGACCAGGTGGGCGACGGAGACGACCAGCCAGTAGGCCGTGGACGGCTCCGCGGGACCGCCGTTCAGCGGGACGCCGGGCCCCGGGTAGTCGCCCCGGGCGAGGTCCATTCCGACCAGCGTCGTCGTCGCGCAGGCCGTGGCGGCGGCGATGAACAGGCGCGCGCGGCGAGGGCGGGCAGAGTCGATGATGAGGAGCAACGTGAGCCCGGCCGCCAGGACGCCGACGACGTTCCGGGACAGGGTGACGGCACGGGCGTCGCCGGTCAGCTCGACGGCCCGGTTGATGACCTCCGGCTGGAAGAGCGTCGTGGCGGTCGCCGCCGTGAGGATCGCGAACCACAACCCGCGCTGGTAGTGCAGCTTCAGAGCGGGCCGCGCGCGGATGATCAACGCGGCCCACATCAGGACAACGCTCCAGCGACCGATGTCGTTGGCCCACTCAGTGACGGTCATCGGCCCTCACCCCGAGCAAGGCGCCCAGCCGTCCCAGGGCCCCGGCGGCCGGAGGCGGTTTATGGCTGCCGCGCATCAGGCTGGCGAGCATCTCCGCCTCCTGCTCCTCGACGGTGGTGTAGCTGGTCCGGGCCATCAGGCGCTTGATCAGGTGAGGCTGAAGACCGCTGAGCAGGCTCTCCAGCGCTCCGTCGAGGCCGTTGTCACCGGCTCGCTGGTCATGGGCGCCCCCGGGGCCATCGTCCTGGTGCTCGCTGCCGACTTCGCCGAGCGGCGTGTTGGGGTGACCGGCCAGCATGTGGCCGATCTCGTGCAGGATGATGTGCTCTCGATGCAGGGGAGCCGTCCGCGTCTCGTAGAAGACGAAGTCCGCGTCGTCCGTGCCCACCCACAATCCGCAGGCTCCGGCCGAGGCGGCCTGCTGGGGCAGCTCCTTGAGGACCAACCGCCGGCCTCGCAGGCCCTCTGTCCAACGGACGGTGGACGTCAGGGAGTACGGCTTCGGGACACCCAGGTCGTCGAGGATCTTCCGGCAGCGGCTGTGCAGTTGGGCGTATTCGCTGGTCGTGGTCATCTGCTGCTCCGCTTCTTGACCTCGCAGACAGCATCGATGGAAGGCGTAATCACTCATACTGAGCTTCCCTTGAACGCCGCGGGCTACCTGCTTCGCGAATCATTCATGCCTGGGCCGGCGGGGCGACCCCTACGGCCCCCGGGGGCCCTCGCGGGCCTCGGTCAGACCGTCGTCGCCAATTCGCTTATCAGACATGGCGTTGACTACTGCCAGGATGGCGTCAAGATGCTCATCCGAAAGTCCATCGGCTCGCGCCGCCAGGACGCGCACCTTGCTGTTTCCGAGGGCTACAGCGAACTCCATCTTGCGTCGGACGCTCTCTGAGACTGCTGGGTCGGTGAAGTAGTCCCGCGTGACGCCGAAGAATTCGGCGAGGGTATGCAGGTGATCTGCGGTCACATTTTGCTTCCGCCCGGTCGCCAGTTCCCACAAGTAGGTACTGGAGAAGGGCCGACCGGTCGCCTGCTCGATCTCCTTGGTCATCTCTTTGTAGCCGGGACGCCTCCTGTTGCGATAGTACGCAGAAATGATCGTCCCCAGTCGTTCGGCCAGCGAGCCAGGTTTCGATTCGCCGTCGTGGCTGTCGCTGCTGACCACGTTCCTCACTCCTTGGTAGACGCAATAGGACGAGGCCCCGGTGCGGACGGGATCCGTGAGTCTCTTATACAGATGTCCGCCGGGGTCGGCAATGACGCGTCGACTCGATGAAGTGTGCGAGGTTGAAAAGTCCCTGGTGAGAGAGGCTTAATGGCTCGCGTGGGTGCAGGTTGTCCAATGGCTAGGCGTAGCCATTGGCGGATAGATTGACAGGGGATCGTCCGCTGGGTACGTTCCGAGTGCCATAGATGAGCGGGCCCGCGGGTCTGTTTATCGTCTCAGTGGAAGATTTCTTGCGCTCCGAACTGCCCGATGTGTGGCTTGGGCTGTTCCTTGCGGTCGAAGTTGTAAGCGGTGAGTAGCTAAAACGGCGGAGCTGTATGACTGATGGAGAAATGGGTGCCCTCGTTGTTTGCCTCGAGATGCGCGATGGTGCGCGAGTGGTGCTCCCGCTGCCCAGCGAAGATCGCACCGCCGCGATGCATGGGCTTCATGTTTCCCCTCTCATGTCGCGAGGGGAAACGGAAGAATCTGATCGGGATGCACTTTCCTGTGCTCGCTGGTTGATGCCCAGCCTGTCGCTGGATCTGATTGCAGATTCCCTTGGGCTAAGTCGGGGTAGGGGCTCCCGGCGGCTTGGGTAGCCTGAGTGGCGAGCGGTGAGTGTGTGGTTTCTTCCCTGGGTGCCGGCGTTTCGTTTGAGTGTCGAAAGGGGCGGGCTGCCAGTCACGGTCATTCTGCGCGGGCATTGATGGTGAAGCGTTCGGCGTGGTGCGGGTGATGTCGAGCTTGCGGGCGGGGCCGGGTAAGGGATGGGGTTCGGCGGACGCTTTGCGTGGCCGGAGGGGTCGCGGCGTTCCTGATTGGTGCGCGGTCAGAATGGCTGCGCATTGGTGTGTCGTCTCGCTATTTCGCCCCAAGTGTCATCCTCGTGACTGCCCGGCCTTGCTCACCCGCCGGCCCTCCGTGTCCCATGCCTCGCGCGCCGCCGTGAGTCCCCTGTCCCGGCGTAGCCAGCCTGCGGGGATCCGCACGGTGCCGTACCCGGGCGAACGCGGGCCACGTAGACTACTCCCTGTGGACGTATCGCCCGGAAGGGGTGGTGAAGTCGCCTTTGTGCGGGAGTGGTTGGGCTTCGGCGTAGGCCGTATCCATGCGTGCGTTATTCGGGCCATGGCCCGCGGGGTTGGTATGGATACCCAACTGAATAGGAACTCGCTTGTGCGCGGATAAAGTCCCAGGTCAGCAAGCGTCGACCCCGCGCCCGCGGGGATGGTCCGATCACCGACAGCGAGCGCGACGAGGCTCTGGCGTCGACCCCGCGCCCGCGGGGATGGTCCGTACCTCCCGAAGAAGCTGATGTCTGCGGACCGGTCGACCCCGCGCCCGCGGGGATGGTCCCGCCGGGGTCTCGCGCATCTCGAACAGCAACCCGTCGACCCCGCGCCCGCGGGGATGGTCCCCACCTCCTGCCCGACGTCCCGCCACCCCTGCGGTCGACCCCGCGCCCGCGGGGATGGTCCCAACGCCCCCGTCGCGCTCGCGCTCGACTACGCGTCGACCCCGCGCCCGCGGGGATGGTCCTCCCCGCCATGGGCCCCGCTCAGGGTCCGGGAAGTCGACCCCGCGCCCGCGGGGATGGTCCCTTGATCTCCACGACGCGGCTCACCTCGCTGTCGTCGACCCCGCGCCCGCGGGGATGGTCCCCCGAGCATCCAGAACGGCACGCTGATCGGCAGGTCGACCCCGCGCCCGCGGGGATGGTCCCTCGCCCGCCAACGCCCGCACCTCAGCCGCAGTGTCGACCCCGCGCCCGCGGGGATGGTCCCCACATGACCGACCGCCCGTACACCGACGCCGAGTCGACCCCGCGCCCGCGGGGATGGTCCCCTCGCCGGCGCGGTCGCGGGCCTGTACGAGGCGTCGACCCCGCGCCCGCGGGGATGGTCCGCTGCGCCCTCCACCACCCGCCCGCGCCGGAGGGTCGACCCCGCGCCCGCGGGGATGGTCCCCCGGCCTACGCCGCCACTCCGCCCGCCGGCCGGTCGACCCCGCGCCCGCGGGGATGGTCCGGAGACGCCACATGGAGGCCAGGGCCGAGGACCGTCGACCCCGCGCCCGCGGGGATGGTCCGGAGAACTGACCGATGCGGAAGATCCCAACGCTGTCGACCCCGCGCCCGCGGGGATGGTCCGATGCTGCTCAGAGCTTCCTGAATCTCGGGCAGGTCGACCCCGCGCCCGCGGGGATGGTCCTCGCACCGCGCGGTCGTCGATGTACGCGACCGCGTCGACCCCGCGCCCGCGGGGATGGTCCGGCGTGGATGACCGCCGCGGCGCTGGCGCTGCTGTCGACCCCGCGCCCGCGGGGATGGTCCGCGTTTTCAGTAGACGCGGGTCCGTCGAGCGATGTCGACCCCGCGCCCGCGGGGATGGTCCCGCCGACCACGCCCCATACAGCACCACCGCCACGTCGACCCCGCGCCCGCGGGGATGGTCCCGTGTCGTCGGGAGCGGACTCGATCTCGACTGGTCGACCCCGCGCCCGCGGGGATGGTCCGCTGGGGATGCCGACGCCCATGAAGCTGCCGCCGTCGACCCCGCGCCCGCGGGGATGGTCCCCCGTCCGCGCCCACGTCCACACCCTCATGGCCGTCGACCCCGCGCCCGCGGGGATGGTCCGCCATGCTTTTCGACGGGACGACCGCCCAGACGGTCGACCCCGCGCCCGCGGGGATGGTCCCCGCTTCGCCTCCAGCCACTCCGCCCCCGAGGAGTCGACCCCGCGCCCGCGGGGATGGTCCGTCCGCCCGCCACCGCTCGCACACCGTGATGCCGTCGACCCCGCGCCCGCGGGGATGGTCCTCGTTTCGCTATCTCGGCGGTGGTGATGGCCATGTCGACCCCGCGCCCGCGGGGATGGTCCCGTGGACTGCGTCCTCCCCCCGCCCCCGGCCGCGTCGACCCCGCGCCCGCGGGGATGGTCCCGAGAGGCGCCTGTACGAGTACTGGCGCGACAGGTCGACCCCGCGCCCGCGGGCATGGTCCTGACGCTTGGTGTGCAGCCTGGGCGGCGGATGAGGTCGACCCCGCGCCCGCGGGGATGGTCCGTACTCGTCGGTGCCGGTGGTGTACATCTGGTCGTCGACCCCGCGCCCGCGGGGATGGATGCAACGCACACCGGTCCGCCAGCGAGGGGTGCATAGGCGACCCCGCGCCCGCGGGATCGCCGCACTCGCGGACCCGACCCCAGGGGAATTGTCAGTGCCTTCCTCTACCGTGCCTGACGAGTTCGGAGAGCGAAGGTGGCAGTCGGGTGAGGGGTGCGGCGGTGGCCGAGGGCGTGGATGTCGACAGCATGCTTGGGGCGTTATGGGGCAAGTCGGAGGAGAAGGGGGGCGGGAGGAAGACCCTCCTGTTGTCGCATCTCCTGGATACGGCCGCCGTTGCGGAGGCGTTGTGGGACGGCTTTCTCGCTGATTCGACGAAGCGGGTGCTGGACGCCGTGGCGGGCGGGGCCGGTCGGGGGCGGGCGTTCTTTGCCTGGGTGTGTGGGATTCACGACTGCGGGAAGGCCACGCCGGCGTTTCAGCGGTTGTGGGAGAAGGGCGCGGAGGCGGTGCGCGCGGCTGGCCTGGGGTGGCATGAGGGGGCGATCGTCAGGCTGCGGTGGCGTCATGACGTCGCGGGTGGCCATCTCCTGCGGAAGCAGCTGACCGCGGCCGGATGGGCCGAGGAGCATGTGGAGTGGCTCTGGCCGTTGATCGCCGGGCATCACGGGCTCTTTCCCCGCGCTGGTTCGCTTCCGCCTTCCGACAGGGCGCGCGGTCAGCTGGCTGGCACTGGGCAGTGGCCGCGCGTGCAGAGGGCGTTGGTGGAGCGGTTCACCGCGGAGGTCGGCTTCGGCGGGCTTGCCGAGGTCGAGCCGGTGCTGGTGCCGAGCCGGGCGGCGCAGCTGCACCTCAGCGGCCTGATCGTCATGGCCGACTGGATCGCCAGCGACGAGGAGCACTTCCCTGGACTCGACGCCCTGGAGGACGTGTCGTTCGCCAACGCGCGGGTTCGCGCTCGCCGGGCCTGGAAGGAGCTGGGGCTTCGCGGGGGGTGGAACGGACTGCGCGAGCCGGGACCGGAGGACTTCGCCGAACGGTTCGGCACCCGGCCTCGCCCGTCGCAGGTAATGGTGATGGAGGCCGCCCGCCGCATGCGGGCCCCGGGGCTGCTGGTCGTCGAGGCCCCGATGGGCGAGGGGAAGACGAAGGCTGCGCTGATGGCGGCCGAGATCCTGGCGGCCAGGTTCGGAGCCGACGGCGTCTTCGTCGGGATGCCGACGCAGGCGACGAGCGACCCGATGTTCACGCAGGTCCGGCAGTGGACGGAGAGGGTGGAAGAAGGCCTCGCGTCCCAGGTCGCGCTGCTGCACGGGAAGCGGATGTTCAACAAGGAGTGGCGCGCCCTGACGGAAGGCTCGGCCCAGGATGCCGCGTCCCGGTTCGGCGGCGTGGACGAGTACGGCGACTGCTGGGAGGACGACCCCTTCGGCTCCGGTGTATCCGCCCTGCGCGAGCGCACTGCGGAGCCGGCCTCCCGCGGGCCGGCGGAATGGTTCCTCGGCCCGAAGCGCGGCCTGCTGTGCCCGTTCGTCGTCGGCACCATCGACCAGCTGCTGTTCGCGGCCACCCGCACCAAGCACGTCATGCTGCGGATGGCCGGGCTGGTCGGCAAGGTCGTCGTGCTCGACGAGGTGCACGCCGCCGATGTGTACATGTCGCAGTTCCTGAAGGAGGGCCTGCGCTGGCTGGGGCAGGCGGGCGTTCCGGTCGTGCTCCTGTCCGCGACCCTGCCGCCGGAGCAACGCCGGGCCCTCGTCAGCGCCTACCTGGCCGGAGCGTCCTCGCGGGAGGAGTACCCGGCCGCCGAACTGCCCGAGCCCCACGGCTACCCGTCCGTCACGGCCGCCTGGACTACGCCGGCCGATGCCACCGCCCGCGTCCTTGTCGACGACTGCCCGAGCTGGCGCGAGGACGCCGCGGTCGGCCTGGAGCTGCTGCCGGAGGCGCTGCCCCGGGTCAACGCGAAGCGCCAGGCTCGCCGGGCCGCGCAAGCTGCGGCCGACGAGGGTGTCGTATCCCTGCTCAAGCGCGAACTGGTCGACGGTGGTTGTGCGTTGGTCATCCGCAATACGGTGGGCCGTGCCCAGAGCCTCTATTCCGCCCTCCGCGGGGCATTCGGCGACGACGTGCGGCTGCTTCACGGCCGGATCGCGGTCGCTCCTCGCGCCGACCGCACGGAGGAGTGCCTGCGGCTGCTGGGGCCGGGCGGGACACAGCACGACGAACCCACGCGGGCCTCCCGGCTGATCATCGTCGCCACGCAGCTCGCGGAGCAGTCCTTCGACGTCGATGCCGACTTCCTGGTCACGGACCTTGCCCCGATCGACCTCCTTCTTCAGCGGATCGGCCGCCTGCACCGGCACGCGGGCGTCGCACGCCCGACGCGCCTGGCCGTGCCGCGCGCCGTAATCACCGGCTTCGGCCGTTCCGGGACGGGCACGGGCGACGAGGGGGCAGCCGCGAACGCGCTGCATGGCGCGCCGCCCGCGTTCCTCGCCGCTTCGGAGAAGATCTACGGACGCGCCCTCCTGTTGCGCGCGGCCGCTCTGGTGCGCGCGGGTGCAGCGGCGAAAGGCTGGCGAGTCCCGGCCCAGGTGCCGGGGCTGGTCGCGGCCGGCTACGCGCTCGGAGAGGACGGATTCGTGCCGGTGGAGTGGCGGGAGGCCGAGCGCTTCGCACGCGAGGCATGGGAGAAGGAGCAGCAGGAACGCGCCGACAGCGCCTCGCCCTTCCTCTTGACCCGCCGCGGCGACAGAGAGGGCGCAACACTGGCGGGGCTGCACTTCCTCAGTTCCTCGGCGGGGGAGGACGAGACCAAGTTGCAGGCTGCCGTCCGCGACGGCGATCCCAGTGCCGAGGTGGTCCTGATCGTGCGGGCGGGCGGGGTCTACCGCACGTTGTCCGGCCGCGCTTTGAGCGTCAACGGGGACGTGCCCGACGGCGTGCTCGACGAGGTCCTCGGCGGGACGGTCCGCCTTCCGCCCCGGTACACCGAGGCGGTCCGTGAGGAACTGCGCCCGTTGTCCGGCTGGCTCGGCGATCCTCGGTTGTCGCGCAGTCCCGCCCTCGTCCTCGACGCCGACCGCCGTGCCGTGCTCGCCGAGCGCGGGCTGCGGTACGACGACGCCCTCGGTCTGGTGGAGGAAGACCCCGGGGCCTGAGCCGTTCCCGTCCCCACCGCGAGAGGTTGCGATCCGTCCGGGGCGGCCGGACCTGGCCGCCCCGGACGTGCTCCCCCGCGAGTGCGGGGCCGATCCGCCCGGGATACCGAGTGACGGAACATCCCCGCGCCGAGTCCCTGGCCCGGACCGCGGGGTCGGGGGATTCTCGCATTCGCCCGCGCGGCCGTCAGTGATGTGCCACACTGGACGCCCAACTAGCCTCTA
>NZ_JAVREN010000073.1:0-18981 GCF_031845405.1 Streptomyces boetiae
AGCCGGGAGCCGGGAGCCGGGAGCCGGGAGCCGGGAGCCGGGAGCCGGGAGCCGGGAGCCGGGAGCCGGGAGCCGGGAGCCGGGAGCCGGGAGCCGGGAGCCGGGAGCCGGGAGCCGGGAGCCGGGATGAGATGACGTTCCGTTCGGGGGCGGCGTGAAGTCTGCACCGGCGACGTCCGTGTCGGTCGTTGCCGGGGCTTCCCGGTGGCGGACGTTTCTTCCCGAGCGAACGGTGGTGGTGGCGGCCCGGACGGTGACGTCGTCGACGCGGCTGCTGGAGGTGCTGCCGGCGCTGTTTGGGGACGATCCGCGGGTGGAGGTGCTGTTCGGGTACGACTCCACCTCGGCGTTCAACGGCGGGGTCCTCGATCTGCTCGGGGCGCACGATGTGCGGGTGGTCGGGTGGGAGGACGCGGGCGAAGGGCCGTGTGACCTGGTGCTGACGGCCACGGAGAACGCCTCGTTCGGGCATCTGCGGGCGCCGGTGCTGGTGATGCCGCACGGGGTGGGGTTCCACAAGATGGTCCCGGACGCGCGGGGGCCCGGACGGCGCCTGTCGGGAGTGGTGCCGGCCGCTCTGCTGGAGAGCGAACGGTCCTGGTACGCCGTGTCGCACCCGGACCAGGCCGAGCAGTTGGGGGCCGTGCGGCCGGATCTCGCGGGGCGCACGCTGCTGGTGGGCGACCCGTGCTACGACCAGTTGCTGGACAGCCGCGCCGCGCGGACGCGGTACCGGCGGGCCCTGGGCCTTGAGGAGGGCGACGGCAGGCGGCTGGCGGTGGTGTCCTCGACCTGGGGGAGGCAGTCGCTGATCGGGACCGTGCCGGATCTGCCGCGGCGCCTGCTGGCCGAACTCCCGCTGGACGACTACGCGGTGGCCGCCATCCTCCATCCCAACGTGTGGTTCGGGCACAGCCCCTGGCAGATCCGCACGCTGCAACGGGGGGCGCTTGAGGCGGGGTTGCTGCTGATTCCGCCGTTCGCCGGATGGCAGGCGGCCGTGGTCGCGGCGGACGTCGTGCTCGGCGACCACGGATCGGTGACGCTGTACGCGGCGGCGCTGGGCCGTCCGGTGCTGCTGGCGGCCTTCGGCGAGGAGTCCGTGCCGGGCACGGCGATGGACGCGCTCGGGCGCGGGGCGACGGCCCTGGACCCGGCCAAGGGGCTGCGCGAGCAGATCGAGAACGAACGCGCCCGCCACCGCCCCGAGGTGGCAGAGGAGCTGGCCGGGCTGGCATTCCGGCATCCGGGAATGGCCCTGGCGCGCCTGCGCTCGGCGGTCTACGGCCTGCTGGACCTCGCGCAGCCGCCCGCGCCGGTCCGCCGGCCGCCCGCGTTCGCCGACCCGGCGCCCCAACGCCACCGGGACACGGCGCAGGTGATCGGCAGCGTCCTGCTCCAAGAGGCCGGCGCGTGGGTGATCGAGGTGCGCCGCTTCCCGGCCGCGGCCCGGCCCGGACGCGAGGAGTCGGACCGTTCCTTCAGCCACCTCGTCAGCGATCTCGCCGACGGCGGACGCGCGTGGGCGGAGAGCGCGTCGGTGGTGACGCGCGGCGATCCGGCCTCCTCGGCCGAGGAGTCCGAGCGGCGCGTCGCGGAGATCCGGCACGGCTACCCCGGCTGCGCGCTGGCCGCCGCGCGGCTCCCGGACGGCGGCGTACTGCTGCTCACCCGCGACGGCCGGACGGTGCGAGCGGCCGGGAAGGGGGGACCCGACGACCCGGCTGTGCTGTCGGCGGTGGCGTACGTGTGCCTGCGGGCCGGCCTGCCGATGGCGGGCACCTTCGGGGTACGGCTGGGCGGGCGCGCGCTGGAGGTGACGCTCAGCCCGTGGCCCGCCCCGTGAGCGGAACGCCCGTCACGGGGGGCCACCGAGGGCGTCCAGCCGCTCACGCACCGCGGCGGCTTCCGGGCTGCCGCCCGCGATGAGGAGGCCGAGCATCCGGGCGAGCTGCGCGCGTTCGGCCTCGTCGTCGCCCTCGGCCTGGGCCAGGTCGGCCAGCAGCCTGCGGGCGGGGAGTTCATAGGCCACGGCGCCGACGCCCTTCAGCAGGTCCGCGCCCTCGCTCAGGCTCTGCCCGGCCTCCGCGCCGTGCCCGAGCCCGAGATGGGCCCGGCCCAGGGCGACCAGGGCCCGGCCCGCCATCCGCTGGTCCCCCTTGCCGTCCCGCAGGGCCAGGAACTGGCCCAGGGCGTGGCCCAGCCGGTCCAGGGCGGCCCGGTGACGGCCGCGGCCGGTCTCGGCGCAGCCGACGAAGTACTCGGCGAGCGCGACGCCGCGCCGCTCGCCGGCCCGCGCGTTCAGCCGCGCGCACTCCCCGAACAGCGCGATGGCGCGCTCCGGGTCGTCCCTCTCCCACAGCCGCCCCAGGAACTCCCGGGCCGAGGCGCGCAGCACGAGGTCGCCGGTCCGGTCGGCCAGGGGCACGGCGCGTTCCATCAGCGCGCGGGCGCGCTCCAGTTGGCCGTCGTCCGCGAGGGGGCGGGACAGCAGGCAACTGAGGCGGGCCTCGGCGGCCTCGTTGCCGCCGTCCCGCTCGCAGGCCGCCGCCTCGATGCCCAGCTCGCCGGACTCGATCCAGTCGCGGACGAAGCGGTGGTTGAGGTAGAGCGCGGTCAACGCCTCAGCCAACTGCCAGGCGGCGGTGAACAGCCCCTCGGCCACGGCGGCGCGGAGCACGGCCAGGGCGTTCCCCCGCTCCCGCAGCAGCCAGGCCAGCGCCGCCGCTTTGCCGTCCCCGCCGTCCTCGCCGTCGTCGCCGTCCGCGCCATCCCCGCCGGCGAAGGGGTCCTCGACGCCGGCCAGGAGCGTGGCATGGTCGGCGACGCGGTACCGGTCGGCCATCACGGCCCGGTCGGCGCACGCGGCCCGTACGCGGAAGTACTCCACGACGCGCCGCAGCGCCGCCCTCCGCTCGGCCCCGGGCCGCTCCTCCGCCTGGGCCAGCGCGTGCGTCCTGGCCAGCTCGTAGAAGCGGTAACGCCGGTCCTCCGGCGCCCCGGCGTGGGTGATCAGGCTGGTCTCCTCCAGCACCCGCAGCAGTCGGCCGGCGGCGGCCGGGGGAACGTCCGCGATCACCGCCGCGATGTCCGCGTCGAACTCGCTGCCGGGGAACAGCGCCAGCCCCGCGTAGAGGCGGCGGCAGCGCTCGGGAAGGTTCCGGTACACGGCGGTGAGCGCGGAGGTCACGGCACGGGTCTCCCGTAAGGCGGAATCGTCCAAGGGGGCGCCGTCCTCGGCCAGTTCGGCGATGAGATCGGACAGCGTCTGTTCGGGGTCGAGCGTCAGCCGCCCGGCGATGAGGTCGAGCGCGAGCGGCAGGCCGCCGCACCACTCGACGAGGTTCTCGGCCGAGACGCGGTCCGCGGCGACCAGGTCCTGGCCGCACCGCAGGGCCAGCAGTTCCAGGGCGTCGGTGCGCTCCAGCGGCCTGACCACCGGCAGGGGCAACGCGCCGACGTTCACCAGTTCCGCGAGCCGGGCGTCGCTGACGGCCAGGACGACGCTGCCCGCCGCCTTGGGCACGAACGGCTCCACCTGCGCCGGCTCGGTGACCTCGTCCAGGACGACGAGCACGCTCGACCGGGCCGTCATGGTGCGGAACAGGCCCGTGAGGTCCGGCAAAGCGGTCGGGAGGAAGGGCTCGGTCACCCCCAGGGCCCGCAGACAGCCGCGCAGGGCGCCCGAGACGTCGACGCTTCCCGCCTCGCCACGCCAGTCGAGCAGGTTGACGTGGAACTGGCCGCCGGGGAACCGGCTCCCGGCTTCCTCGGCCATGCGCCGCACCAGGGTGCTCTTCCCCACGCCGCGCATGCCGCTGACCACCGCGACACACGCCGGGCGCCGCTCCGTCCTGCCCAGCAGGTCCGACCACCAGGCCAGCGCGCCGGCGCGGTCCACGAACCACGGCGTGCTGGGAGGCACTTGGGAGGGAACCGGAGGCCGGTACGGGCCGCCATCCGTACCGCCGTGGACGACCACATCACCCCCGGCCTGAATCACCGTATGGGCACCGATGTGCGCCAGCTCGTTGCGGATGGCCCGTGGCCTCTCCTCCGTCATCGCTGCTCCGCCCCTGCCCGCGGCGGATCAGCTCGCGTGCCAGGTGATGTTCTGGCCCTGGACCAGCTGCTGCACCTGGGCGTGCCCGCCGACCGTATTGTTCACCTGGACGCCGCCCGTCCCCACCACGGCCTCGCTGCTTCGCCGCCACTCCCGGTAGGCCTCCGCGAACTCCTCGTCCTGGTAGATCCTGCCGAAGATCAGCGCCGTCAGTTCTTCCGCCTGGCCGGGATCGGCGGGGTCCAGCGGCAGGATCCTTCCACCCGCCGCCTCATCCGTGTCCCCTGCGGCTTCCTCACTGTCACGTCCGAAGGCCCGGCGCACCAGCGAGGCCAGCGATGCCCAGGAAGCCCGTCCGGCCTCTGTCCCCACCGAACTCGCCGCGGCCGTCACCGCCGCCGAAACGGCCCCCAGCGAAAGCGGATCAACCATCAGGCATCCCCCACCTCTGTCACCGAACCACACCATCGCGTTACCAGCCTAGCGCCAACACCGCACCGAGCCCGGCCCCACGCGCGACACGACCGCGCCCTTTGGCCGCCCTGTCGCGCCCCGGGGGCCGCGGGCTTCAGACGGGGCCCTCGATCCCGCCCACGGTGGGCGGCGGGGGCCAGGCGGGGGCTGTCAGCAGGTGGAGGGCGCGCTGCCGGATAAGCGCTATCTGCGCCCCCCCCCCCGGCGAATTTCGAGTTCTGCCCGGATATCTGCTGGGGGTGCTTGCGGTAGCGCAGGGTCGGGGCCGGGAGGAGCACGCCCGCGGTGCGGGCCGAGGCCGCGATCAGGGTCGCGGTGTCCTCCATGCCGTGCATTGCCGACCAGCCGCCCAGGCACTCCAGCAGACCGCGGCGCCACATCACCCCGGCCGGGTGCAGCGGCAGCCGATAGCGGCCGGCCGCGGTGTTCCAGTGCTCCAGCAGGATGCCCCGGGGCAGGGGCCCGTCCCGCAACGGCAGGCGGTGGGGGCGCAGTCGGCCGCCCGGCAGCAGGTCGCGGGCCTGCCCTGCGGCGTAGCCCGTCGCTGGGCGTTCGGTCAGCGCCGCGCTGAGCAACGCCAGGGCCGCGGGCTCGAGTTCGTCGTCCGCGTCGAGGTTCTGGATCAGCGGGGCGGTGGCGCGGGCCAGGGCGAGGTTGCGGGAGTTGGCCGGGCCGACGGCCGTGCGGTGCGCGGCTATCTCCACGCGCCGGTCGGCCGCGGCGCCGCACGCCTCCAGGGCGGACCGCAGCGGGCGTTCGTCCGTGCCGTCGAGCTGGATCAGCCAGCGCCAGGCGTGGTGGGTCTGGGCGCGCAGCGACGCCCACGCGGCGGCCAGGTATCTGGCGTGGGGCGCGTGGGCGGCCGTCACCACGTCCACTCGCATCGACCAGAACTCTAGCCCCAACCCCCCGCGCGCCGTCGCCCCGTTCCGGCGCGAGCGTGGTAATCCGTGATAAGACGAAGGCCATGGAGGGCAATCCGATAGTCGCGCGGCTGCGGCGCGTGGCCACCGAGGACTCCCGCGAGCTGGACCGCGTCTGCGAAGAGGTCGCGCGGTCCCTGCGCGAGACCGGCACCGAACCGCCGTTCCGGGTCACCTCGGCCGACTTCGCTGCCGACCCGTTCCTCATCTGCGCCGACCGGTACTGGCGCCTGCGCTTCCTGGAACACCCCACGGTGCGCACCGCAGCGGCCTGCGCCTCGTGGCTCCAGGCCCACGGCCCCGCGGCCCACGAGCCGTCCGGCGCGGCGCAGCACACCGAGGTCCTGGAGAAGTGGGCGCTGGGCTACGCGTTCATCACCCGCGACAGCGAGGAGACCCCGGCGGAGATCGCCGAGGCCTGCGGGGACCTCGTCGGCTCCGGCGACATCGCCTACTTCGCCACCCTCTACCACGCGGGGAAGCTTCGGGCGAACTTCCGCTTCGACGAACTCCACGGCTTCCTGGAATCCTCGCTGCTGGCGCTGGCCGCCGGGCCCCACCGCGGCACGCCGCTGTTCACCGCGCTGCGGGCGTTCGCCGCCTGCGGCAGCCGCCGCCTGACCGCCGAGCACGCCGCCGACCTCCTGGACCACGCCTGGTACTCGCCGCAGCGCACCGTCCACACCGTCGACCTGTGCCTCAACGCGCTCGCCGCCGCGACGCCGTTCCCCCGCCAGGGCGAGCTGCTGCGCGACCGGGCCCACGAGGCGGCCACCCAGTGGCCGGAGAACCACATCTTCGCCCTGCGTCTGGCCACCGGCCTGCACCTGTGCCGCGAGTACGACGAGGCGCTGGAGGCCATCGACCTCGCCCTCGCCCTGCTCCCCGCGATCGGCACCCGCGGCAGCCACCGCCAGCTCCAGGAGCAGTACCTCGCCAAGCGCGAGCTGATCCTCGAAGCGCGCCGCCGCGCCGCCGAGAACGCCGCCCACGAGGAGCGCTGGCGCCGCCAGGAGGCCACCTACCGCAAGGTCGAGGCCCAGCTCAACAGCACCACCGGCCACCTCCTCACCATGGTCACCGTCTTCCTGGCCGCCATCGCCTTCATCCTCAGCACCGTCCAGCTCACCTACGGCGGCGACCTGCCCCTGGGCGACCGCATGCTCCTCATCCTCGGCCAGGGCACCGTCATGCTCGCCTTCTCCGGCCTCCTCGTCCTCGGCACCCACCTCCTCCTGCGCTACCGCCCCCGCCCCGAACAGCCCCAGGACCCGCCACCGGCCGACTGACAGCCCGCACACGCACCCCGCCGCTGGGGATCTCCGCTCCCGCCGCGCAGCGGGCCCGGATCAGAGCCCGCTGGTCGCTGGGAGACCCATGCGCTCGGTACGCGATCGGCCACCTTCGCCGAAAGAGACCTCGGCTCCACGACAGGACGCGCCCACCCCGTCATGGGACTGGGCTCGTTCACCCCGCCGGGTGCGAGAGTGGCTTCCCTGGGAATCGCGCATCTCGCCCTGCCGACCAGGGACGCCCTGGTCCGCGGCACGGCGTCGCTGCCCCGCCTTGAATGGCCCTGGAGGTTACAGGCGCACTGTGCCGTGGGCGACGATCGTGGCGGGGCCGGTCAGTTCCATGGAGCCGTCGGCGAGGACGGCTACGCCAAGCCGGCCGCCGGGCATGTCGACGGTGAAGGTGCCCGGCACAGCGCCGGTTCGCAGGGCGGCGGCGACCGCGGCGCAGGCGCCGGTGCCGCAGGCGCGCGTTTCCCCCACGCCGCGTTCGTGGACGCGCACGGCGAGGTCATCCAATCCGCGGCGGGCGACGAATTCGATGGTGACGCCGTAGGGGTACGCGTCGGCAGGTGCGACGGCGGGCGGGGAGGTGAGATCACCGGGGTCGGTCAGGTCGCCCACGAAGGCGACGGCGTGGGGGTTGCCCATGTCGACGTGCAGGGCCGGCCAGGAGCGGGCGCCCGCGGTGACGGTGATGCCTTCAGGGCCCGGCCAGCGGGGCGTGCCCATGCCGACGGTGACGGGTCCGTGGAAGTCGGCGCTGCGGTAGGGGACATGCGCGGTGCGCAGGCCGGCGCGGGTGGCGAGGGCGAGGGTGCCGGGCGGGCAGTGGCCGGCGTCGACGAGGTAGCGGGCCAGGACGCGGATGCCGTTGCCGCACATCTGGCCCAGGGTGCCGTCGGCGTTGCGGTAGTCCATGAACCAGTCGGCGTCGGAGGCTATGGCGGCGGCCTCGGGGCTGGCCCGGCAGCGTACGGCGCGCAGGACGCCGTCGGCGCCGAGGCCGGTGCGGCGGTCGCATAGCCGCACCACGTCTTCGGCCCCCAGGGCGAGGCGGCTGTGGGGGTCGGGCAGGACGATGAAGTCGTTGCCGGCGCCGTGCCCCTTGGCGAAGGGCTGGAAGGACGGGTTGGCGACGAGGGTGGTCATGAGCGGAAGCTCTCTCCTGCCTGGAAGCTCAGCCAGGCGATCTGACCGGTAGTGGTGTCGGTGAGCCCGAAGGCGGTGCCCAGGTCGAGAACGGCGAGCAGTTCCGCCCAGCGACGCCGGAGGTGCTCGGTGACTTCGGTCTCTATGCGGACGGCGCCGCACTCGCAGATGACGCGGGGCGGGACGCCGGCCAGCTCCGCGAGCTGTGCGGTGGCGTAGACGATCGCTGCCCTGCGGTCGTGGTCCACGGTGGCTCGCAATCGATCAGTTACCACAAAGAGTAGTTCTAGTTAACTAGCTTTTAGCTGGTGGACTAGATTTGTCAATGCGTACTGGCTGGCAACGCGCCCAAGGAGAGCGATGGCTGACTCCAGCTCAGCGGGCGCTCCGTACCTGCGGGTCGCGGGCGCCATCCGGGACCGCATCGCCAACGGCACCTGGTCACCGGGTGATCGGCTCCCTTCTCGCGGTGAGCTCGGTGCGGAGTTCGGCGTCGGGGAGAACGTCGTTCGCCGCGCCCAGGAACTGCTGATCGCCGAAGGAAAGCTGGAAGGCCGGGCCGGCTCGGGAACCTACGTCCGGGCGCCCGTCGTACGCCGCAAGCTCCGCCGCACCCCGCGGCCGAGGTCCGCGCGGAGCGGGGTCGCCCCGGCCGGCTTCTCCGGCACCTGGGAGGCGGACTCCACCGCCAAGGTCCCTGCGCCGCCCGCCATTGCCGACCGCCTGGGAATCCAACCCGGCGACCCTTGCGTGTGCACGGCCTATGAGTTCTTCACCGACCGGCAGCCGGTCATGCTGACCACCAGCTGGGAACCCATGACGATCACAGGCGGCACCGTGGTGGTTCTCCCCGAGGGCGGCCCCCTCGCGGGCAAAGGGGTGGTCGACCGCATGGCGCACCTGGGGATCACCGTCACCCGGGCCGTCGAACGGCCGCGCCCGGCCCAGGCCGACCGCGGCCAGGCCCACCTCCTGGGCATCACAACCGGAGCCCAGGGAACGCTGATTGAGCGCATCCACTACGACAGCACAGGCCGCGCGGTGGAGACCGCGGACATCTTCATCCCGGCCGACCGCTGGGACATCGAGTACGACGTCGACATGCCCGCGCCGAACACCTGACGGCACAGGGCGTCGCTCGGCCGTGGAAGGCACACGGGGCGGTCGCATGACCGCCGGAGGGAGGGGACTTCATGCCGGACCAACGGCGCGACCCGCTGACGAAAATCGCCGACGCACTCGGCTCGCCCGTGCTCGGCGCCGTGCTCGGCATCGCCGGACTCGTCACACCCGTGATCGGCTGGGCCAGTGAGCGGGTCAACCTCGAGGTGCTGCTTTTCGTCCAGGGCGCACTCATCCTGGTTCTGGCCGCCGGCCACCTGTGGACGCGCAGGGCGTACATCCGCCTGCGCCGGACCCATCACCTCAAGGCCATGGACGACGCCCGCTACTACGACCTCGTCCGCGCCCACCTCGAGCGCGAACTCGTCTCCGACTACGGCGAGATCGCCGACGGCCACCTCCGCGTCTACGCCAGCGAGGTCCCCCGCCTGTCCGCGCTGCTGGTCACCACGCTCACCGACGCGGCCTCCGAGCCCCAGCGGATCCTCGCCGCCGACCTGACCACCAACCCCCAACTGCTGAACTGGCGTCGCGAATACCTCGCGGCCAACCGCCGCTTCACCGAAGGCGGCGGCACCATCAACCGCCTCTTCATCGTCTACCGCGACGACCTGCTCAAGCAGGACTTCGCCCGCGCCCTCCTGGAACTCATCGGCCGCCACCGCGACATAGGCGTCACCTGCGGACTCACCGTGCGCGACCGGCTGCGCGCCGACGAGGCCGTCGACTACGTCGTCTTCGCCGCAGCCGCCGTTCTGGTCGAAGAGGAACAGGGCGACGCCGACTACACCCGCGGGCGCAGCTCGGTCTACTTCAAGGGCGTCCACCGCTGGCGCAGCCGCTTCGAGGCAGTCTGGGGCAGCGGCGCCGACTCCGCCCCCCGCGCTCTGCAGACCTACGAAGCCGCCGTGCGCCCCATGCTGGACGCCAGCGCCTGGGCCGAACACCGCGCCGCCGCCACGGTCGACACCCTGTAGAACACCAGCCTCACCTCTCCGCGGCCTCCGCCCATCACCGGGCGGAGGCCGCAGAACTTGCGGCATTCACGAGCTAGTGGACTAGATGTACTGTGCGTGGCGAGCGTGCGGGGACCTGCCCGCCACCCGCCCCCCGGGAACGCCATGCTGCTCCCCTTAGCCGTCATCACCGCTGGCGTCGCACTGCGTCAGATCGACCGTGTGCACTTCTCCCGGCGTCGACCGCGAGCCGCCGGCGCCGACGAACTGATAGCCCTCCAGCGCACCCGCGCCAACAACCTCACCCCGCTTTCCCTGCTGACGGGACAGTGGGTGCAGATCGCCGGGTGGTGGATACTCGCCACCCACGGACCGCTCCTCGCCGCAACCGCGGCAGTCGGCGTGGCCGTCCAGTTCCGCCACCTGCAGGAGATCAGCCACTTCGCCGTCCACGGCGTCCTCGCCCGCACCGGACACGCCAACCACCTGCTCGCCGAGACCTTCGCCCACCACCCCCTCGCGCTCGGCCCCCTCCCCGAGCGCCGCCGCCGGCACGTCCGCGAGCACCACCCCAACGCCACCCTGGCCCACGACCCCAACCTCGCCGAACTCCGCCGAGCGGGCCTCCGTCCCGGCGCTACCGGCTCCCGGTACGCGCTCGCGCTCATCCACCCGCTCACCCCGCGCGGCTTCCACGCCACCGCCACCGGAATCGCCGCGAGCCTCCGCGGCAGCAGCGCCTGGCTCCGCTGCCTTGCCCCGGCCGCCGTGACGGCCGCCGCCTACCTGACCGGCGGCTGGACCGCCCTGGTATGCGGCCTCCTCATCCCGCGACTACTGCTCTACCCCCAACTCGCCTGGATGTCCCTCCTGGTCGAACACACCTGGTTCGACCCCGAACACCGCACCGGCAGCCCCGCCCACGTCGAAGCCGGCCGCTGCCTCCGCCTATACCCACGCAGCCGCGCATTGGCCGCGCTCGCCGCCACCACCTGGCTCCCCTACGGCGACCTCCATCACTACGCCCACTCGGCCCACCCCTCCGTGCGCTGGAACTACCTCCCCGCACTCGAAGCCCACCTCACTCCCCCGCACTTCACCCCAGACGGACTCCTGATCGGCACAGCCACCGTCGCCCGCCGCCACCACCGCGCACTCACCCCTCCCCCGACACGCCAACCAAGTACGCCGACGCCGTTCTAAACAGCCGCAGCGGGCAGCAAGGCGGCGAGCGCTGCGCGAGGTCTTCGAGGTGGGCCACGACGAGATCGCGGAAGCCGTCGACAAGAGCCCGGCAGCCGTTCGCCAGATCGCCCCCCACGCCCGCCGATCCGTCCCGCGAGCGTGACCCGTAGCGCCCTGGAGTTGTTCCGCCACGCCCTCGAAACCAGGGACCCGCAGAGCCTGCTGGACGTACTGGCTCCCGAGGTCGTCCTGATCAGCGACGGCGGCGGCATCAAGCAGTCCGACCCCCGAGTCACACGCCCGTGGCGCGTACTCACCTACGCACCCCTCCGCCGATCCCCGATTCCGGCCCGGAAGGCACTACGAAGATCGGCGGCGGGCTGCGGCTCGTTCAGGATGCGTTCCGCCGACCGGCCCCCGGCCCATGCCCTCGCACCGGCACCGAGTCGCCGGCAGGCCGCGAGTCGAACTCCCGCTCAGATCTCGCCTTCTCGGCGTCAGCGGCCTCCCGGCGAACGGCCTCGACCAGCGCCCGGGACTTCTTCGCCCCGACACCCAGCCGCTTCCGCAGCGTCTCCGCGGAGATCGGCCGTTGGCACTCCTGCCGATGACGGGCGTCTTCCCTCCGGGCCCGATCCAGAAGTTCACCGCCCAGGGACGGGGGCCGACTTTGCCGGAGGCGATGTCCGCCCTTCATCCGCAGTTGCTGACCAGCAGGCGGGGCGGCTGGCCCTTCGCCCGCAGCAGCTACCGGACCTTCGCTCCTGGAGTCCGGCCCACCACCGCGAGCAGCGCGAGGCACCGCAGGCCCGGACAGCGACACCGGCCTCGTCGCCGAAGCGGGAAGAGCCTCCGCTGGAGGCGGGGGAACTTGCCGCGCTTCGATCTCCGGGAACTCCTCGACGCCACGACCCCGAAGATGGTCCTCTTCGGGAACGTCGTCCCCGGCGGACTGGCCGCCCGTCCGGCGGGGAACGAGGAGTTCGACGGAGAGCAGAAGGGCCACCGGGGGCCAGCCGGCGACCAGCACCGAACGCCAATCGAGGGTCGGGGCGGCAGCGATGTTGGCCGCGAGCGAGACGGCGATACCCAGCAGGAACGCCAGCCACATCGCTCCGCGGGTCCGGCGGGCGGCATGTCGGCTCGGGCTGAGCAGCCCCATCGTGGCGAGCAGCAGCAGGCCGTCCACCGACAGCGGCCACAGCGTCGCGCTGGTCTCGTCCGCGCCGCCCTGGAGAGCGAAGTCCCGCTGGTGCACGTACGAGGCATAAGCGGCCACCGCGGCCACCACCGCCGCGCAACCGCTCCGCACCCATGCGTCCGCGCCCGATTCGGCAGCTGGACGAAGGTCGGTACGGTGCGCGGGCCTTTCCATAGGCTGTGAGTCCGGCGCCCGGCGCCCCTTCGCAGACATATCGTCATGCATCGGGCACTCCAGATCCCGGGCGGCCCGGCAGGGTCATCGTGGCGGAGATGACCAGCTCACCGGGGGTGTCGATGTCGTGCATGCTGCCGGAATCCCGTTGGCCGCGCCGACCCACGAAGCAGGTCTCGCAGCCCACCGGTAGGGCAGCGCACGCCGGCTCCCCCGGCCGTTCACCCACCAGGGTCCCGCACTCGAACACGGACCGGATGTACAGGCCGAGCACCAGCGCCCGCCGAGCCGTCGAGCCTTGCTTCCACGAAAGGGGGCCGGCCATCATCGCCCCCCTTTCACGACAGAAGGCTCAAATCGCCCCTCGATGACCAGGCGACCCGCGAGACCCTGCTGGTCAGGCGTGCGACCATCTGTGTGGTGCCCCGCCGGGGGCACAGTGTGTAAATGAGGCAGACCCCGTGACCACGGTCTTTGACCGGTCCGGGGCCTTTGTGCGTGTGCGGCGCCTCACCCGGGCCGCGCCACGAACGTTCGTAACGTCCTCGCACGGCCGACCGAGCTTCACCCGCCCACGGGGACTGGCGAACCGCCGGGTGGCCGATGCTGCTCTGCCGCACCTCTATGCGGTCCTGGCCGAACCTGGCCATGAGCTGGCCTTCGCGGAGTGCGTCCGCACTGGGCGCGCACTGTTCTCCTCAGCCGCCGTTGCGGCCTCGCGCCGGGCCGTCGTGATAGGGCATGCGCCCGGGGACAGCCGGTGCAGGGGGCGTCTCGCTGCGACCGGCACCGTGGGGATTGGTCGTCCTACGCCGTCGCCCAGCGCAGGAAGCGGGAGCGGGAGCGGGAGCGGGAGCGGGAGCGGGAGCGGGAGCGGGAGCGGGAGCGGGAGCGGAAGTAGGCGGGCCTCGCCGGGGTCAGGGGGTGAAGGCGGTTTCGGTCGCGTCGGTGAGGAGGGTGACCTGTTCGTGGGCGTAGGTGGTGATGCCGGAGACGCGGAGGATCAGGCAGAAGCGGTCGAGGGAGGGGAGGGTGCGGGTCAGGTGGGGGTGGTGGTGGCGGAGGTAGTGGACCGCGCCGCGGTTGGCCTCGGTGGATTGGCCGCAGATGAGGAAGACGGGGGCTTGCTGGCCGGGTGGGGTGAACTTGGCGAGGATCGCGTGGCCCAGTTCGTCGCGCACCCACCGGTGCTCCTGGCCGCCGACGAGGAGCGCGATCGCGTCCGGGCCGTCGCCGTAGGGGCGGAAGGCGACGCCGGGGAGGTGGTGCGCGAGGTGGGCCGCCGTGCGTTCGTTGGCGTTCGGGCCGGAGAGGCAGAACTCGGTGCGGCCACCGTTGCCGCCGCGGAAGGTGCCGGCCGACTCGAAGGAGGCCGTCGCGCCCAACTCGTTGAGCAGGGCGCCCAGTTCGAGAACGGCGTGCACGTCGTGGTGCGAGACGACGTCCGGTGAGCCGTGGTGGTGGCCCATCACGACCAGGCAGTTCTGCCCCGGGGCGACGCCGAAGAAGCGCGTGCGGCTCCGCGCCCGCCCCGCCGCCGCGGCGCGCTGCCACAGCCACAGGGAGGCTGCGCTGATCAGGCTGGTGGCCAGCCCGACCAGGATGTTCGCGAGGACCGCGGGCACGCGCCTCCCCCTTCTCGTCGGCCGGCCGTCAGCCTACGGCGTGGTCCGCCAGCCAGGTCAGGGCCGTGGTGGCGGAATTGAGGAGGGAGATGTGGCCCTCGGTGGGGTGGAGGCGGAGGGTGGCCCGGGGGCAGTGGTGGGCGAGCCATTGGGCGTGGGGGGCCGGGACGAGGCGGTCCTCGGTGCCGTGGAGGAGGAGGGTGGGGGTGGGGATCTCGGTGGGGGTGAAGCCCCAGGGGGAGACGTAGGCGAGGTCGTCGTCGATCAGGGGGGCGGGGCCGGAGGCCACGGCCGGGGGGACGATCTCGTCGAACCAGGACCAGGGGCCGGTGAGGGCGGCGTGGTCGGCCGGGGTGAAGATCTCGGGGTCGAACGCGGCGGTCGCCTCGTGGCGTTCCTTGGCCTCGCGGCCCCGGGCGGCGGCGCGCAGGGAGGCGGCGGCCGAGGGGGCCATGCCGACGAACCAGTCGAGGCCCTCGGCGTCGAACGGCGCCAGGCCCGCCACGCTGACCACGGCGAGGACGCGTTCGGGGAGCAGGGCGCCGCAGGCCAGGGCGTGCGGGCCGCCGCCGGAGTGGCCCATCACCGCGAACCGGTCCACGCCCAGCGCGTCGGCCACGGCCGCGGAGTCCGCGGCGGCGGAGGCGACGTCGCGGCCGGGCCGGGGCGTGGAGCCGCCGTAGCCGGGCCGGTCGTAGGAGACCCAGCGGATGCCGAGGGCGTCGGCGGCCGGGAAGAGGGGCGCGGGGGGCTCGCCGATGTTGGGCGTTCCGTGGTGCCACAGGACGGTGAGGCGCGCGGCGGAGGCGGCGGGCGGGCCGGTGTCGTAGACGTGCAGGCGGCGGCCGTCGGGCAGCGTCAGGTCGGTCTCGGTCACGCGGCTCATGGATCCGGAGCCTAGGACGCCGCCGCCGTGAGGCGGGCCGCGAGGGTGGTGAAGGCGGTGCGGAGTTCGGTGGGGGAAGGGGCGTGGAGAGGGGCGTCGAAGCGGGCGAAGGCGGCGGCCAGGGCGGGCCAGGACCAGGAGGAGAGGTGGAGGCGGCAGCGGTCGGGGCCCAGGGGCTCGACCATGCCGTCCTGGGCGTAGGGGGCAACGGCCTGGGCGGGCAGGTCGAGGGTCGCCTCGCCGCGGCAGGGCCAGGCGCCGGGGCCGCGGAAGCGGTCGCAGACGAAGGCGGCCACGTCCCCGCCCGGGAGGGCGCGCGGGGCGAAGCGCGGGCCGGTGGGCGTGCGCGGGGTGATGCGGTCGGCGCGGAACGTGCGCCAGGCCTCGCGTTCGAGGTCCCAGGCGACGAGGTACCAGCGCCCGCCCCAGGTGACCAGGTGGTGCGGCTCGGCCCGGCGGGGTGGGGAGTCCGGGGTGGCCGGGGCGTAGTCGAAGCGGAGGAGTTCGCGGGCGCGGACGGCCGCGGAGAGGGTGAGGAGGACGTTTGGGTCGGCCTGCGGGTGCGGGTGGGGGACGGCGGTGACGTCGAGGGCGTCGACGCGGTGGCGCAGCCGCGCCGGGAGGACCTGGCGGACGGTGTGCAACGCCCGCGCCGCGGCCTCCTCGACGCCGGCGCCGCTGGTGGCGGCCGTGCGCAGGGCGACGGCCAGGGCAACGGCCTGCTCGTCGTCGAACAGCAGCGGGGGCAGCCGGGTGCCGGCGCCGAGGCGGTAGCCGCCGGCGGGGCCCTTGGTGGCCGCGACCGGGTAGCCCAGGTCCCGCAGGCGGCCGATGTCGCGGCGCACGGTGCGCGGGCTGACCCCCAGGCGCTCGGCCAGGAGCTGCCCCGGCCACTCGGGGCGGGCCTGGAGGAGCGAGAGGAGGGAGAGGAGACGGGAGGAAGAGGAGGAGGGGGAAGAGGCGGAGGGGGAGGGCACCGTTCCATGATGCCGAGGGTAGAGGACAGGATCTGGCCGTTATTGGTGGGACGGTGGGTCCGGAAGGCCGGTTCGGGCGGGCGTCGAGGGGAGCGGTTGGGTGATGCGGACGAAGGGCGCGGGGGTCGTGCTGGAGGACCGGGCGCTGAATCGGGCCACGCTCGCGCGGCAGTTGCTGCTCGACCGGGCCGCGATGCCCGCGCTGGAGGCCGTCGCGCACCTCGGCGGGCTTCAGGCGCAGGAGCCGCAGGAGCCGTTCGCCGGGCTGTGGTCGCGGCTGCGGGCGTTCGACCCGGCGGAGCTGGACGGACTGCTGACCGGGCGGCGGGTGGTGCGCACGCACCTGATGCGCCGCACCGTTCACCTGGTGACGGCGGAGGACGCGCTGGCCTGGCGGGGACGGTTCGACGGGATGCTGCGGCAGCGGGTGCTCGGGACCTACCGCGAGGTGTTCCGCGGCGTGGACCTGGACGAACTGGCACCGGCCGGGCGGGCGTTGATGGCCGACGGCCGGGCGCGCACGATGGCGGAGCTGGCCGGGGCGCTGGCCCCGGAGCGCCCGGCGGCTGAGCGGCGGGCGTTCGGCGAGATGCTGATCGCGGGCCTGGTGCCGATGGTGCAGGCGCCGCCGCGCGGGCTGTGGCGGGAGCGGGCCGGGGTGCGCAACGTCCTGCTCGCCTCCTGGCTGGGCCGGGAGCCCGACCCGCCGGCCCCCGACGGCGACGGCGACCCGGTCGGGCGGGCGCTGGTGCGGCGTTACCTGGCCGCGTACGGGCCGGCGGCGACGGCCGACCTGCGCGCGTGGTCCGGTCTGGCCGGGCTGCCGGGGGCGGTGGCCGCCGTGCGCGAGGAACTGGTCGCCTTCCGCGACGCGCGGGGGCGCGAGCTGCTCGACCTCCCCGACGCGCCGCGCCCCGGCCCGGACACCCCCGCGCCGGTGCGGTTCCTGCCGGCGTTCGACAACGCGCTGCTCGGCTACCAGGACCGCACGCGGATCGTGGACGACGCGCACCGGCTGCTCTCGGTGGCCGGCGAGCGCGTGGTGCTGGTGGACGGGCGGGTGGCCGCGACCTGGAACGTCCGGGAGGGCGCCGTCGCCGTCCGGCCGCTGCGGGACTTCTCGAAGGCCGAGCGGGCGGCCGTGGGGGTGGAGGCGGAGGCGCTGGCGGCGTTCCTGGCGGAGGACGGGCGGGGGCGGGTGGTGCTCGCTCGGCCGGCGGAGTGAGGGCGCGGGCGGGGCCCGCGCGGCGGCGACGGCCGAAGGCGGCCCCCGATGCGTCCGCCGCGGCGCAAGTCCGCTGGTCACGCGGTAGGTTGGCGTGGCCGTGGCGGTGGACCGGGAGGGTGGAGATGGGGCGGCGTTCCAGTGGGCTGGTCGGGGCCTGGGCGGAGGCGCAGCGCCGGGAGGAGATGCGGCGGCAGGCCGCTCACCGGGCGTGGCAGCGGGACCAGCGGGAGTTCGAACGGGCGCGGGTGCGCGGGGAGCGGGCGCAGCAGGCGGCGTACCGGCAGGGCCGGGAGGCCGAGGCGCGGCGCAGGACGGAGGAGATCGAGGCCCGGGTCGCGGCGCTGGGCGGGCTGTTGGTGGCGGGCTGCGCGGAGCCGCCGTTCCGGCCCGGGGCGCTGCGGCAGGCGGAGGAGCTGGAGCCGTTCGCGCCGGGGGCGCTGGCGCAGCCGGTGGCGATGCCGGACCCGGCGCGGTACCAGCCGCAGGCCGGCTGGGGGTTCGGGGCGCAGCAGCGGCAGGCCGAGGCGCGGGCCAGGTTCGAGCGGGACTGGCAGGCGGCGGTGGCGGCCGAGGAGCAGCGGCAGCGCCAACTCGCCGCCTACCGCGAGCAGTACGACCGGTGGGCGGCGGCGCGGCGGGCGGAAATACGCCGGCACAACGCGGGGATCGCGGAGCTGGAGGCGGCCCTGGGGCGGGGCGAGCCCGAGGCGGTGGTGGAGTACTTCTCGGCGGCCCTGTACGCGGGGGCGGTGTGGCCGGAGGGGTTCCCGCGGCGGGTGACGGCCGCCTTCGACGCGGCCGGGCGGCGGCTGGTGCTGGACTGGGAGCTGCCGCGTTACGAGGTGGTGCCGGCCGCGCGGGCGGTGCGGTACGTAGTCTCGGCGGACGAGGAGCGGGAGACGGCGCGGCCGGCCGGGCAGCGGCGGGGGCTGTACCGGGAGGTGCTGGCGCAGTGCGTGCTGCTGGTGCTGCGGGACGTCTTCGCGGCGGACGCGGCCGGGGTGCTGGAGTCGGTGGTGGTCAACGGCCTGGTGGAGGACCGCGATCCGGCGACGGGGCGGCGGGCCCGGATCGTGCTGGCGAGCGTGATGGCCGGGCGCGAGGCGTTCTCGGAGCTGCTGCTGGAGGAGGTCAGCGCCGTGGACTGCCTGGTGACGGGCCTGGGCGGGCGGCTGTCGGCGCGGCCCGACCAGGGCGCGGCGGTGGCGGCGGGGGCGCGGCCGGGGGACGTCGGGGAGGGCCGGCTGTCGCTGGGCGAGGACGACCCGGATCTGCTGGAGATGGACCCGGTGGCCTTCGAGGGGCTGGTCGCGGAGCTGTTCCGGGCGCGCGGGATGCGGGCGGTGACGACGCAGCGCAGCAACGACGGCGGCGTGGACGTGGAGGCGGTGGACCCCGACCCGATCAGCGGGGGGCGGCTGGTGGTGCAGGTGAAGCGGTACCGGGGGACGGTGCCGCCGACGGCGGTGCGGGACCTGTACGGGACGGTGCAGAGCCTGGGGGCCAACAAGGGGATTCTCGTGACGACTTCGGGCTTCGGGCCGGGCTCGTACGCCTTCGCGGAGGGGAAGCCGCTGACGCTGATCGGGGGCACGGAGCTGGTGGGGCTGCTGGCCGAGGCGGGCCTGCCGGGCAGGCTGGGCGGCCGGGCGGGGAGCGGAGGGGCAACGGCCGGGGCTGGGGCGGCAACGGCCGGGGCTGGGGCTGGGGCTGGGGCGGCGAC
>NZ_JAVREN010000074.1:0-18961 GCF_031845405.1 Streptomyces boetiae
TCCCAGGAGAGGTTCCAGTCCCCGAAGCCGTTGCCGAACGGCGCCATGTCCTCGCCGAAGCCGTTGACGTGCTCCACGATGTCCCCGGGGCCGCCCCGCGCAGTCTCAGCGGCTCACTGGTTCTGGTTCTCGCCGCGGTAGTACTCGAAGACCCACAGCCACAGGCCGACGGCCACGATCGGGGCGGTGAAGTACAGGAACCACCAGCCGAAGACCGGGGCCATGAACGCGCACAGGCCGCCGGCGCCCAGCAGCAGCGGCGCCCAGCTGTGCGGGCTGAAGAAGCCGACCTCGCCCGCGTCGTCGGCGACGTCCGCCTGCTTGTTGTCCTGCGCCCCCGTGTCCACGCGGCGGGCGGTGAAGACCAGGTAGAACCCGATCATCGCCGTCAGGCCGAAGGACAGGAAGAGGGCGGTGGTGCCGACCGGCTCCTGCGACCACAGTCCGTAGACGATCGCGGAGCCGAGCATGAAGATGGCGACCCAGCTGAACAGGTGCCCCTGGACCCTCACTGGCCTGCCTCCTTTCCGGTGAGCGCCTCGGCCTCGTGGCGGGCGTCGTTCTCCAGCGAGTCGAGCGCGGCGACCTCGGGGTGGTGCAGGTCGAAGGCCGGGGACTCGGACCGGATCCTGGGCAGGGTGGTGAAGTTGTGCCGCGGCGGCGGGCAGGAGGTCGCCCACTCCAGCGAACGGCCGTAGCCCCACGGGTCGTCGGTGGCGACCTTCTCGCCGTACTTCCAGGTCTTCCACACGTTGTAGAAGAAGGGCAGCATCGACATGCCCAGGAGGAAGGAACTTATCGTCGAGATGGTGTTGAGCGCCGTGAAGCCGTCGGCCGCCAGGTAGTCGGCGTACCGGCGGGGCATGCCCTCCGCGCCCAGCCAGTGCTGGACCAGGAAGGTGCCGTGGAAGCCGATGAACAGCGTCCAGAAGGTGATCTTGCCCAGCCGCTCGTCCAGCATCTTCCCGGTCCACTTGGGCCACCAGAAGTGGAAGCCGGCGAACATCGCGAAGACGACCGTCCCGAAGACCACGTAGTGGAAGTGGGCCACCACGAAGTAGCTGTCGGAGATGGCGAAGTCCAGCGGCGGCGAGGCGAGGATGACGCCGGTGAGGCCGCCGAAGAGGAAGGTGACCAGGAAGCCGACCGACCAGAGCATCGGCGTCTCGAAGGACAGCGAGCCCTTCCACATGGTGCCGATCCAGTTGAAGAACTTCACGCCCGTCGGCACGGCGATGAGGAAGGTCATGAAGGAGAAGAACGGCAGCAGCACCGCGCCCGTGACGTACATGTGGTGCGCCCAGACCGTCACCGAGAGGCCCGCGATCGTGATGGTCGCGGCGACCAGGCCGATGTAGCCGAAGATCGGCTTGCGGCTGAAGACCGGGATGATCTCGGAGACGATGCCGAAGAACGGCAGCGCGATGATGTACACCTCGGGATGGCCGAAGAACCAGAAGAGGTGTTGCCACAGGATGGCGCCGCCGTTGGCCGCGTCGAAGATATGGGCCCCGAAGGTGCGGTCGGCCTGGAGCGCGAACAGCGCGGCGGCCAGCACCGGGAAGGCCAGCAGCACGAGCACGCCGGTGAGCAGGACGTTCCAGGTGAAGATCGGCATCCGGAACATCGTCATGCCCGGGGCGCGCATGCAGATGATGGTGGTGATGAAGTTGACCGAGCCGAGGATCGTTCCGAAGCCGGAGAACGCCAGGCCCATGATCCACATGTCGGAGCCGACGCCCGGCGAGCGGATCGCGTCGGACAGCGGGCTGTAGGCGAACCAGCCGAAGCCGGCCGCGCCCTGCGGCGTGAAGAAGCCGGCCACCGCCAGGAGGCTGCCGAACAGGTAGAGCCAGTAGGCCAGCATGTTCAGCCGCGGGAACGCGACGTCGGGGGCGCCGATCTGGAGCGGCATGATCCAGTTCGCGAAGCCGGCGAAGAGCGGCGTCGCGAACATCAGCAGCATCACCGTGCCGTGCATGGTGAAGAGCTGGTTGAACTGCTCGTTGGAGACGACCTGCGTGCCCGGCCTGGCCAGCTCGGCGCGCATGATCAGCGCCATGACGCCGCCGATGATGAAGAAGGCGAACGACGTCATCAGGTACATCGTGCCGATGGTCTTGTGGTCGGTGGTGGTGAGCCACTTGACCACGACCCCGCCGCGCTCCCGCCGGCGGTAGGGACCCGTGACGGCCGGCGCGACGTCCGACTCCTGGGTCTCGTTGCGTTCGAGGATACTCACGATCCGCCCTCGTTCGTCTCGGCGTTCCTGGCCGCGTCCGACTGCTCGATGCCCGCCGGGACGTAGCCGGTCTGGCCGCGGTCCGCCAGGTCCTGCAGGTAGGCGTCGTACTCCTCGGGCGAGACGACCCGGACGTTGAACAGCATCCGCGCGTGGTCGGTGCCGCACAGCTCGGCGCACTTGCCCAGGAAGGTGCCCTCGCGGGTCGGGGTGACCTCGAAGGTGTTGGTGTGACCCGGGATCACGTCCTGCTTCATCAGGAACGGGATGGCCCAGAAGGAGTGGATGACGTCCCGGGAGGTCAGGACGAACTGCACGGTCTCGCCGACGGGCAGCACCAGGGTCGGGCCCGGGTTGCCGGTGTCGGGGTCGCGGTCGGCGGGGGTGCCGACCTCGTGCACGCCGTCGGCGTTCTCGGGGAAGCGCTCCTGGATGCGGTCGGGGATGGACGCCAGCTCCTCCGCGTTCTCCGCGAAGTCGGCCGGGTCGTCCGAGGCGCCCACCGGCTCGATGTAGTTGAAGGCCCAGCTCCACTGGAACCCGACCACGTTGATGACGTGGTCCGGCTCGTCCGAGGTCTCCAGCAGCTCGGTCTGGTCCCGCGCGGTGAAGTAGAAGAGCACCGACACGATGATCAGGGGGACGAGCGTGTACAGCGCCTCGATGGGGAGGTTGTACCGGTTCTGCGGAGGGACCTCCACCTTGGTGCGGGACCGCCGGTGGAAGAACACGCTCCACAGGATCAGGCCCCAGACCAGCACGCCCGTGACCAGGGCGGCAGCCCAGGAGCCCTGCCACAGGGACAGGATCCGCGGCGCCTCCTCGGTCACCGGGGTGGGCATGCCGAGGCGGGGAAAGTCCTCGGATGTGCAACCTGTCGCGGTTGCCAGGACCAGGCCCGCGATCAGCGCCTGCGGCAGGACCCGCCGCTTCGGGCGCCGCGACGAGCGGTCGGAGCCGTTGGGACTCACGTAGCGCCTTCCCGAGAGTCTCTCGCCCATGGTCCGGGCTGCCTTCGCGTGAGGGCCGGCCCTGACAGGGCAGGGGTTTGGATGCTTATGCGGACCAAACCCTACTGGACCGTTCCGAGCGCCACGCGGGGAGGGTCGCCCAACGCGCCGGGGCGCCCCCGGGCGGGGCGGAGTTAGCGTGTGGGGGTGCCGTACTTCGACGCCGCGTCCTCGCTTCCGCTCCACCCCGTCGCACGTCAGGCGTTCCTCGCCGCGCTGGAGGACGGGTGGGCCGACCCGGCCCGGCCGCACCGGGAGGGGCGGCGCGCGCGGCTTCTCCTGGACGCCGCCCGCGAGTCGGCGGCCGAGTCGGTGGGCTGCCGGCCGGACGAGCTGACGTTCACCTCCTCGGGAACGCGCGCCCTGCACGCCGGGATCGCCGGGGCCCTGGCCGGGCGTTCGCGCGTGGGGCGGCGGCTGCTGCACTCGGCGGTGGAGCACTCCGCGGTGCTGCACGCGGCGCGGGCCCACGAGGCGGCGGGCGGCACGGCCGGGGAGATCGGGGTGGACTCCGGGGGGCGGGTCGCGCCGGGCGAGGTGGCCGCGGCGCTGGGGGCGGACGGCGGGGGCGCGGCGCTGGTGTGCGTGCAGTCCGCCAACCACGAGGTGGGAACGGCCCAGCCGGTGGCGGAGATCGCGGCGGCGTGCGCGGCGGCCGGGGTGCCGCTGCTGGTGGACGCGGCGCAGTCCCTGGGCTGGGAGCCGGTCCCGGCGGGGTGGTCGCTGCTGACGGCCAGCGCACACAAGTGGGGCGGGCCGGGCGGGGTGGGGCTGCTGGCGGTGCGCAAGGGCGTGCGGTTCGCGCCGCCGGCGCCGGCGGACGAGCGGGAGTCGGGGCGTTCGCCGGGCTTCGAGAACATCCCGGCCATCGTGGCGGCGGCGGCCTCGCTGCGGGCGTTCCGCGCGGAGGCGGAGGCCGAGGCGGCGCGGCTGCGGGGCCAGGTGGACCTGATCCGGGAGAGCGTGCCGCGGCTGGTGCCGGACGCGGCGGTGGTGGGCGACCCGGTCCGCCGGCTGCCGCACATCGTGACGTTCTCCTGCCTGTACGCCGACGGCGAGGCGCTGCTGCACGCGCTGGCCGCGGAGGGCTTCGCGGTCTCCTCGGGCTCCTCGTGCACGTCCAGCACGCTGACGCCCTCCCACGTCCTGAACGCCATGGGCGTGCTCTCGGAGGGCAACGTCCGCGTCTCCCTCCCCCCGGGCACGCCCGCGGCGGAGGTGGACCGCTTCCTGGCGGCCCTCCCGGCGGCGGTGGCGGGGGTCAGGGCGGCCCTGGACGCGCCGGTGGCCGCGGACGGACGCGCCGCGGCGAAGGCGGACGCGGGCGAGGCCGGGGCGGTCGCGGCGAGCGTGGTCGTGGATTCGCTGGGGCGGCCGTGTCCCGTGCCCGTGATCGAGTTGGCGCGGGCCATCGGAAAGGTGCCGGTGGGCGGGGTGGTCACCGTGCTGGCGGACGACGTCGCGGCGCGGCTGGACATCCCGGCGTGGTGCGCGTTGCGGGAGCAGGAGTACCTGGGCGAGAGCCCGGCCCCGGTGGGCGCCGCCTACCGGGTGCGGCGCCTGTCCTGACCGGCGCGGCCCCGGGCGGCGCCCGGGGCCGGGGCGCGGGTCAGGCCGCGCGCAGGTGGGTGCGGACCTCGGCGGCGGCATCCTCGCCGTACGCCTTGGTGAAGCGCTCCAGGAAGGGGCCGCGGGCCAGCGTGTACTCCTGGGTGCCCACGGTCTCGATGACGAGGGTTGCCAGCATGCAGCCGACCTGCGCGGCCCGCTCCAGCGAGGCGCCCCAGGCCAAGCCCGCCAGGAAGCCGGCGCGGAACGCGTCGCCGACGCCCGTCGGGTCGGCCTTGGTCTCCTCCTCCGGGACGCCGACCTCGACGGTCTCGGCCCCGGCCCGCTCGATCCGCACGCCGCGCGCCCCGAGCGTGGTGACCCGGGTGCCGACCCGCGCCAGCACCTCGTCCGCCGACCAGCCGGTCTTGGACTCGACGAGGGCCTTCTCGTACTCGTTGTGGAAGAGGTAGGCCGCGCCCTCGGTGAGGGTGCGGATGTCCGCGCCGTCCATCCGGGCCAGTTGCTGGGAGAAGTCGGCGGCGAAGGGGATGCCCCGGGTGCGGCACTCCTCGGTGTGCCGGAGCATCGCCTCGGGGTCGTCGGCCCCGATGTGCACCAGGTCGAGGCCGCCCACGCGCTCGGCCACGGACTGGAGCTCGATGAGCCGGGCCTCGCTCATGGCGCCGGTGTAGAAGGAGCCGATCTGGTTGTGGTCGGCGTCGGTGGTGCAGACGAACCGGGCGGTGTGCAGCAGCTCGGAGATGCGGACCGAGGCGGTGTCCACGCCGTGCCGGTCCAGCCAGGCGCGGTACTCCTCGAAGTCCTGCCCGGCGGCGCCGACCAGGACGGGCGAGGCGCCGAGCTGGCCCATGCCGAAGCAGATGTTGGCGCCCACGCCGCCGCGCCGCACTTCGAGGCTGTCCACCAGGAAGGAGAGGGAGACGGTGTGGAGCTGGTCCCCGACGAGCTGATCGGCGAACCGGCCGGGGAAGGTCATGAGGTGATCATGAGCGATGGAGCCGGAGACGGCGATGCGCACGGTCGGTCTTCTCCCTGGAGGCGGCGGGTGGCTGCCCCAGGTTACCGGGCGACTGCTGGAGGGACGCTGTGGTCCGGGTGGAACCCGCGCGGGTGTGCTTCCGTCCAACCGGCGTGCCGGGGGGCGCGCTTGGGGGCGGACGGCCGCCGGCGCGGTGGAAGCTGTGACGCGGCACAC
This sequence comes from Streptomyces boetiae, assembly GCF_031845405.1. Classification (NCBI taxonomy): domain Bacteria; kingdom Bacillati; phylum Actinomycetota; class Actinomycetes; order Kitasatosporales; family Streptomycetaceae; genus Streptomyces; species Streptomyces boetiae. Next base: position 6,020 of record NZ_JAVREN010000074.1, read on the forward strand.
GGAGCCGGACGCGGCCCAGGACGTTGACAGGTGTTCCGACGATCGAGGAGCGGTGACGTGGCTGACGACGAGACCCCCGAGACCCCCGAGGTCCCCGGGGAAGCGGCGAGCCCGGGCCCACAGGATCCGGAGCGGGGAGCCGGGCGGCGGCGGTGGGCGCTGGTAACGGCCGTGGCGGTGGCCGTCGCGGCGATCGGCGGCGGGGTGTACGCGGTGGCGGGTCCGGGCGGCGGCGGGGCCTCCCCGGCCGCGGCGGAGGAACTGGTGCTCGAAGGGCCCGTGGTGGCCCCGCTGGGGGACGGCTCCGCGGAGGAGGCGCAGCTCGCCGACGTGGCCGGGTGGTCCGAGCTGCGGCTGACGGGCGAGGTGCCGGCCGCGCCGGAGCGCGCCGGGGTGCGCGGCCTGGGCGAGGTGAGCCGGGAGCGCGCCCAGGAGCTGGCCGCCGCGCTGGGCCTGCCCGGCGAGGTGGCCGGGGGAAGCGACGGCGGGTGGACGGTCGCGTCGGAGGACGCGGTCTCGCTGACCGTGCAGCGCGAGGCGCCGGGCCACTGGTCCTACGGCGGCATGGCCTATTCGGAGCTGGAGCCGGCGCCGGACGGGGGCGGGGCGGGCGCGGCCCCCGGGAGCGAGGGGGGCGGCGACTCCGCCGGGGCGCCGGCGGACGGCACGACGTACGAGCTCGCGGTCCCGGACGGGCCGGACGGCTCGGTGAGCAGCGAGGACGCGGAGAGGCCGGACGCCGACGGGCGGGAGGCACCCTCCGAGGAGGAGGCGCGGGCCGCGGCCGGGCCGGTGCTGGAGGCGCTGGGCCTGGAGGGGGACCGCGCGGAGGTGACCGTCGTGGCGACGGGCGGGGCCGAGCGCGTGGTGCGGGCGACGCCGGTCGTGGACGGCCTCCCGGCGCACGGCCTGGAGACGGAGCTGTACGTCGGCCCCGGGGGCCGGGTGACCGGGGCCTGGGGCGCCCTGGCCCGCCCGGACGAGGGCGAGGACGCGGAGGTGACGCTGACGGCCGAGGAGGCGCTGGCCGAGTACAACGCCTGGGCCGCGGCCGGACCGCGGCCGGAGCCGGCGATCGCGTGCGTCCCCGAGGAGGTGGCCGACTGTCCGCTCCCGGCGCCCCTCCTCCCGCTGGAGGTGACGGCCGGGTTCGGCCTGGAGCTGCACCACGCGGACGGCGAGGCGGTGCTGGTGCCGTCCTGGCTGTTCCTGCCGGCCGGGGACGCGGGGACGAGCCGCGCGCGGTACGTGGCCGGGCACCCGGCCGTTCCGTTCCGGTACGAGGAGCCGGGCGCGGACGGCGACCCGGGGGCGGACGATCCGCGCAGCGCGCCGGCCGAGCTGCCGGACTCCGGGCCCGCCGACGCGCGCGAGGAGGGCGAGGAGGGCGGGGGCACGGAAGAGGCGGCGCCCGAGGGGGCGCAGCGCACCGGCTGGTCGGTGGCGCCCTACGACCCGGAGGACCGGACGCTGACGGTCCGCTTCTACGGCGGCGTGTGCGAGACGTACGAGGCGACGGCCCGGGAGACGGCGGACGCCGTGCACCTGGGCGTCGAGACGGCCGGCTCGGACCCGGGCGAGGTGTGCATCCTGATCGCGCAGGAGCAGACGGCCGAGGTGGAGCTGGAGGAGCCCGTGGGGGACCGGGAGCTGCTGGACCCCGCGGGGGAGGCCATCCCGGTGGCGTGACCGCGGGGACGGGACCACCGGCTGGGTGACCGGTGGAACAGCGCGGGCGGCGGGCCGTGGGGGCCCGCCGCCCGTGTGCGTGACGGACCGGCCGCGCGCGGGGGCGCGGCCGGTCCGTCAGCTGAAGGAGTCGCCGCAGGCGCAGGAGCCGGTGGCGTTGGGGTTGTCGATGGTGAAGCCCTGCTTCTCGATGGTGTCCACGAAGTCGACCGAGGCACCGGTGAGGTAGGGGGCGCTCATGCGGTCGGTGACCACCTTGACGCCGTCGTAGTCCTTGACCACGTCGCCGTCCAGGGAACGCTCGTCGAAGAACAGCTGGTAGCGCAGTCCGGAGCACCCGCCGGGCTGGACCGCCACGCGGAGCGCAAGGTCGTCGCGCCCCTCCTGCTCGAGCAGGCTCTTGACCTTGGCCACGGCCGCGTCGGAAAGGAGAATGCCGTCGCTCACAGCGGTCTTTTCCGTAACGGACATCTGCGTCTCTCCCGGGTAGTACGGAATGCTCTGCCGAGGTGATGAAACCGATAGCCGCCCGGATGCATTCCCGGAGCGGCGCCCCCGTCGGGACCTCCCCGCGGCGCGGGGATCACGCGTTCACTCCCCTTCATGCTCGCACACCCGCCGCCGCCGCGGAATGCGTCACAGTGACACAAGGAGCATCGTCAAACTGACGCGAAGGAGTTATGATCCATTGCGTCAGAACGACGAAAAGCGGGCGGAACCGCGCTCCGGTCCCCGGCCGCTCTACGGAAAGAAGGGTGCGTGCCGTGACCACCGCCCAGCCCCTGGACGTCACCCCCACGCCGCTGGCGCTGCTCCTCCTCGGCCGCGCGGCCGACCCCGCGAGCGAGCGCGGCGTGGACTGCCCCGGCGACCTGCCGGCCCCCTCCGACCCCGGCCTGGTGGAGCGCGCCCGCGCCGCCAGGGCCAGGCTCGGCGACCGGGTCTTCGTGCTCGGCCACCACTACCAGCGTGACGAGGTCATCCAGTTCGCGGACGTCACCGGCGACTCCTTCAAGCTCGCCCGGGACGCGGCGGCCCGGCCCGAGGCCGAGTACATCGTCTTCTGCGGCGTCCACTTCATGGCCGAGTCGGCGGACATCCTCACCTCCGACGCGCAGCAGGTGATCCTCCCCGACCTGGCCGCCGGCTGCTCCATGGCGGACATGGCCAGCGCCGAGCAGGTGGCCGAGGCCTGGGACGTGCTCACGGACGCCGGTGTGGCGGATGTCACCGTCCCGGTGACCTACATGAACTCCTCGGCGGACATCAAGGCGTTCACCGGCCGGCACGGCGGGACCGTGTGCACCTCCTCCAACGCCCGCCGCGCCCTGGAGTGGGCCTTCGGCGAGGCGGGCGGGCCCGGCGCGGACGGCAAGGTGCTCTTCCTGCCCGACCAGCACCTGGGCCGCAACACCGCGATCCGCGAGCTGGGCTTCTCCCCCGAGGACTGTGTGGTCTACAACCCACACCGGCCTCACGGCGGCCTGAGCGCCGAGGAGCTGCGCCGGGCGCGGATGATCCTGTGGCGCGGCCACTGCTCGGTGCACGGCAGGTTCTCGCTGGAGTCGGTGCGCGAGGTCCGCGAGCGCGTCCCCGGGGTGAACGTCCTGGTGCACCCCGAGTGCCGCCACGAGGTGGTCGCGGCGGCCGACCACGTCGGCTCCACCGAGTACATCATCAAGACGCTGGAGGCGGCCCCGGCCGGGTCCCGCTGGGCGGTGGGCACCGAGCTGAACCTGGTGCGCCGCCTGGCCGACCGCTTCGCGCCCGAGGGCAAGGAGATCGTCTTCCTGGACCGCACGGTGTGCTTCTGCTCCACGATGAACCGCATCGACCTGCCGCACCTGGTGTGGTCGCTGGAGTCGCTGGCGGACGGCAAGGTGGTCAACCGCATTCAGGTCGACCCCGAGACCGAGCACTTCGCGCGCGTGGCCCTGGACCGGATGCTGGCGCTGCCCTGAGGCGCCCTCCGGCGACGGTCCCGGTCCCTCCACACCGGCGTCACCCGCCGCACCCGGCGCCCCCATAGGCAACGGCCCCCGCCGCGCGCCACGATGGGGGTCATGATCCTTCGCCGGATACGCGACAGCCGCGCGGACGCCGAGTCCGTCCGCGCGGTGGCCGACGCGGCGTTCGGCCGGCCGCCCGAGCAGGACGAGCGGCGGCGGGTGCGCTTCACACGCCGGGTGCGCCACCTCGCCGTCACCGATCCGCACGGCTGCTGGCTGGCCGAGGACGACGCGGGCCGCCCGGTCGGCGCCGCCCTGGCCAGCCGCCGGGAGGGCCTGTGGGGGCTCTCGCTGCTGGCCGTGGTGCCGGGCGCGCAGGGCAAGGGCGTCGGCGGCGGCCTGCTGCGGCAGGCGGTGGCCTACGCCCGGGGCACGCTGCGCGGGATGATCTGCGCCCGGCCGCACCCCGGCGCGGCCCGCCTCTACCGGCGCGCGGGCTTCAGCCTGCACCCCTCGATGCGGATGACGGGGAACGTGGACCGCGCGGGCCTGGTCCTCCCCGACGGCCCGGCCATCGAGGGCGGCGCCGCGCACCGGTCGCTGATGGACTCGGTCGACCGGCGGCTGCGCGGCGGGGCGCACGGCCCGGACCACGAGGAGCTGCTGCGGCACTGCCGGGTCGTGGTGGCCGACGACCTGGCGGGCAGCGGCTACGCCTACGTGGACGACGAGGGCGCGGTGGCCCTGCTGGCCGCCACCTCCCGGCGGATCGCGGTGCGGCTGCTGACCTCGGCCCTGCTGAGCCTCCCGGCCGGGTCACCGGCCACGCTGCGGCACCTGACGGCCGAGCAGGAGTGGGCCCTCGACGTGGGCCTGGCCGCCGGCCTCGACCTGTCCGCGGACGGCTACCTGTGCCTGCGCGGGATGCGGCCCCCCTCCCCCTACCTGCCGTCGGCGGAGTACCTGTGAGGCTGCCGCCCCGCGCGTCCGGCCGGGGGCGGGCGAACGCCCGGGGCGGCGCGCCTCAGCCGGCGGAGGAGCGCGGGCGGACCAGGCCGGTCTCGTAGGCGGTGACCACAAGCTGGGCCCGGTCCCGCGCGGAGAGCTTGGCCAGCAGCCGGTTGATGTGCGTCTTCACCGTCAGCGGGCTGACGGTCAGGCGCTGGGCGATCTCGTCGTTGGACAGGCCCGCCGCCACCTCGGTGAGCACCTCGCGCTCGCGGGCGGTGAGGACCTCCAGGGCGGCGGCCGGGAGCGCTGCCCCCTCCCGGTCCCGCTGCTGGGCCAGAAAGCGCCCGATCAGGCCGCGGGTCGCCGCCGGGGAGAGCAGCGCCTCGCCGGCCGCGGCCAGGCGGATGGCGTGCAGCAGGTCCTCGGGCTCGGCGCCCTTGCCCAGGAAGCCGGAGGCGCCCGCGCGCAGGGCCTCCACCACGTAGTCGTCGGACTCGAAGGTCGTCAGGATGACCACCTTCACGTGCGCCAGGTCGGGGTCGGCGCCGATGGCGCGGGTGGCCGCGAGGCCGTCGGTGCCCGGCATCCGGATGTCCATCAGCACCACGTCGGCCCCGGCCGAGCGCACCACCTCCAGCGCCTCGGCCCCGTCCGAGGCCTCGCCCGTGACGGTCATCTCCGGGTCGGAGTCCACCAGCACCCGGAACGCGCTGCGCAGCAGCGCCTGGTCGTCGGCCAGCACCACCCGGATCACGCGGTCCTCCCGCCGTGCGAGGGGCAGAAGCCCGGCCGGGGGCTCGGGGCCCCCTCCTCGGCCGGGCGCGGGGCCTGGAGGGGCAGGACCACCCGCACCCGGAAGCCGCCGCCGGCCAGCGGGCCGACCTGGCAATCCCCGCTCAGGGCCGCGGCCCGCTCGCGCATGCCCATCAGGCCGTGTCCCCCGCCGCCGTTGACTCCCCGGCCGTTGACGGCGCCGCCGTTGACCGCGACCGCGCCACCGCCGTTGCTCCCGCCGCTGCCGTTGACGCTCCCGTGGACCCCGCCGGGCGCCGGAACCCGGCGGCCCCCGGGGCCGTCGTCGTCCACGGTGATGTCGAGGGCCGCGTCCGCCGCCTTGCCGCGGCGCACGATCCGGACGCGGGCCGTGGCGCCGGGGCCCGCGTGCTTGTGGACGTTGGTCAGCGCCTCCTGGACCACCCGGTAGGCGGCCAGGTCCACGGCCGAGGGCAGCGGCCCCGCGGCGGCGGGGGCGTCCACCGTCACCGACATCCCGGCCCGCGTGAACCCGTCCACCAGCTCCTCCAGGCCGCCGAGCCCACGGGCCGGCGCGGTGGGCGCGACCGGCTCGTCCTGCTGCCGCAGCAGGCCCACCGTCGTCTGCAGCTCGCTCAGCGCGCGGCTGCTGGCCTGGCGGATGTGCCCCAGCGCCTCCTTGGCCTGGTCGGGCCGGGTGTCCATCACGTGCGCGGCGACCCCGGCCTGGACGTTGACCAGCGCGATGTGGTGGGCGACCACGTCGTGCAGCTCGCGGGCGATCCGCATCCGCTCCTCGGCGACCCGGCGCCGCGCCTCCTCCTCGCGGGTCCGCTCGGCGCGCTCGGCCCGCTCGCGGATGGCGTCCACCGCGGCACGGCGGCTGCGGACCGCCTCGCCGGTGGCGGCGGCCAGCGCGGTCCAGGCGAAGACGCCGAGGTTCTCGGAGTCGTACCAGGGCTGGGTGCCCAGCAGCATGGCCGCCGGGGTGCACACGGCGGTGGCGGCCAGGCCGACGCGCAGCGTGGTGGGCCGGTCGGTGCGGGAGGCCACGGTGAAGACCGCGACGACCACGATGATGAGGACGGAGGCGTGCCGCTCCTCCGGGACGTGCGAGCGGGTGCCCAGGCCCATCTCCAGCACCGCGAGCGCGGTGACCACGGCCAGGGTCCGCAGCGGGTAGCTGCGGCGCTTCACGAGCACGGCGCAGGCCAGCACGGACAGCACGAGGGTGTGGGCGGGCAGATCCCGCTTGCCGAAGCCGGGACCCCCGTCGGGGGGCCGGGCGACGGTCACCGAGGCGCAGAGCACCACGGCGAGCACGCCGACGGCGAGCAGGGCGTCGAACGCGAGGGGGTGCGCCCGCAGCCACTGCCGGGCTCGGGCGGCTTGCGGTGTATTCACGGCCGGGCCGCTTCAGTCGGGGATGAGCCCGTCGTCGGTGAGCATGGCGCGCACCTCGTCGATGGACGCATCGGGGGCGGGGAGGATCAACTCGGAGGGTTCGAGGGCCTCGTCGGGAAGGGGTGTTCCCATCGTACGGACGGCGTCGAGGAGGGCGGCGAGGGTGCGGCGGAATCCGGCCGCGTCCCCCGAGTCCAGCTCCGCCAGCAGCTCGTCGTCGAGCCGGTTCAGCGCGGGGAGGTGGCCGTCGTCCAGCCGTACCTGCCCCTCGCCCATGATCCGCACGATCACGTCGCTCTCGCTCTCCCTGACCGGCGCCTGACCGGCCGTCTCACGGGCCGGCCGTCGGCCGGCTCACTGCTTGTCGAACCGGGGGGACTCCTGCTGCTGCTCCTGGCGGGCGTCCGCGGCGGCCGTTCCGGCGGCGCCGGTGGTGCCGCCCTCCAGGGCCTGCCGCCCTGCGGACGGGCCGCCGGCCAGCTCCGCCTTCATCCGCTCCAGCTCGAACTCTACGTCCGCGTTGCCCGAAATGCGGTCCAGCTCCGCGGTCAGGTCGTCCTTGGCCATGCCCGTCGGGTCGTCCAGGGCGCCCGAGGCCAGCAGCTCGTCGATCGCCCCGGCGCGGGCCTGCATCTGCGCCGTCTTGTCCTCGGCCCGCTGGATGGCCAGCCCGACGTCGCCCATCTCCTCGGAGATGCCGGAGAACGCCTCCCCGATCCGGGTCTGCGCCTGGGCGGCCGTGTAGGTGGCCTTGATCGTCTCCTTGCGAGTGCGGAAGGCGTCCACCTTCGCCTGGAGCCGCTGGGCCGCCAGGGTGAGCTTGGTCTCCTCGGACTGCAGGGTCTCGTGCTGCTGCTGGAGGTCCGCGATCTGCTGGGCGAGCCCGGCCTTGCGGGAGAGGGCCTCGCGGGCGAGGTCCTCCCGGCCCAGGGCCAGGGCCTTGCGGCCCTGCTCCTCCAGCTTCCCGGACTGGCCGGTCAGCTGGTTGAGCTGCAGTTCGAGGCGCTTGCGGGAGGTGGCCACGTCCGCGACGCCGCGCCGCACCTTCTGCAGCAGCTCCAGTTGCTTCTGGTAGGAGTAGTCGAGCGTCTCCCGGGGGTCCTCGGCCCGGTCCAGGGCCTTGTTGGCCTTCGCGCGGAAGATCATCCCCATCCGCTTCATGACACCGCTCATGGGCTTCCCGCGCCCCCTTCATGACGGACTCGAACCACTGACAGTGCGACCATGCTGGCGCTGATCCCTCTCCTACCCTACGGCGCTCGCTTCCATAGCGACGCTTCCATGAGAGCACTGCCCCGCGGGGGTTGGGCTCCTCCCTGGGAACGATCGCCCGCGGGCCGCCTCCGGCCACAGGAGGAGTGCCGCCCGGGGTCCGGTCGGGGGCCTGCCGGGGTCTGCCGGGGTGCGGCGGTCCCGGGGCGGGCCCGCGGGCGGGGCGCCGGCCAGGGCCGTTGCAGGATCGTGGCCGCCCGGCGGACGGGCGGCCCGCGGCGGGGCCGTAGGCTGGGAGGCGTGTTCCGAAGCCGTTCCAGAGATGATCAGCCGGCCGCCGCGCCCGCCGCGGAGGAGCCCGCGCAGGACCGGGGCCGCGACCCGCAGGCCCCGAAGGGGCGCCCCACGCCCAAGCGCAGCGAGGCCGAGGCGCTGCGGCGCGCCGTCGTCAAGCCTCCGTCCGACCGCAAGGAGGCGGCCCGCCGCGCCCGCGAGCAGCGGCGGGCGGCGCTGACCAAGCAGCGCGAGGCGCTGCTCTCCGGCGACGAGCGGCACCTGCCGGTGCGCGACCGGGGCCCGGTGCGGCGCTTCGCCCGGGACTTCGTGGACACCAAGTGGCACGTGGCGGAATTCTTCCTGCCGATGGCCGTGCTGATCCTGGTCCTGAGCATGCTGCCCTCCCTCCAGGCGAGGAACGCCGCCCTGCTGGCCTGGCTCGCGGTCATCCTGCTGATCGTCGCCGACTCCTTCCTGATGACCCGGCGGCTGAAGAAGGCCCTGCGCGCCCGGTACCCGGACGAGAGTCACCGCGGCGCCGTCGCCTACGCGCTGATGCGCACGATGCAGATGCGCCGGATGCGCCTGCCCCGCCCCCAGATCAAGCGCGGCGAGCAGCCCCGCTGAGGCGTCGGGCCGGCCGGGCCCGGGCCCCGCGCCCGGGCGCGGGCCGGTCCGCCTGCGCCGCGCCCGGCCCGTCCTCCGCCGAACGGCCCACCCCGTGCGTTGCCTCCCCGGGCGGTGGGTGGGGGGCGTCCAGAATGCGGCTTATGCCGCACCGTCCCTCCCCCGCGCGTCCCGCCGCGGCCCTGCCGATCGCCCTCGCCCTGGTCACGGCCCTGGGCGGCGCCGGCTGCACCGGCCCGGAGAACGCAGCGCCGCACACCCGGCAGGCCACCGGCGGGCGGGCGCCCGCCCCCACCGTCTCGGGCGAACTCCAGAACGCCTACGAGGAGGTGGTCAACGAGGTGCTGCCCTCCGTCGTCCAGATCACCACCGCGGACGGCCTGGGCTCCGGGGTGGTCTACGACGACCGCGGGCACATCGTCACCAACGCGCACGTGCTCGGCGAGGGCGAGCGCTTCGAGGTGCTGCTGGCCACGGGGCAGCAGGCCGAGCGGGCCGAGCTGGTGGCCTCCTACCCGGAGCAGGACCTGGCGGTGATCGAGCTGGAGGACGTTCCCGACCGGCTGCGGCCGGCGACCTTCGGGGACTCCTCCAAGGTGGAGGTCGGCCAGATCGTCCTGGCGATGGGCAACCCGCTGGGCCTGTCCTCCAGCGTCACCCAGGGCATCGTCTCCGCGGTGGGCCGGTCCGTCAGCGAGGGCGAGGGCCAGGCCACCCTGGGCAACATGGTCCAGACCTCGGCGGCCATCAACCCCGGCAACAGCGGCGGCGCGCTGGTCAACCTCTCCGGCCAGGTGATCGGCATCCCCACCCTCGCCGCCCGCGACCCGGGCCTGGGCGGCGGGCAGGCCCCCGGCATCGGCTTCGCCATCCCCGCCTCCACCGTCACGTTCCTGGCCGACCAGATGATCGAGCACGGCCGCGTGGTGGACTCCGGCCGCGCGGCCCTGGGGGTCTCGGTGCGCACGGTGCTCGGCGAGGGCTTCGAGCCGGCCGGCGCGGCGGTCGTGGAGGCCCCCGAGGACGGCCCGGCGGCGCGGGCCGGGATCCGGGCGGGGGACGTGGTGGTGGCCGTCTCCGGGGACGAGGTGACGGACGTGGTCACGCTCTCCGAGGCGCTGGCGGCGCACCGGCCCGGGGACCGGGTGGAGGTGACCTACGAACGGAACGGGGACCGGCGCACGGCCGAGGTCACGCTCGGGGAGGCGTGAGAGGGGCCCGCCGGTTCTCCCGCGCGGGCCCCCTGTCCTCGGCTCCCCGGTGCTCGGCTCCCCGGTCCCCGGCTTCTCAGTCCTCGGCGGCGGCGTGCAGGCTCATCGGGCCGTACACCTCGGCCCCGTCCTCCAGCAGCGTCACCTGGTCCACGCCCTCGGCCAGCAGCTCCTGCCAGACCTCCCCGATCCAGGACTCGGCGTCCCCCTGGGTGCCGAAGTCGCCGGGGGCCTGGGCCGGCTCGGTCGTCGCGCCGTCCGCCTTCTCGAAACGCCACTCCCACGCCATCGCACGCCTCCCGCTGATCGCCTGTGCCTGCCCGACTGACTGATCGCCCGACTGCCTGATCGCAGACTAAATCACGCCCGGCGCTCCCCGCGCACCACCGCGCACGCGGCCCGGCGCGGGCTGATTGGCCCACGGCGCGCGGCCCGGGAGAGGATCGGGGGGTGTACGTGACTCTGCTCGGCACCGGCGCCCCGGCCGGGCTCCCCCGGCCCGGCTGCCCCTGCGCGGCCTGCGCCCGCGCGCTCGGGGACGAGGCCCGCGCGGCGACCTCCCTGCTGGTGGACGGCGTGCTGCTGCTCGACGTCACGCCGGGCGCCGCGCTGGCCGCCGCCCGGGCCGGGCAGTCCCTGCACGGGGTGCGGCAGGTCCTCCTCGGCCACGCCCAGGAGGACCGGGGCCCGGAGCTGCCCACCGAGCTGCCGGCCCCGGTGCGGCTGCCGGACGGGCGGGACCTGACGCTGCTGAGCGGCCACCGGGTGCGGGCCGTCCCCGTGGACGGGCCCGGCACCGGGTACGCGGTCACGGGCCCCGACGGCGGGCGCCTGCTGTACCTGCCGCCCGGCGCGGCCCCGGCCCGGGAGAACGCCCCGGGCGGGCCGCCGTTCGACCTGTGCGTGCTGGACGTGGCGGCGCGGCCGGACGGGCTGGCCCTGCTGCGCGAGACGGGCGCGGCGGGGCTGACGACGGACGTGGTGGCGGTGCACCTGGACCACGACGTTCCGCCGGGGCAGGAGCGGCGGCGGCGCCTGGCCGCGGCGGGCGCCCGGGCGGAGCCGGACGGGGCGACGCTGGTCGCCGGGGACTACCAGCTCGTCCCCGACCTGCCGCGCCGGACCCTGGTGCTCGGCGGCGCGCGCTCGGGCAAGTCGGCCGAGGCGGAGCGGCGGCTGGCCGCGTTCCCCGGCGTCGAGTACGTGGCCACGGGCGGGCGGCGGGAGGGGGACGCGGAGTGGGCGGAGCGGGTCGCGGCCCACCGCGGGCGGCGCCCGCCGGGCTGGACGACCCGCGAGACGTGCGACCTGGTGCCGCTGCTGGCGCGCGAGGACGGGCCGCCGCTGCTGATCGACTGCCTGGCGCTGTGGCTGACCGACGCGATGGACGCGGCGGGCGCCTGGGACGGGGAACGCTGGTCCTCCGGCCCGGCCCGCGCCGAGCTGGCCGCCCGCACCTCCGCCCTGGCCGCCGCCGTGCGGGCCACGCGCCGCACGCTCGTGGCCGTCAGCAACGAGACCGGCTCGGGCGTCGTCCCCGCCACCCCCGCCGGCCGCCGCTTCCGCGACGAACTCGGCCGCCTCAACGCCGCGATCGCCGCCGAGTGCGAACAGGTCCTCCTGACCGTGGCGGGCACGACCCTGCCGCTGCGCGCGTAGGGCCGGCCGGACCGCTCCCGACCGCCGCCCGGGGGGCGGGCGTTCGGGCCGGTGGGGTGAGGGGCGGGCGGTAGTCTCGTGCGCATGAGTGACGGCGGTCTGGATCTCGATGACTTCGGGGACCTCATCGAACGGCCGAGCGCCCGCCTGCGCCGGCAGGCGGAGGAGCGGCGGGCCGGGACGGGGTGGCCGGAGCGGGCGTTCGGGCGGCTGGACGAGCTGGGCACCTGGCTGGCCGCCGCCCAGCGCCGGGTGCCCGTGGCCCCGCTGGAACGGCCGCGGGTCGTGCTCTTCGCGGGCGACCACGGCGTGGCAGGCCTCGGCGTCTCCGCGCGCCCGGCGGGCACCGCCGCCGACCTGGTGCGCGCCGCGCTCGCGGGCCACAGCCCCGGCGCGGTGCTGGCCCGCCGCGAGGGCGTTCCCGTGCGGATCGCCGACCTCTCCGTGGACTGCCCGGCGGAGGAGCTGCCCGCCGCGGTCTCCGCGCACCGGGTGCGGCGCGGCTCGGGCCGGCTGGACGTGGAGGACGCGCTGACCGCCGAGGAGGCGGAGCGGGCCTTCCGCGCCGGCATGGCCCTGGCCGACGCCGAGGCCGACGCGGGCACCGACCTGGTCGTCCTCGGCGACCTGTCCGTCGGCGGGACCACGGCGGCCGGCGTGCTGGTCGCCGCGCTGTGCGGCACCGACGCCTCCACGGTCACCGGCCGGGGCGGGCAGCGCATCGACGACCTGACGTGGATGCGCAAGTGCGCCGCGATCCGCGACGGGCTGCGCCGGGCCCGGCCCGTGCAGGGCGACCCGCTGCGGCTGCTGGCCACCGTCGCGGGCGCCGACCTGACGGCGATGACCGGCTTCCTGCTCCAGTGCGCCGTGCGCCGCACCCCCGTCCTGCTGGACGGCGTGGTCTCGGCGGCCTGCGCGCTGGCCGCCCAGCGCGTCGCGTTCCGCGCCGCCGACTGGTGGCTGGCCGGCCACGCCTCGGGCGAGCCGGGGCAGGCCAAGGCGCTGGAACGCCTGGCGCTGGAGCCGCTGCTGGACCACGAGGTCTCCGTGGGCGAGGCCGCGGGCGGGCTGCTCGCGCTGCCCCTGGTCCGGGCCGCCGCGGCGCTGGCGGCCGAACTGCCCGGCCCGCAGGACGGCCCGCTGGACGACCCGGGGGACACCGGCGGCCCCGCGGGCGGGGACCGCGCCGAGGCCGAGCGTTCCTCCGC
>NZ_JAVREN010000075.1:0-18849 GCF_031845405.1 Streptomyces boetiae
GTGGGGGGCGGGCGGCGGGGAGGCGGGCGCGGGGGCCGTACCGTACATGTGCGCTCTCCTCGACTCCCGGGGGCGGTCTCGGCGCTCCGTTCGAAAGGCCGGGCTGGAGGATGATATCCGCCGGTCAGTCGCCCGGGGGAAGCGTTCCGTCGGTGAGGCCGTCCACGGTGCCCTGGATGAGCCGGCGGCCGAGGTCGGTCGCGTGGAGTAAAGCGGCCTCGAACGCGGCTATGGCCTCGAAGCGGCGTCCGTAGCGGCGCTGTTCGGAAAGGGCGAGGCGGGGGACCTTCAGGCGGCGGATGTCGATGCGGGTGGCGCTGGAGGCGTAGCTGCTGGCCTGGCGGGCGTTGGCCGAGGAGCGCAGGAAGCCGGCGAGGAACCACGGGTCGAGGGCCCCGGGGTCGGGGCGCAGCAGCCCGGTGTGGCGGTCGGGGGGGGCGCAGCCGTCCTCGACGGCCCGGGGGGCCTCCTGGCCGTCGAGGAGGAGGGGGACGAGCACGTCGCCGCGGCGGGGCTGCCCGGTGGGCGGCAGGTGGATCTCCAGGGCGCCGGAGCGGGCCAGCTCGCCGATGGTGACGGTGGACCAGCGGGGCCCCGGGGGGGCGCCGGGCGGGGGGTCCTCGGGGGCGAGGTCCTGGGTGCGGCGGAGGGTGTCGGCCAGGTCGCGGCGGACGGCCGCGAGGGTGGCCGTGTCGGCGGACTCGGCGGGCGCGGGGAGGTGGCGGCCGGGGGCGAGGTCCACGTCGTCGTCCAGCAGGTCGATGACGGGGACGGCGCGGTGCACGCCGGGGCTCTCGGGCAGGTCGCCGTCGCGGTCGAAGGCGGTCCAAGCGTCGAGGACGGTGTGGCGCAGGGCCTGCCAGTCCAGCCCGTCGCGGGAGTCGGGCGGGCGGTGTGCGGCGGTGTCCACCACGAGCAGGCGGGGGGCGGGGGCGGCGGCTCCGCCGGGCTTGCGCAGCACCCACAGGTGGAGCGGGAGGTTGTGCGGGGGGGCGGCCCCGGCGGGGAGCGCGATGACGGCGCGCAGGGCGCCGCGGCGCAGCAGCGCGGCCCGGATGCGGCGGCCGGTGCGGCGGGAGGCGGCGGCGGGGGGCATGAGGAGGACGGCGATGCCGCCGGGGCGGAGTTTGGCCAGGGCGTGCTGGACCCAGGCAAGCTCGGACTCGGTGCGGGCGGGGAGCCCGTACTCCCAGCGGGGGTCGTAGGCCAGCCGCTCATGGCCCCAGTTCCGCTCGTTGAACGGGGGGTGGGTGAGGACCGCGTCGGCGGCCAGGCCGGGGAAGGCGTCCGCCAGGAGGCTGTCGCCGGCGCGGACCTGGACGGCGACGGCCGAGCCGCGCAGGGCCAGGCGCCCGCCGCCGAGCCGGGCCAGGGCGGGGTCGGCCTCCTGGCCGTACACCTCGGCCGGCCCGGCCGCCTCGTGCCCCGCGGCCAGCAGCGTGCACGGGCCGCAGGCGGGGTCGTAGAGCACCTCGGCCGGGCCGGCCAGCGCGGCCATCAACTCCGCGGCGCCGGGCGGGGTGAGGCTGAGGTGGCGGACGGCGGCGGTGTCCAGGAGGCGGGCGAGAAGGAACTCGTAGGCCGTGGACGGGCCGGCCTCCGCGGCCAGGCCGGCGGCGGCCCCGGCCAGCGGCCCGGCCCCGGCGGGGGCGCGCTCACCGTGCCCGATCAGCTGCTCGCAGATCCGGGCCAGGGCGTCGGCGGGCCCCGCGGGGTCGGACTCGACGAGCTGCCAGAGGCGTTCGCGCAGCGGGACCTCGGCGAGCTTGCCGTGCGCGCGCAGCCAGGTCTCGACCTCGGGCAGCGAGAACGTGGGGCTGGCGGCGGAGCCGCCGACGGGGCGGGGGAAGTGCTCGTAGCGGCGGCGCCAGTTGCTCACGGCGGCGCGGCCGACTCCTGCGAGGCGCGCGATGCCGGCGGCGGTGACCTCGGCGTCGCTGTGCTGGCCCGGCACGTGACTCCCCTCCCTGGGCGCGGTGTTGATCAACCCTACTGATTGATCCCGTCCCTCTGACTGTGTCCACAGCGATTCACATGAAACCCGATTCGATTCATCAGATCGAGTGTTGACTCGATTCACAGACCATGGTCTCATTGACCGCGCCGACCAGCCCAGTGGGGGCGGTCGATTCAGGGAGGGACCCCAGTGGCCATGACCACCTCACGCCGTGCTGCCCGGAAGTCGCGGATGCTCGCCGTCGCCGGCGTCACCGCAGCGACGCTTGCGCTGGGCGCCGGCCTCACCGCCTGCGGCAGCGAGGACGAGCCGGAGAGAGCCTCGTCCGCGGGCGGGTCGGAGCAGGAGCAGCCCTCCGGGGAGGGCTCGCCGGACGGAAGCGGCGAGCAGGGCGACTCCGGCGCGGCCGAGGAGCAGCCGACCGAGGAGCCGCAGACGGACGAAGGGCTGTTCGGCGCCGGCGAGACCGCCGAGTGGGAGGACGGCCTGCAGATCACCGTCTCGGCCGTCGAGCCGTACACGCCCACCGAGTACGCCATCGGCCACACCGAGGGCAACGATGCCTACGGCCTGTCCATCTCGGTGGAGAACGCTGGCTCCGAGCCGATCGACATCACCTTCATCCTGCCCACCGCCCGGGCCGGCGCGGACGGCGTGACCGCCGAGGAGATCTTCGACGAGACGACCGGCTCCGGCTTCGACGGCGAGCTGGCCCCCGGCCGCTCCGCCACCGCGGAGTACGCCTTCAGCGTCCCGGCGGGCTCGCCCACCCTGGAGATTCAGATAGAGCCGGGCCTCGACCTCGACGCCAGCCCGGCGACCTGGGAGCTGCCGCTCTGATTCCGGAGCGCGCCTGAGGTGCCCGCGGGGCCGGCGACGGAGAGGCTGGAGCCGTCGCGGCCCCGCGGGCCATCCGGGGGGAGCCTCAGCCCGCGGCGGCTCCGTGGGCGTGGCCCGCGCCGTGCGGGTGCGCCGCGTCCTCGCGGCTCGATCGCGTGCCCACGCCGCCCCGGCCGAGGGCGACGACATCGCCGAGAGCGTCGTCGCCGAGAGCCTGCGCCTTCGCCGCGCGGCTGTCGCGCCGCCGGGCGGCGGAGCGACGGCCGGCTGAGCGGGGCCGTCAGCTCCCCGGGATCGTGGTCAGGAATTCGCCGGTCCAGGCGAGGAGGTCGCGGCCGGTGAGGGGCTTCCCGCCGATGCGGGCGGTCGCGGGGCGGGGGACGAGGACCTGGCCGGTGGCGCGATTGAGCACCGACCCGGGGTAGACCCGGTTCAGCCGCAGCTCCTGCGACTCGCGCAGGTCCACGGGCGAGAAGCGGACCTTGTTCCCCTGGAGGGTGACGTCCGTGACCCCGCAGGCGCGGGCCAGCATCCGCAGCCCGGCCACCAGGAGGAGGTTTTCCACCGGCTCCGGCAGCGGCCCGTACCGGTCGGCCAGCTCCTCGCGCACCGCCCGGATGTCCTCCTCCGTGTTCGCCGCCGCGATCGCCCGGTACGCCTGGAGCCGCAGCCGCTCCCCCGGCGCGTAGTCGTGCGGCACGTGCGCGTCCACCGGCAGCTCGATCTTCACCTCCAGCAGCGACTCGTCCGGCTCCCCGGCCCCGCCCGACTCCAGCGCCGCCCGGTAGTCCGCCACCGCCTCGCCGACCATCCGCACGTACAGGTCGAAGCCGACCCCCGCGATGTGCCCGGACTGCTCGCCGCCCAGCAGGTTGCCCGCGCCGCGGATCTCCAGGTCCTTCATCGCCACGTACATCCCCGCGCCCATCTCCGTGTGCTGCGCGATCGTGGCCAGCCGCTCGTGCGCGGTCTCCGTCAGCGGCTTCTCCGGCGGGTAGAGGAAGTACGCGTACCCCCGCTCCCGGCCCCGCCCGACCCGGCCGCGCAGCTGGTGCAGCTGGGAGAGGCCGAAGGTGTCCCCGCGCTCCACGATCAGGGTGTTGGCGTTGGCGATGTCGATGCCGGACTCCACGATCGTCGTGGAGACCAGCACGTCCCACTTCTTCTCCCAGAAGTCCACGACCACCCGCTCCAGCGCCGTCTCGCTCATCTGCCCGTGCGCGGTGGCGATCCGCGCCTCCGGCACGATCTGGCGCAGCCGGGCCGCGGCCCGGTCGATGGAGTCCACGCGGTTGTGGATGTAGAAGACCTGCCCCTCGCGCAGCAGTTCGCGCCGGATGGCCGCGCCGATCTGCCGCTCCTCGTACGGCCCGACGAACGTCAGCACCGGGTGCCGCTCCTCCGGCGGCGTGGTGATCGTCGACATCTCGCGGATGCCGGTGACGGCCATCTCCAGCGTGCGCGGGATGGGCGTGGCGGACATGGTCAGCACGTCCACGTTCGCCCGCAGCTTCTTCAGCTGCTCCTTGTGCTCGACGCCGAAGCGCTGCTCCTCGTCCACGATCACCAGGCCGAGGTCCTTGAACTTCACCTCCGAGGAGAACAGCCGGTGCGTGCCGATCACCACGTCCACCGCGCCCTCCCGCAGCCCGTCGAGCACCGCCCGCGCCTCCGCGTCGCTCTGGAAGCGGGACAGCGGCCGGACGGTCACGGGGAACTGCGCGTACCGCTCGGAGAACGTCCCGAAGTGCTGCTGCACCAGCAGGGTCGTCGGCACCAGCACGGCCACCTGCTTGCCGTCCTGCACGGCCTTGAACGCCGCGCGCACCGCGATCTCCGTCTTGCCGTAGCCGACGTCCCCGCAGATCAGCCGGTCCATGGGCACGGACTTCTCCATGTCCACCTTGACCTCGCCGATGGTGGTCAGCTGGTCCGGCGTCTCGGGGTAGGGGAAGGCGTCCTCCAGCTCCCGCTGCCAGGGCGTGTCGGGACCGAAGGCGTGCCCGGGGGCGGCCATCCGCGCCGAGTACAGCTTGATCAGGTCGGCGGCGATCTCCTTGACGGCCTTCCTGGCCCGCGCCTTGGTCTTCGTCCAGTCCGCGCCGCCGAGGCGGTGCAGCGAGGGCGCCTCGCCGCCGACGTACTTGGTGACCAGGTCGAGCTGGTCGGTGGGCACGAACAGCCGGTCCCCCGGCTGCCCGCGCTTGGCCGGGGCGTACTCCACGACCAGGTACTCGCGGGTGGCGCCCTGCACCGTGCGTTGCACCATCTCGACGTAACGGCCCACGCCGTGCTGCTCGTGAACGATGTAGTCGCCCGCCTCCAGCGTCAGCGGGTCGAGGGTCTTGCGGCGCCGGGCGGGCATCCGCGCGCCCTCGCGCCCGGCCGTGCGCTGCCCGGTCAGGTCGGTCTCGGTCAGCACCGCCAGGCGCAGGCCCGGCGCGAGGAAGCCGTGCTCGATCGCGCCGCAGGCCACGTGCACCAGCGAGGGCGCGATCTCCCCGTCCAGCGAGCCGTCCAGGCGGGCCGCGATGCCCTCGCCGCCCAGCACCTCGGTGGTCCGGGCGGCCGGCCCGTGCCCCTCGGTGAGGTAGACCACGCGCCAGCCCTCGGCGAGCCAGCCCTTGGTGTCGGCCAGGGCGCGGGCGATGTCGCCGCGGTAGGTCTCCGGGGCGCGCAGGCCCAGCCGGAGGGTATCGGGGTCCTCGTCCTCCCCCGTGCCGCCGACGAGACCCGCCCCGTCCGCGCCGGCCCCCGACAGGTCCGCGGCGGGCAGGTCGGCCGCGAAGGGCGAGACCGACCACCAGGCGACGCCCAGCTCGGCGGCCCGCTCGCGCACCTCGGCCAGCCCGCGCAGCGAGGCCGCGCCCACGTCCAGCGGCGCCTCGCCCGTGTCCGACATCGCCGCGGCGGCCCACGACGCCTGGAGGAACTCCTGGCTGGTGGCCACCAGGTCCGCGGCCCGGGCCCGCACCCGCTCCGGGTCGCAGACCACGGCCATGGACCCGGCCGGCAGCACATCCAGCAGCAGCTCCATGTCGTCCACCAGCACCGGGGCCAGCGACTCCATGCCCTCCACGGCGATGCCCTCGGCGATCTTCCCCAGCAGCTCGTTCAGCTCGGGGTGGTGCTCGGCCAGCGCAGCCGCGCGCCGGCGCACCTCCTCGGTCAGGAGCAGCTCGCGGCAGGGCGGGGCCCACAGGCCGTGCTCGGCCACCTCCAGGGAACGCTGGTCCGCGACCTTGAAGTAACGGATCTCCTCGACCTCGTCCCCCCAGAACTCCACCCGCAGGGGGTGCTCCTCGGTCGGCGGGAAGACGTCCAGGATGCCGCCGCGGACGGCGAACTCGCCGCGCTTCTCGACCAGTTCGACGCGGGCGTAGGCGGCTGCGGCCAGCCGCCCCGTGACGTCCGCGAGGTCGGCGCTCTGCCCGCCGCGCAGGGACACGGGCTCCAGGTCGCCCAGGCCCTTGACCTGCGGCTGGAGCACGGAGCGCACGGGAGCGACGACCACGGAGACCGGCCCGGCCCCCGGGTCCTCGCCGGAGCGCGGGTGCGCCAGGCGGCGCAGCACGGCCAGCCGCCGGCCCACGGTGTCGGCGCGGGGCGAGAGCCGCTCGTGCGGCAGGGTCTCCCAGGCCGGGTACTCCACCACGCCGTCCGGGGGCAGCAGCGAGCGGAGGGCGGCGGCCAGGTCCTCCGCCTCGCGGCCGGTGGCCGTGACGGCGAGGACGGGCCGCCCGGCGCGCCGGGCCAGGGCCGCGACGGCGAAGGGGCGGGCGGCCGGGGGGCCGACCAGGTCCAGGTGGCGGCGTTCGCCGCCGGCCGCGGCGACCGCCTCGGCGAGGGCGGGCTCGTGGGCGACGGCGTCGAGGAGGCCGTGGAGGCTCATGGGCGTTCCCTCCGGTGGCTCGGGCGGGCGGACGGGCGGGGGGCGGCTGCGGCGCGGCCCGGCCGCCGCGAGCGGGGCGGCGGGCAACGCGAATCACCCGGCACGCGCCGCGGGCCGGGGGTGTCCAGGGTACGCGCCCGCGCGGGGGGCGCGCGGGCGCGGCCGTGACCCCGGCCGGCCTCACGCCCCCTCGACCTCGACGCGCGGATCGTGGCGGACGGGGAAGTTCACGGAGTTCGCGATGAAGCAGGCCCGGTGCGCGTCCTCGTGCAGCGCGGCGGCGGCCTCGGCCATCCCGGCCTCCGCCACCGTCACCACCGGGCTGAGCACCACCTCGGTGAAACGGCCGCTGCCGCCCGCCTGCTCGGTCATGGTGCCGCGCGCGCTGTCGGCGTAGCCGGTGACGACCACGCCCTTGAGCGAGCAGAACGCCAGGTAGCTGAGCATGTGGCACTGGGAGAGCGAGGCGATCAGCAGCTCCTCGGGGTTCCAGCGCTCGGCGTCCCCGGCGAAGGCGGGGTCCGCGGTCCCCAGGATCATGGTCGGCTTGCCGCCGGCCGTCACCTCGTGGTCGCGGGCGTACGCGCGGTAGGCGGACGTTCCCCCGCCCGTGTTCCCCGTCCAGCGGACGGTCACCTCGTACCCGTGCTCCCGGTTCCTGGCCATCGCGCGCTCCCTCCTGCGCCCTCCGCACCGTCTGCGGCGCCTGCGCCGTCGCCCGGCCCCGGGCGTCCCGTGCGCCCCTCTATTACAACGCCGGCGCACGCCTCCCGCGCAGGCGGCCCCGCGCGCCCTCCCGCGCCGCGATGACGTGTCCATGCCCCCGAACCGTTACCTGGCGCACCCCGCGCTGAAACGTTCCGTCGCCACCATGGCCAGCGCGGCGGCCCCCCAGCCCCCGCCGAGCCGAAGTCGCCCCCACACCAAGGGAGTTCGCGTGTTCCACCTGCGCAGATCCGGCACGCCCCGGCGCGGTTTCTACGCGCGTCGCAGCCTGGCGTTCCTCGCGTCCCTCACCGGCCTCATCACCCTCGCCACGCTGTTCACCGGCCCCGCCGCCCACGCCGCGCTGCCCACCCCGGTCAGCGCCTCGACGGCCCGCTCCTACCTCTCCCAGCTACCGGTGCGCACCGAGAACCGCACGGGCTACGACCGCGACCTCTTCCCGCACTGGACCACCCAGTACGGGAACTGCAACACGCGCGAGGTGATCCTCCAGCGCGACGGCACGAACGTCGTGACGGACTCCAACTGCGCGGCGGTCAGCGGCCGTTGGTACTCGGTCTACGACGGCGCGACCTGGTACGCCGCCTCCGACGTGGACATCGACCACCTCGTGCCGCTCGCGGAGGCGTGGGACTCCGGCGCGGGCTCCTGGTCGACATCCCGCCGCCAGCAGTTCGCCAACGACCGCACCCGGCCTCAGCTGATCGCCGTGACCGACAACGTCAACCAGGCCAAGGGCGACCAGGACCCGGCCACGTGGATGCCGCCGCGCTCCTCGTACCACTGCGTCTACGCGCGTGCGTGGGTCCAGGTGAAGTACTACTACGGCCTGTCCGTGGACTCGGCCGAGCGCAGCGCGCTCTCGAGCATCCTCAACGGCTGCTCCTGAGCGACGCGGTCCGGCCGCGGCGGCGGCCGGACCGCCCTCCCACGCCCCTCCCCGTCCCGGTGTCGTGCTCACAACCGCCCGGGGCGGGGAGGGGTCACCATCCGGCCGCGGGCCGGTGGTGAAACGTGGCGGCCGGCGGCGGCTCGGAACGCCGGCCCCACGTCGCGTCGCCTCTGGCCCGGAAGGGGAAGCCCCGGCCCGGAGGCAGGCAGGACCGACCAGAAGGGTCAGGGCCCGGGCCGCATGACCGGCGGCCCCGGCTCACCAGCGGGGCCCGGGCCGCGTGACGGCGGCTCGGGCCCCGCTTTGCCCTGCCGGGCGGGCTTTGCCCTGCCGGGCGGGCTTTGCCCCGCCGGGCGGGCGTTCGCGGCGGGTCCGGCCGCCCGCCCCGGCAGCGCCCCAGCCCGGTCGGCCTTCGGTCGTCCTGCCCGGCGGCCCTACCGCGGGCGTTGCCCTGCCGGGCCAGCCCGCCCTCCGGGCAGGCGGCCGTCCCATGTGACCGCCGCGACCGGCGGCCCCCCGGCCGCCGGTCGCGGCGCCGGCCGGCACGGGCCCGGCGCGGGCCGGCCGGACGGCGCCCCCGCCCGGGTCAGTCCGTCGCGATCGCCGTCAGGATGTTCATGCGGCCGGCGCGGAAGGCGGGGATGAGGGCGGCGAGGAGGCCCACCAGGGCGGCGCCGACGAAGACGGAGATCAGGGTGGGCCAGGGGATCTCCAGGACGGGCATCCCCTCCAGCGCCAGCAGCCGCTGGCCCGCCGCACCCCAGGCCAGGCCCAGGGCCAGCCCCAGCACCGCGCCGAAGAGCGCGATCGCCACCGACTCCAGCCGGATCATCCGCCGTAGCTGCCGCCGCGAGAGCCCGATCGCCCGCATCAGGCCGATCTCCCGGGTCCGCTCGACCACGGACAGGGCCAGCGTGTTGACCACGCCCAGGATCGCCACGACGATCGCGAGGGCCAGCAGCCCGTAGACCATGTACAGGAGCTGCCCGACCTGGTCCTGGATCAGCTCCTTGAACTCGGACTGGTCGCGGACCTCCATCTGCGGGAACGGCTCCATCGCCGCGTCCAGCGCCGCCCGCGCCTGGTCCTGCCGCCCGTCCTCGGCCGTGGCCAGCAGCATCAGGGGCAGCGGCAGCGCCTCGGCCGGGACGTTGGCCTCCAGCGTGTCCTGGGAGACGTACCAGGCCGGGTAGAAGGCGCTGTCGCCGGAGACGACCGCGCCGATGGTCAGCGTCGCCGTCTCCCCGTCCGCGAACGCCACGGTCAGCTCGTCGCCGACCCCGACCCCCTCGTCCTCCGCGAAGGCGTCGTCCACCGAGATCCCGCCGTCCGCGAAGGCGTCCGCGACGTCGCCCTCCAGCACGTCCAGCTGGATGTCCGTGGCGTAGTCGGCGGGCGCCGCGCCGAGCCTGACCTCGTGCGCCGCGCCGTCCGGCGTGGTCACGTCGGCCTCGGCCTCCGTGAACGGGGTGACCCGGGCCAGCCCCTCGACCCCGTCCACGGCCTGGGCCGCCTCGGGCAGGATCGGCAGGAAGTTCGCGGTCTGCACGATGTAGTCCGCGCCCAGGGACTCGTCGATCTCCTGCGTGGCCGAGGCGACCATCGAGGAGCCGACCACGGACAGGCCCGCGACCAGCGCGAGGCCGATCATCAGCGCGGAGGCGGTCGCGCCGGTGCGGCGCGGGTTGCGCAGGGCGTTGCGCTCGGCCAGGCGGCCCACGGGCCCGAAGATCCGCAGCAGCACGGCGGCGATGCCGCGCACCACGAGGCCGACCAGGGCGGGCCCGACGAGGATCAGGCCGACGAGGCTGGCGACCACGCCGAGCCCGAGCAGGCCCGAGCCGCCCGCGGCGTCCTCCGCCGAGGCCGTTCCCGCGAGCGCGGCAAGGCCGGCCAGGGTGAGCGACGCCCCCACCGCGGCCCGGACGCGACCGGCGCGGACATCGCCGGGCATGCCCGCGTCGCTCAGCGCCGCCATGGGGCTGATCCGCCCGGCGCGGCGGGCGGGGATGTAGGCGGCGAGCAGGGTGACGATCACGCCGAGCACGAGGCCGGTGACCGGCACGGACCACTCGACGGTGAGGTCGGAGGTGGACAGGTTCATGCCGAGCAGGGACATCAGCCGCATGAGACCGACGGCCAGGCCGATGCCGGCGGCGAAACCCGCCGCGGAGCCGAGGAGGCCGAGCAGCAGGGCCTCGGTGAGCACCGAGCGGTTGATCTGGCGGCGGTTGGCGCCGATGGCCCGCATCAGGCCGATCTCGCGGGTGCGCTGGGCGACGAGCATCGAGAAGGTGTTGACGATGAGGAAGATCCCCACCAGGAGCGAGACCCCGGCGAAGCCGAGCAGGACGTACTCCATGATCGACAGGATCTCGCCGATCTCGTCCCTGTTCTCCTCGATGTACTCGGCGGCCGTCTGGAGCTTATAGGTGTCCGCGCCGACGACCGCGGCGACGGCGTCCCGCAGGGCCTCGTCCGTGACCGCGCCGGTGGAGTCGACGTAGACGGTGGTGAACGCCTCCTCGCCGCCGAGCAGGATCTCCTGCGCGGTGGCCAGGTCGGTGTAGACGATGGCGGCGCCGGGGTTGGTGACCAGGAAGTCGGCGATGCCGGTGATGGTCGCGTCGTGAGTGCCGAAGACGGTGATCAGCCGCAGCCGGTCGCCCACGCCCAGGCCGCTGTCCTCTGCGGTGTCGCCGTCGAGCATCACCTCGCCGGGACCGCCCGGGACCTCGCCCTCGGCGATCTCCATGGAGCGCAGCTCGACGTCGGACCAGTTGGTGACGACGGTGGGGGCGCCGGTGGTGGGGCCGATGTTCTCGTTCGTCTCGGGGTCCACGGCCACCGGGCTGGTGGAGGCAACGGTGCCGGTGACCCGTTCGACGCCCTCCACGGCGGCGACCTCCCCGGCCACGGTGGCCGGGACGGTGTCGGGAACGCCGGAGGTGGGGTTGTCCTCGAAGGCGGAGCGGTCCTCGTCCTCGGCGGGGGCGAGCATGACGTTGGAGGCGGTCTCCGCGAACAGCCGGTCGAAGGTGGTGTTCATGGTGGCCGTGAAGACCAGGGTGCCGCAGACGAAGGCGACCGAGAGCACCACCGCCATGCCGGAGAGCAGCATCCGCCCCTTGTGGGAGAAGAAGCTGCGCAGGGAGGTCTTGAGGACGGTCACGACACGCGCCCCTGCCCGTCGAAGCCGCGCATCCGGTCCAGGACGGCGTCGGCGGTGGGCTTGCGCATCTCGTCCACGATCCGGCCGTCGGCCAGGAAGACGATGCGGTCGGCGTGGGCGGCGGCGACGGGGTCGTGGGTGACCATGACGATGGTCTGGCCCAGGTCGTCGACGGAGCGGCGCAGGAAGCCCAGGACCTCGGCGCCGGCGCGGGAGTCGAGGTTGCCCGTCGGCTCGTCCCCGAAGATGATCGCCGGCCGGGCGGCCAGGGCCCTGGCCACGGCGACGCGCTGCTGCTGGCCGCCGGAGAGCTGGGCGGGGCGGTGCTTGAGGCGGTCGGCCAGGCCGACGGTGGCGATGACCCGCTCCAGCCACTCCTTCTCGGGCTTGCGGCCGGCGATGTCCATGGGGAGGGTGATGTTCTCCAGGGCGTTCAGGGTCGGGAGGAGGTTGAACGCCTGGAAGATGAAGCCGATCCGGTCGCGGCGCAGCCGCGTCAGCTTCTTGTCCTTCAGGCCGGTGATCTCGGTCTCCCCGACCCAGATCCGCCCGGAGGTGACGGTGTCCAGCCCCGCCAGGCAGTGCATCAGCGTGGACTTGCCCGAGCCCGAGGGGCCCATGATCGCGGTGAACACGCCCTGTTCGACGTCCACGCTCACCTCGTCCAGCGCCAGGACGCGGGTCTCGCCGCTGCCGTAGGACTTCACCAGGGCCTCGGCGCGGGCCGCCACGGCTGTCCGTCCTCCGCTGCCCCCGGTCGCCGGAACCTCTACAGCCGTCGTCACGTCGTCTCCCTCTTCCCTTCTCCGCGTTCTCCGCGTTCTCCGCGCCGGCCGCCCGGCGCCGTTGGCCAAGGCTGTCGCCGGACGTCACCGACCGCACCAGAGTAGGCAGCGGAGGCCGGCGCCTCGTCCCCCGCCAGGACGAGCCGCACACCAGGGGGAGGCGGGGCCGCCCCCTAGGGGATCGGCGCCCGGCGCACGACCGCCGCGGACGTTCCACGAACAACCGCGGGCGCTCAACGCCCCTACCGCGCACGGCCGTTGACCGCCACCCGGCGCGGGGCACCCCACCACGCGCGGTAGTCTGGGCCTCCCCTCGCGGGCCCACCCTCACCCCCCTTCACTCCCCTCCCCCTGCCTTTCACCTCTCCTTTCACCTCCGCTCTTCCGCTCTCGACCCAAGGGATTCAGGCGAATGGGAAGCGCTGTGCCTCGCGCCGCCGTGATCGCAGACTCCGACAGCCGGTGGCGGTGGGCCGCCCTCACCGCCCGCAAGATCGCCCCCGGACACGCGCTGGACGCCCGCCTGCTGTCCTGCGCGACCACCCCGGCCCCCCGCCAGATCGAGGACGCCGGCGTCCTCCCCGACACAAGCCGGGTCGTCACCGTCGCCGAGGCCCTGGCCGACCCGGCCGTGGCCGAGGCCGACCTGCTGGTCCTCGGCACCCTCGGCGGCACCGCCCTCGCGCTCCTCCACAGCCTGGGGGCCGCCTGGGACGGCGGCTCCCGCCGCCCCGTCGTCATCACCGGCTACGCGGGCGCCGTATACGAAAACCTCGTGGACGGCCTGCTGCTGCGCGCCGGGGCCGACCTGGTCCTGGCCAACAGCCCGCACGACGCCCGCCGTTTCCGCGAGGCGTACCGGGGTGCGGGCGTGGACGAGGAGTGCGTGGTCGAGGCCGGGCTGCCCTTCCTCGGCGGCCCGCGCTACGACCCCTCGGCCGTGGCGCGCGGGGAGCGTCCGTTCACCGTGTGCTTCGCCGTGCAGCCGACCGTTCCCGCCTCGCCCGCCGCCCGCGCCGGGCTGGTGGAGAAGCTGCGCCGCCACGCCCTGCGCCACCCCGAACGCCAGGTGCTGATCAAGCCGCGCACCCGCGCCGGGGAGACGGGCACCCGGCCCGAACGGCACGCGTTCCGGGACCTGTTCGAGGCGCTGGGGGACCGGCCCCCGAACCTCGGCCTCGCCGAGGGCTCGATGGCCGAGGTGCTGAACCGCACCGACCTGCTGGTGACGCTCAGCTCCACGGCGGCCTTCGAGGCGATGCAGCGCGGCATACCCACCGCGATCCTCACCGATTACGGCATCCGCGAGGCGCACGGCAACCACTTCTTCGTCTCCTCCGGCGCGCTGGCCTCCTTCGCGCAGCTCGACGAGGGCCTGGTGCCGCGGCCCGGGTACTCCTGGACCACCGAGCACGGCATCGGGCAGCGCGACCCCTTCGGCCCGGCCCGGGCGCGCGTCGCCCAGCTCCGGACGCGGGCCGCGCTGCCGCGGGTGCGGCCGTTCTACACGCCGCAGAACGCCCCCGACTACCTGGAGGGGCTGCTCGGGCGGCACGGCCTGGGGCTGAGCGGGCAGCCGCTGCCCGACGGGCAGGCGGGGCGCGCCGGTTCGGGCGCGATGCGGCGGCTGATCCAGCGCGGGGCGGGCGGCCTGTACCGGGTGGGAACGACCCGGGTGGCGCCCGTCATCAGGAGGCTCGCGGAGGGGGCGCCGCAGGGATGAGCGGGCGCCGGGGCGGACCCGGCCCGGCGGCCGGAGCTCGCGCCCCGGCGCGCGACGCAGTGCTGACACGCCCCCGCGGCGCTGCATAAGATCGGGCGTCAGAGATCGCGAGGCATCCCGCGTACCGACCCGACACCCTCGGGAGTGGCCCAGTGAAGCGCCGCACGTCAGCCCTGTCCGTTACCGCCGCCGCCCTGCTGGCGGCCACCGCCGCTCCGCTGCTGACCGGCTGCTCCACCGACGCGCACCCCGGCGCGGCGGCCGTGGTCGGCGACGAGCGGATCACCGTGGCCAGCGTCCAGGCCCAGGTGGAGGCTGTCCGCGACGCGCAGCGGGAGCTGCCCGAGGGGGACCAGCTCATCGCCGCCAGCGGCGCCCTGACCCGGGACACGGTCGCCAACCTCGTCCAGCTCCGCCTGCTCGAAGCCGCCGCCGAGGAGGCCGGGGTCTCCGTCTCCCGCCGCGACGTGCAGGAGGAGCGCGAGCGCTCCGAGCGCGCCGTGGGCGGCGCCGAGGCGCTGGAGCGCGCGGCGCTCACGCCCCAGGTGGGCATCCCGATGGCCGGGGACGAGCAGATCGACCAGACGATCCGCGGCCAGCTGCTGTACCAGCGGCTCGCCCAGCGGATCGGCGCGACCACGCGGCAGGACATGGCCGCCGCGCTGGCCGAGACCGCCGAGGAGATCGGCGTGGACGTCAACCCCCGCTACGGCGACTGGGACAGCGAGATCTCCTGGCTCTCCGACGAGCCCGCGCCGTGGCTGCGCGAGGCGGACGCCGGTGACGAGGGTCCGGGGCAGCCGGTTACGCTCGACGGGTGAGCGCCGAAGGCCGGATCGTCCTGCTGACCACCACCCACCGGGTGGCCCCCGGCCTGCTGTCCTGGCCCGCGTGGCAGGCGCTGCGCGCGGCCGACGCGGTGCTGTGCCGGGACCCAGGGCACCCGCAGTTGCCGTACGTCAAGGAGGCGGGCGTCGCCGTCGAGGCCGGGCCGCTGCCGGACGCGGCGGGCCTGGCGGGGCGGTGCGCGGGCGGGCGTTGCGTCGTGGTCCTCGCCGCGGCGGACGGCGAGCCGGCGCTGACGGACGGCCTGGCGGCGCTGGCCGGGCGCGGCACGCCGCTGCCGCACCTGGAGCTGCTGCCCGGCTCCTACGACCTGCCGGGCGCGCGACTGCTGGACCTCGTCCAGGTGATGGACCGCATCCGGCTGGCCTGCCCGTGGGCCTCCACGCGCACGCACGCCGACCTCGCCCGGTACGGGCTGGAGGAGATGTACGAGCTGATCGAGGCGATCGAGGCGGGGGACCGGGCCGAGCTGCGCGAGGAGCTGGGGGACGTGCTGCTCCAGGTCGTCTTCCACGCGCGGATCGCGGAGCAGGACGCGGAGGACCCCTTCGGGATCGACGACGTCGCCGGGGCCATCGTCGCCAAGCTGATCCACCGCCACCCGCACGTCTTCGGGGACGCGCGGGCGGAGACGGCGGAGGACGTCAAGGAGCTGTGGCTGCGCACGAAGGCCGCGGAGAAGCGGCGCTCCTCCGTCACGGACGGGGTGCCGCTGGGCCAGCCGGGGCTGGCCCTGGCCGCGAAGCTCGCCGGCCGCGCCCGCGCCGCGGGCCTCTCCGTCCCGCTGCCCACCGGCACGGCCGACGGCGGGTACGGCTACCGCCTCCTGGCCCTGGCCGCCGAGGCGGAGGCCGCCGGCATCGACCCCGAAACGGCCCTCCGCGCCGCCGCCCGCGCCTACCGCACCGCGATCCGCTCCGCGGAGACCCCGGCGGCCTGAGGCGCCTCGCCCCGACCGCCTTCCCGGCCGGCCCCCGGGCATCAGGACGGCACCGCCAGGACGGCCCCGGCCCGGGCGCAGGGCGCGGCTGTGGCGCCTCCGGAGGCGGTCACCGGGCCGGGACGCCTCGGTCGGTCGGCCCGCCAAGGCCGTTTCCCCGACGGGCCGCTGCCCGCCGTCGCCCGCGCTCCCGGGCCGGATCGGATCAGCCCTCGCGCGGGCCCGGAGTTCCCCGGCGGGCGCCAGGGCCGTTCCGTTGCGGGACACTT
The DNA here is from genome assembly GCF_031845405.1 of Streptomyces boetiae. Lineage (NCBI taxonomy): Bacteria > Bacillati > Actinomycetota > Actinomycetes > Kitasatosporales > Streptomycetaceae > Streptomyces > Streptomyces boetiae. The sequence goes on from NZ_JAVREN010000075.1 coordinate 16,043, forward strand.
CGCGCCGCCGCGCGCGGTGCGGACCGCGGTCCGCACCGGCCGGAAGCGCGAGCGCGCGGTGGGCGGCCCGCCGAGGGCGCTCGCCGGGCGAGGCTTCGGCCGCGGCCCGCCGGCCGGGAGCGGCGGCCCAGGGGGCCGGGGCCTCACAGGGCCTCGTCCGGCGGCACCAAGCGGTGCGGGAGGGCGCCCGTCAGGAGGGTGGTGAGGCCGGTGAGGACGTCCGGGCCGAGGTACCAGTCGCCGGTGTGGTCGACGCAGTACAGGCGGGCCTCGCGGTCGATGGCCAGCAGGGCCGTTCCGCCGCCCTCCTCGCCCAGCGGGCACAGCTCGGTGCCCAGCGCCCGCCCCAGCTCGCCGAGGGTGCGCGCCCAGTGCAGGCCACGCAGCGGGTCGATGACGACGCCCGTCGCCGCGTACGCCTGGCCCGGCCCCGCCGGGCCCAGCGTCAGCTCGCCCAGCTCGGCCCACGTCTCGAAGGCCGCGGGGAAGAGCGCGTGCGGGTGCCCGTGCGGCGAACGGTGCGTGCTGAGCGCGTCGGCCCAGTGCTCCGCCAGCGCCGCGTGCTGCCGCCCCGGCACCCAGCCCGCCGCCATCAGTGCCTGGTCCACCGTGCCCGAGGACCACGGCGCGCCGGTCGCCAGGGCGTCCACGAGGACGGGGACGCCCCACGCCTCCGTGTGGGCCCCGCTGACGCTGCGGACCCCGAGCCGGGCGAGCAGCACGTCGCAGGAACGGCAGTGCGGGGCGTACGCGCCGTGCTGCGGGTCCCCGTCCTCGCGGATGTGCCGGGTGGTGATCCCGGCGTCCGCGAGCGCGCCCCGCGCGTCCGCGACGCTGCCCGCGCCGGCCTCCGCCAGGCAGCGGGAGAGCAGCGCCGGCTCGGGGCAGCGCCCCAGGTGCCGCTCGCGCTGCGCCGTACCCAGCCCGTCCAGGATCTCCTGGACGACCGGGTGCAGGTCGGGTACGGCTGCGGCGCGGCTCGCGGTGCCGGTGAGGGTCTGGCCGAGGGCCGGGAGGGACAGCGCGGCGGCGGTCGTCGGCAGGATGCCGTCGCGGCGGTGCAGGAGCACGGGGGGCACCGGTCCGGGGTCCCGTCGATGGCGGGGATCGCCCGGCGGCTGGCCGTGGATATCCGATATCACGTGCTCGATCGTGCCACCCGCAGGCGCACCCCATAGGCTGTCGTGCGACAGCGAGAGGTTACAGCAGGGGGCGTACCGCCATGACGAGAGGTCGGCTCGGGCAGCAGGCCGCGCCACCGAACAGGGCCTATGCCGGGCAGGTCGTGCAGTTTCCCGACCCGGTGCGGGCGGCCCGTTTTCCGCAGGGCATCAGAGTCGACGAGGACGGTTTTCCTGATTTCTCGCCGTATGCGAGAGCCGCGGCGGACATCGCCGAGCCCCCCGAGGGCTTCGGCGTGGACGAGCTGCGCCTGACGGACTACGTCTCGGCGAACGCGACCCTGCACGCCGCGGGTCACGAGCTGTGGGCCGACCTCCCGCCCGTCGCCACGCCGCACGGCTGGACCTGGCACCACGTCGCGCGCACCCGCCGCCTCGAACTGGTCCCGGCCGAGGTCAAGGCCCTGCTGCGGCACCACGGCGGCGTGGCCACCGCGGCCGTCGACCACCACAAGCGCGGCACGCGCCCCCTGGCCGACCCGAAGCCGGTGCACTTCGCCGTGCCGCACCGGGTCGCCGTGGAGGAGGACCGGGTGCGCGCCGCGGAGGAGCGGCTGGGGTACCGGCTGCCCGAGGCGTACCGGTCGTTCCTGAAGGCCGCGGGCGGCTGCGCCCCGGTCGGGGTCGGCCTCGACGCGGAGCTGGGGCTGCTGCTGGACCAGCCGTTCTTCACGCTCCGCGAGGAGGCGGCGGTCAACGACCTCGTGTACATCAACAAGTGCCTGCGGGACCACCTGACCAAGGATTACCTGGGCATCGCCTTCGTGCAGGGCGGCATCGTCGCGCTGAAGGCCAGGGGCGCGGAGGCGGGCTCGGTCTGGCTGTGCCCGTACGACGACGCCGCGGACCGCGACGGGCTGACCGTCGAGCAGCGGGTGGCGGATCTGCTGCTGCCCTGCGGCGAGGACTTCGACGCGTTCCTGCTCCGGCTGGCGGGGAATCCGCCGGAGCTGGAGACGGTCGCGAAGCTGATGGTGGACGGGGGCTTCGCCCGCGTCGTTCCCGTTCCGGTTCCGGGGGAGGGCTGAGCGCCATGGTGACGTTCGCACAGGCGCAGGAGCGCGCCGAGCGGTGGGTCAACGGCTCGCCCGTGCCCGTGGAGGGCGCGCCCGTCCGCGAGGTGCGGGTGCGGGAGTTCGACCTGGGCTTCGTGGCCTGGGCCGAGGACGCGGCCGGGGCCCCGGCGGGCGGCGGGAAGCTGGTGATCGCGCGGGACAGCGGGGACACCACGCTGTGGCCGGCGCTGCCGGTCAGCGAGGTGATCCGCCGGTACGAGGCGGAGTACGGGGCGCGGTCCGCCGCCGCCCCCGCGCCCGAGGAGGGGCAGCGCATCGACCTGAACGCCACGTCCTTCCTGCTCACGCCGCCGCAGTGGCTCCAGGAAGCGGCGGACCGCGCGGCATCGGGCGCTCCGGCTCCGGCTCCCGCGGGGCCGCCCGCCGGCGTCCCGGGGCCGCCGCCCGCCCCGGCGGCGGCCGGAAGCGCGCCGCCGTGGGGCGCCCCCGCGGGCCCGCCCGCTCCCGGGGCGCCCCCGGCCGGGGCCGCCGCCCCGCCGCCCTTCCCCGGCCCGCGTCGCGAGGGCGAATCCGCCGGGGAACGCCCGGGCGGTCCGTCCGGGGACTCGGG
>NZ_JAVREN010000076.1:0-18566 GCF_031845405.1 Streptomyces boetiae
ACCCAACGCCCGCCCGCACCGGCCCCGGACGGCGAGCCGTCCACCCCGGAACGCCCGCCCGCGCGCCCGCGCCGGGCCCGTTCGGCCGCGGAGGGTTCGGCGAGCCGGCGCCCGCCCGCGCCCGACGCCTCCGGCGAGGAGCTTCCGCCTGCACCGAACCCGGACGGCCGATCCTCCACCCCGGAACGCCCGGCGCCGGGCTCCCGCCGCGCCCCCTCCGCCTCGCAGGGCTCCGCAGCGCGGCCTCCGGCCGACGAGCCAACGAGTTCCGCCCGTCAGGGGCCGGAGGCCCCGGCACCGGGGGGCCCGGCCGATGGTCCCGGCGGCGCGTCGCCGGACGCGCGCCGCGGGAGTTCCGCTCCGAAGGAGGCCACGGGCGGCAGCCAGGAGCCCCGTGAGGAGCAGGGGACCGGGGGCGAAGCTTCCGAGGCGCCCCGCGAGGGAGGCGAGTGATGGACCTCGCGGACGCGCTCGTCCGGGTGGCGGCCGTGCTGCTCGCGTTCCTCGTGCTGCCGCTGCTCGTCGGGCAGGGCGAGCACAAGGTGATGGCGCACATGCAGGGCCGCGTCGGCCCCATGCACGCCGGCGGCTTCCACGGCTGGGCCCAACTCGTCGCCGACGGCGTGAAGTTCGCGCAGAAGGAGGACACGATCCCGGCCGGGGCCGACCGCCGCGTCTTCCAGCTCGCGCCGGCCGTCGCCCTCATCCCGTACCTGACCGTGCTGATCGCGATCCCCATCGGCCCCGACGGCATGGTCGGCCAGGTCGTGGACGCCGGGATCTTCTTCGTGCTGGCCGTCCTCGGCGTCGGCGTCCTCGGCTCGCTGATGGGCGGCTGGGCCTCCGCCAACAAGTACGCCCTCCTCGGCGGCCTGCGCACCGCCGCCCAGCTGATGGCCTACGAGCTGCCCCTGCTGCTGTCCGCCGCCTCCGTCGCCATGGCGGCGGGAACGCTCAGCCTGACCGGCATCCTCGGCGCCTTCGAGTGGTGGTGGGTGCCCTGGCAGCTCGCCGGGGCGTTCGTCTTCTTCACCGCCGGCCTGGCCGAGCTGCAACGCCCGCCCTTCGACGCCCCGATCGCCGCCGAGGAGATCGTCTTCGGCGCGTATACCGAGTACTCCGGGCTGCGCTTCGCGTTCTTCCTCCTCGCCGAGTACGCCGGGATCGTCGTCGTCTGCGCCCTGACCAGCGTGCTCTTCCTCGGCGGCTGGCACGGGCCGTTCGCCGAGGAGCAGATCGGCTGGCTGTGGATGCTGCTGAAGACGGCCGCCCTGGCCTTCCTCGTCATCTGGGCGCGCGTGGCCTGGCCCCGGCTGCGCGCCGACCAGATCCAGAAGTTCGCCTGGACCGTGCTCGTGCCGCTCGCCCTCGCGCAGATCGCGCTCACCGGAACCCTCAAGGTGGTGATCCAATGAGCCACGGCTCAGGGCTCGCCAAGGGCCTCGCCGTCACGCTCCGCGCCCTGACCCGGCGCGCCGTCACCCAGCACTACCCCGAGACGCAGCCCGCGCTGCCCGCCCGCAGCCGCGGCGTGATCGCGCTGTTCGAGGAGAACTGCACGGTCTGCATGCTCTGCGCCCGCGAGTGCCCCGACTGGTGCATCTACATCGACTCCCACAAGGAGACGCTGCCGGCCGCCGCGCCGGGCGGGCGGGAGCGCAGCCGCAACGTCCTGGACCGGTTCGCGATCGACTTCTCGCTGTGCATGTACTGCGGGATCTGCGTCGAGGTCTGCCCGTTCGACGCCCTGTTCTGGTCGCCCGAGTTCGAGTACGCGGAGACCGACATCCGCGACCTCACCCACGAGCGCGACCGGCTGCGCGAGTGGATGTGGACCGTGCCCGCGCCGCCGCCGCTGGACGAGGCCGCCGAGGAGCCCAAGGAGGTGGCCGCCGCCCGCACCGCCGAGGCCAAGGCGGCAGCGGCGGCGGAGAAGACCGAGCCCGGGGAGGGCCCGTGACCGGGGGCAACGCCTACCTCTCCCCGTCCGGCCAGGAGATCGCGTTCGTCCTCATCGGCCTCGTGATCCTCGCCGCCGCCGTGCTCTGCGTCACCAGCCGCCACCTCGTGCACGCCGCCCTGTGGCTGGTCGTCGCGCTCGGCGGCCTGGCCGTGCAGTACCTGCTGCTGACCGCCGAGTTCGTCGCCTGGGTGCAGGTCCTCATCTACCTCGGCTCGGTGATCGTGCTGCTGCTCTTCGGCCTGATGCTCACCGAGGCCCCCATCGGACCCTCCCCGGACGCCGACTCCCGCAACCGGCCCGTGGCCCTGGCCGCCGCCCTCGCCTCCGCCGCGCTGCTGGTCACCCTCGTCGTGGACGCGTTCCGCACCGCCTGGATCGACCTCGACGCCGGGCCGCACGGGGAGTCCGGGCCGCTGGGCGAGAGCCTCTTCCGGGTCTGGGTCCTGCCCTTCGAGGCCCTGTCCGTGCTGCTGCTGGCCGCCCTCGTCGGCGCCATCGTCCTGTCCCGGAAGCGGGGCGGCTGATGCACCTGCTCTACCCCGTCGTCCTCTCCGCGCTGCTGTTCTGCGCGGGCCTGTACGGCGTCCTGGCCCGGCGCAACGCCATCCTGCTGCTGATGTCCGTGGAGCTGATGCTCGCGGCGGTCAGCCTCAACCTCGTCGCCTTCGACGTCTGGCTGCGCGACGCCGCCCACTCCGGGCAGGTCTTCACGCTCTTCCTCATCGCCCTGGCCGCCGCCGAGATCGGCATCGGCCTGGCCATCGTCCTGCTCATCCACCGCCGCCGCGGCACCTCCGCCGTGGACCGGGCCGGCCGCGGCACCGGCGAGGCCGCCCCGCTGCGGCCCGCGGCCCGCGCCGAGGCCGCCGCGCCCGCCGGGGACCGGCCCGCGGCCGATCGCGAACGGGAGGCCGGGCGTTGAACACCACCACGGCCGCCGTCCTCGTCCCGCTGCTGCCCTTCGCCGCCGCCGCCCTGATCCTGCTCACCGGCCGCCGCGCCCCCGGCTACGTCCGCCCGCTGGCCGTCCTGCCCACCCTCACCTCCGCCGCCCTCGCCGTGCTCGTCGCGGTGCGGCAGGGCGGGGACGAGCCCGTGGCCGCCGCCACCCGCCTCACGCCCACGGGCAACGACCTGCTGCCGGTCGACCTCGCCCTGCACCTGGACGGGTTCGCCGTCCTCGTCGCGGTCCTGGCCGCCGTCGTCGCGAGCTGCGTGCAGATCTACTCCACCGGCTACCTGCGCGGGGACGCCCGCTACCCCTCCTACGCCGCGCTGGTCTCCCTGTTCACCGCCGCGATGCTGCTGGTCGTCTACACCGACGACCTCATCGTGCTGCTGACCGGCTGGGAGGTGATGGGCATCTGCTCCTACTTCCTCGTCGGCCACTACTGGGAGACTTCCGCCGCCCGCTCCGCCTCGCTCAAGGCGTTCCTCGTCACCAAGCTCGGCGACGTGCCCTTCCTCATCGGCATCCTGGCGCTGGCCTCCGAGGCGGGGACGTTCCGCATCAGCGGGGTCACCGCCCACCTCGCCGGAGAGGGCCTGGAACACCCCACCCTCATCGCCCTGCTGCTGCTCGCCGGCGTGGCCGGGAAGTCCGCGCAGGTCCCGCTGCACACCTGGCTGCCGGACGCCATGGCCGGCCCCACCCCCGTCTCCGCCCTCATCCACGCCGCGACCATGGTCGCCGCCGGGGTGTACCTCGTCGCCCGCCTGCTGCCCGTCTTCGCTGCCTCCGCCGCCGCGCTCCTGGTGCTGGCCGTCGTCTCCGCGCTCACCATGCTCGGCTCGGCCCTGGCCGCCCTCGCCCAGGACGACGTCAAGCGCGTGCTGGCGTACTCCACCATCGGCCAGCTCGGCTACATGACCGGCGCCCTGGCCGTCGCCGACCGCGAGGCCGCCGTCTTCCACCTGCTGACGCACGGGGCGTTCAAGGCCCTGCTCTTCCTCGCCGCGGGCGTGCTCATCCACACCGCAGGCACCGGCTCGCTGGCCGCGCTCTCCCGGATGCGGGACCTCAAGCGCCGTGCGCCGGACGCCTTCTGGGGCCTGACCCTCGGCCTGCTCGCCCTGGCCGCCGTCCCGCCCTTCTCCGGCTTCTTCTCCAAGGAGGCCGTCCTGGGCGCCGCCGAGCACGCCGCCCTGGACCCCGGCCACGGCGTCCCCGCCGCCGCGGGCTGGCTGGTCCTCGCCGCCGGCCTGGCCACCGCCCTGCTCACCGCCGCCTACGCCGCCCGCCTGTGGCTGCTCGCCTTCCACGACCCGGCCGGCTCCCGCGAGGAGCCCGTCCCGCCCGGCGAGGGCGCCGGGCCCGCCGAGACGGCCGTCCTGTGGCTGCTCGCCATCCCGGCCGTCGGCCTCGGCCTGGTCTACGGAACGCTGCCCGACTGGTTCGACGGCGGCGACCTCGGCCCCGTGCTCACCACCTCCGTGCTGGCCACCGGCGCCGCCCTCCTCGGCGGGGCAACGGCCTGGGCCGCCTGGCGCCGCGCCTACGAGGCCGACGGCCCCCAGGACCCCGCGCCCGCGCTGCTGGGCCGCCTCCACCCGCACGCCGCCGCCGGATTCCACCTCGACGCGGCCTACGCGACGGCCTTCGTCCGGCCCGTGCGCGCCGCGGCCCGCCTGGTCCGCTTCCTGGACCGCGCCGTCATCGAGACCTACGTCCGCGGCGCCGCCGCCACCCCCGGCCTCCTCGGCGCGCTCGCCCGCCGCGCCCAGACCGGCAACGCCCAGACGTACCTCAGCGCCCTGGCCGCGGGCGCGCTGGCCCTGACCGTGGCCGCCCTCGTCGCCGCGACGGGCGGGAAGTGAGCGCCGTGAACCTCCTGCTGACCGCCCTCCTGGCCCTCCCGCTCCTGGGAGCCGCCGCTGCGCCCCTCCTGCGGACCAACGCCGCGAACGCCCACCGCCTCCCCGCCCTCCTCGGCGTCGCCGTCACCGGCGCCCTCCTGGCCGGGGCCCTCGCCCTGGCCGCCGGCTTCGACCACGACGACCCCGCCCGGATGCAGGCCGAGACCGACGTCTCCTGGATTCCCGCCCTCGGCGTCCGCCTCCACCTCGGCGTGGACGGCATCTCCCTGCCGCTGGTCGTCCTCACCGCCCTGCTGGCCTTCCTGTGCGCCCTGCACACCCTGGCCCGCCCGCCCGAGGGCCCCCGCACCGCGCCCCTGGTCTCCCTGCTCCTGCTGCTCGAAGCCGGAACGCTGGCCACCTTCGCCGCCCTCGACCTCGTGCTGTTCTTCCTGGCCTTCGAGCTGGTGCTGGTCCCGATGTACTTCCTCATCGCCCGCTGGGGCGGCGCCGGGCGCGAGGCCGCCGCCTGGCGCTTCGTCCTCTACACCGTGCTCGGCTCGGTCGTGATGCTGCTGGGCCTGCTGCTGCTCGGCGGCGCGGCCGGGACGTTCGACATGGTCGCGCTCGCCGAGGCGCACGGCGACGGGATCGGCCGCGGCACCCAGATCCTCGCCGTCCTCGCCATCGCCCTGGGCCTGGCCGTGAAGACCCCGATGTGGCCCCTGCACAGCTGGCTCCCCGACGCCCACACCGCCGCGCCGACCACCGGCTCGGTGCTGCTGGCCGGCGTGCTGCTGAAGATGGGCACCTACGGCCTGGTCCGCATCGCGGTCCCCGCCGCCCCCGAGGGGATGGAGGTCTTCGCGCCCTACCTGGGGGCGTTCGCCGTGGCCGGCATCGTCTACGGCTCCCTCGCCTGCCTCTCTCTTTCCCGCCAGGGCGCGGGCGGCGACCTGAAGCGCCTGATCGCCTACTCCTCCGTGGGCCACATGGGCTTCGTCCTCCTGGGCATCGCCACCCTCACCCGTACCGGCCTCAACGGCGCCCTGTTCGCCAACGTCGCCCACGGCCTGATCACCGGCCTGCTGTTCTTCCTGGCCGGCTCCCTCAAGGAGCGCGCCGGAACGCTCGACCTCGACCGCCTCGCCGGGAGCGGCGGCGCCGCCCTCTACGCCCGCGTCCCGCGCCTGGGCGCGCTGCTGGCGTTCGCCGCCGTCGCCTCGCTCGGCCTGCCGGGCCTGGCCGGGTTCTGGGGCGAACTGCTCGCGCTGCTCGGGGCGTTCGACCCGGACAACGCCCTGAGCAGGCCCGCGTTCCTCACCTACCTGGCCGTGGCCGCGTTCGGCACCCTGCTGACCGCCGCCTACCTGCTGATCGTCGTCCGCCGCGTCTGCACGGGCTCGCCGGCCGAGGCGCCCGGCGAGCCCGCGCCGCCCGGCCTGCGGGCCCACGAGTACGCCGCCGCCGTGCCCCTGGTCGCGCTGATCCTGCTGGCCGGGCTGTGGCCCGCCGTGCTGCTCGACCTCACCGGTCCCGCCGTGCGCGACCTCCTGCCGGGAGCCCTCCGATGACCCTTCCGATGAGCGCTCCGACGAGCATGGTCCAGTCCGTGGAGTGGGCGGTCATCGCGCCCCCGGTCATCGCCGCGGCCGGCGCCCTGGCCGTCCTGGCCGCCGACCTGTTCCTCCCCGAAGCCCGCAAGCGGCTCCTCGGCCCGGCCGCGGCGGCAACGCTCGCCCTGGCCCTGCTCGCGCTGCTGCCCCTGCGCGCGGGCGACCGCACCACCTTCTGCGCGCCCGGCGGCCCGGACCTGTGCTCCTACGCCGCCGACCGCTTCGCGCTGACCGTGCAGCTCCTCGTCCTCGGCGGGGCCTTCCTGACCGCGCTGCTCTCCCTGCCCGGCGAACGCGAACGCCGCGGCCACGAGGGGGAGTTCTGGTTCCTGCTGCTGTCCTCGGCCTCCGGCGCCGCGCTGCTGCCCGCCGCCCGCGACCTGGCCACCCTCGTCCTCGCCCTGGAGGTCACCACCCTCCCCGCCTACGCCCTGGTCGCCCTGCGGCGCGGCCCCGGCGAGCGCGGCCCCGAGGCGGCCCTGACCTTCTTCCTCTCCTCCATCACCGCCACGGCCGTCTCGCTGCTGGGCATCGGCTTCGTCTACGCGGGCGCCGGCACCCTCTACCTGGACGAGATCGCCGCCCGCCTCCCCGGCGAGGCCGCCCCCGAGCTGGCCACCGTGGTCCGCGCCGGGGTGGTCCTCACCCTCGTCGGCTTCGTCTTCAAGGCCGCGGCCGTCCCCTTCCACTTCTGGGTCCCCGACACCTACGCGGGCGCCCCCCTGCCCGTGGCCGGCTACCTCTCCGTGGTCGGCAAGGCCGCGGGCCTGGCCGGGCTGATCCTCGTCGCCGTCCGCGCCTTCCCCGGCTACGGCGGCCTGTGGGGCCCGGCCGTCGCCGTGCTCGCCGGCCTGACCATGACCGTGGGGAACGCCGCCGCGCTGCGCACCGACCCCGAGGCCCCCGGCAGCGCGATCCGCCTGCTGGCCTGGTCCTCGGTCGGCCAGGCCGGCTACCTGCTGGTCCCGGTCGCCGCCGCGGCCTACGAGGACACCCCGGGGGACGCGGTCGGCGCCGCCCTCGCGTACGGGCTGATGTACGCGGCCGTCAACCTGGGGGCGTTCGCCGTGGCCGCCCACGTCGCCCGCCGCAGCCCCGCCCACCGGGTCGCGGACTACCGGGGCCTGTACGCCCGCCGCCCGCTCGCCGCGCTCGCCCTGGCGTTCTTCCTGCTCTGCCTGGCCGGGCTGCCGCCCGGCGTCATCGGGCTCTTCGCGAAGGTCGCGGTCTTCGCCACGGCCGTGGAGGCGGGCCTCGCCCCGCTGGCCGTCGCCATGGCCGTCAACGTCGCCCTCGCCCTCGTCTACTACTTGCGGTGGACGGCCCTCCTCTTCCGCGGCCCGGAGCCGGCCCAGGCCCCCGCCCCCGCCGACGACGACACGGCCGGGGAAACGCCCCGGGCAACGCCCGCCGCGGACGTTCCGGAGCACCCCTCCGAGCCCCTCCCCGAGCGCCTCCCCACCCCCCTCACCGGCGCCATCGCCCTCTCCGCGGCCCTGGGCCTGGCCCTCTCCGCCGCCCCCCAGCTCGTCCTCACCCTCGCCTCGGGGGCCATCTGGTAGACGCCGTGCGCGGGTCCTGTGCCTGACAAGGGAACGCAGCTCGCTCGTATGGCGTTGTGCACATCGGGAGTGTCCACTGGTAGTGGAGAAACTCCGACATCCGGGTCCATCCGGGCACCCCCACACTGCGCAACCTGGAGGGCACACCGTGCACCGCCGGCACAACGGACTGCGGACCGCCGCGCTGCTGGGCGGCATGTCCGCGCTGATCCTGCTGATCGGCAGCTTCTTCGGCCGCACCGGCCTGGTCATAGCCCTGCTGATCGCCCTGGCCACCAACGGCTACGCGTACTGGAACAGCGACAAGATCGCGCTGCGCGCCATGCGCGCCCGCCCGGTGAGCGAGTTCGAGGCCCCCGAGCTGTACCGCATGGTCCGCGAGCTGGCCGGCCAGGCCAGGGCCCCCATGCCCCGGCTCTACATCTCGCCGACCGAGGCCCCCAACGCCTTCGCCACGGGCCGCAACCCGCGCAACGCCGCCGTCTGCTGCACCGAGGGCATCCTGCGCCTGCTCGACGAGCGTGAGCTGCGCGGTGTCATCGGGCACGAGCTGAGCCACGTCTACAACCGCGACATCCTGATCTCCTCGGTGGCCGGCGCGATGGCCTCGGTGATCATGTTCCTGGTGAACTTCGCCTGGTTCATCCCCATCGGCCGCGACGACGAGGACGGCCCCGGCATCGTCGGGATGCTGCTCGTGATGCTGCTGGGCCCCCTGGCCGCCAGCCTCATCCAGCTCGCCGTCAGCCGCTCCCGCGAGTTCGAGGCCGACGCCTCCGGCGCCGCCCTCACCGGCGACCCGCTCGCCCTGGCCAGCGCCCTGCGCAAGCTCGAGGCCGGCACCCAGGCCCGCCCGCTGCGCCCCGAGCCGCAGCTCGAGACCGCCAGCCACCTGATGATCGCCAACCCCTTCCGCCGCGGCGAGGGCCTGGCCCGGATGTTCGCCACCCACCCGCCGATGGCCGAGCGCATCTCCCGGCTGGAACGCATGGCGGGCGGCCGTTCCTGAGGCCATCCTGGGAGGGTGCGAACGCTCCTGAACCTCCTGTGGTTCCTCTTCTCCGGCCTGTGGATGGCCCTGGGCTACGCCGTGGCGGGCCTGATCTGCTGCGTCCTCATCGTCACGATCCCCTTCGGCATCGCCTGCTTCCGGATCGCGGTGTACGCGCTGTGGCCCTTCGGCTACCGCGTCACCGAGCGCCGCGACGCGGGCCTGGCCTCGGGGATCGGGAACGTCATCTGGTTCGTCGTGGCCGGGATCTGGCTGGCGATCGGGCACGTCCTGGCGGGCATCGGCTTCTGCCTGACGATCATCGGCATCCCGTTCGGCATCGCCCACTTCAAGCTCGTGCCGGTCTCGCTGATGCCCCTGGGCCGCGAGATCGTCCCGACGGCCTCCCCCGCCTACCCGGGCTACCGCTGGTAGCCCCGGCCGGTGGCGTTATCCCAAGGCGCCCGGCCGGTGGCGTTGCCCCGAGGCGCCCGGCCGGTGGCGTTGCCCCGAGGCGCCCGGCCGGTGGCGTTGCCCCGAGGCGCCCGGCCGGTGGCGTTGCCCCGAGGCGCCCGGCCGGTGGCGTTGCCCCGAGGCCTCAGCCCGCCTCGTTCTCCCGGCGCGGCTCGTTCTCCCGGCCCGGCCCGCCGTCCTCCGGCACGCCGAGGCCTCCCTCCACCCCAGCCGCGCCCGCCGCCGCTGCGGCCTCCCGCCCCGCCACCACGCGCTCCCGCGCGAACCGCACCCCCTCGTGCAGCGCGGCCAGCACCAGCGCCAGGCCCAGGCCCAGCGCGACGCCCCGCAGCGGGTTGTCCTCGAAGGCGTGGCCGCCCACGAAGCCGATCATCGCCGAGTAGACCGCCCAGCTCACCGCCGCGATCGCGTCGTACATCGAGAAGGACCGCAGCGGGTACCGGGTCGCGCCGGTGGTCAGCGTCGCCGCCGTCCGGCCGCCCGGGATGTACCGCGCGATGATCAGCACCAGCCCGCCGCGTTTCTCCAGCAGGTCGCCCACGCGGTCGTACGCCTTCCGCGTCCGGCTCCCGGGCTTGAGCCGGGCGTAGACCCGGGACCCCGACTTGCGGCCTATGTAGTACGAGATGTGGTCCCCGGCGAACGCCCCCAGCGCGGCGAAGACGATCACCAGCGCGATGTTCGGATTGCCGTCCGCCGCCGCGAAGACCCCCAGCGTGACCACCAGGGTCTCGCTGGGCACCACGGGGAAGAAGCCGTCCAGCTTGGCGACGGCGAAGAGTGCCACGTACACCCAGGGGGTGGCGATGAACCCTTCGATGGCATCGAGGATCGCGTTTTCCACGGGCCCAGCCTAGGCAATCCGGGCAGGAGTGCGGATCCACCCAGGGTCTTACAGCCAGCCGTTCCTGCGAAATCCACGGTGGAGGAAGAAGCAGGCCACGACGATGACACCGATCACCATGGGGTAGCCGAAGGTCCAGCGCAGCTCCGGCATGTGCTCGAAGTTCATGCCGTAGACGCCGCAGACCATGGTCGGCACGGCGATGATCGCCGCCCAGGCCGTGATCTTGCGCATGTCCTCGTTCTGGGCGACGGTGATCTGCGCCAGGTTGGCCTGGAGGATCGAGTCGATCAGCGCGTCGTAGCCCGAGACCTGGTCCGAGACGCGCGTCAGGTGGTCCGAGACGTCCCGGAAGTACCGGCGGATGTCCGGGTCCACCATCGGCATCGCCGTGTCCGCGAGCTGCTGCAACGGCCGGTCCAGCGGCGCGACCGCCCGCTTCAGCTCCAGCAGCTCCCGCTTGAGCTGGTAGATCTGCCCGGGGTCCGCGCCCCGGCCCCGCAGCTCCGCGAAGACGGCCGACTCGATCTCGTCGATGTCGTCCCGCACCGCCGCGGCCACGTCCAGGTAGTGGTCCACGACGTGGTCGGCGATGGCGTGCAGGACCGCGGAGGGCCCCTTGGCCAGGTGCTCGGGGTCCTCCTCCAGGCCCTCGCGCAGGGGGCCGAGCGACCCGTGCCCGCCGTGCCGCACGGTGACCACGAAGTCCTTGCCGGTGAAGATCATGATCTCCCCGGTCTCCACCACCTCGCTGGTCGAGGTCAGCTCGGCGTGCTCGACGTAGCGCACGGTCTTGAACACCGTGAACAGCGTGTCGTCGTACCGCTCCAGCTTCGGGCGCTGGTGCGCGTGCACGGCGTCCTCCACGGCCAGCGGGTGCAGCCCGAACAGCTCCGCGACCCCCGCGAACTCCTCCTCGCTCGGCTCGTGCAGCCCGATCCACACGAAACCGCCCGGCCGCCGCCGCACGTGCCCGATCGCCTCCGCGGGGCGGTGGTGGCCTGGCCGGCGAACGCCGTTGCGGTACACCGCGCAGTTCACCACCGCCGAGCCCAGCGGGGAACGCGCCGGGTGACTCAGATCCACGCGGCCCGCCGCCCCGTCGGCACCGGGCTGCCCCCGCCGCACGGCCTTCCGCAGGTTGCTGATCATGGACACGGGCTCGCCCGCCTCTCGCTCAACGGTAGTTGACGAACTGCACCGCGAAGTCGAAGTCCTTCTCCCGCACCAGGCGCTGGACCTCCTGGAGCGCGTCCCGGCTCTTGGAACTCACCCGCAGCTCGTCCCCCTGCACCTGCGCCTTCACGCCCTTGGGGCCCTCGTCGCGGATCAGCTTCGCCACCTTCTTGGCGTCCTCGGAGGAGATCCCCTCCTTGATCGTGGAGTACAGCCGGTACTCCTTCCCGGAGGCCTGCGGCTCCCCGGAGTCCAGGGCCTTCAGCGAGATCCCGCGCTTGACGAGCTTGGACTGGAAGATGTCCAGCACGGCCTTCGCCCGCTCCTCCGCGTTGGCCCGGATCTCGATCCGCTCCCCCGACCACGCGATCGACGCCCCCACCCCCCGGAAGTCGTACCGCTGGGAGATCTCCTTGGACGCCTGATTGAGCGCGTTGTCGACCTCCTGCCGGTCGACCTTCGAGACGATGTCGAAACTGGAGTCGGCCATGATGTGTCGGGCTCCTCACCGAGAACGCACGGGCAGTCGCCGCCCAGCCTAGCCACCCCCACCCACCCCTCCACCCCGAACAACCAGGTGGCGGACCACCCCCCGGCATCGGGTATCGTTGTGCCCGTTGCCAGGCGGTGTGCCCGAGTGGCCAAAGGGAGCAGACTGTAAATCTGCCGGCTCAGCCTTCCCAGGTTCGAATCCTGGCGCCGCCACACCAACACTACGGCCCCTGACCAGCGCGTTTGCGCGTCGGGGGCCTTCTTGCTGCCCCGCCCTCCAGGCAGCGCTCAATGTCTGCCTTGTCCCGCTCTGCCCCGCCCGGAATCGCCTCCTGACCAGCGCGTGTGGGATATCCGTGGGACGGCCTGGCCGGCCTCGGGGAGCCTCGGCCCTACGCGGTGCCGCGTTCTCCCAGGCGGGCGGAGATCCGGGCGTTGGCCGCCTCGTCGCTGTCCGCGATGAACTTGGCGTAGACGCGGAACAGCACCATCACGCTGTGCCCGGCCCGCCTGGCCACCGTCTGCGGATCGACCCCCGAGGCCAGCCATGTGGAGACCGCGGTGTGCCGCAGATCGTAGGGCCGCTTCGCCAGCGCCGAGCCCACCAGCTCCGCCTTCCTCGCTCTCCTGGATCAGCCCGCCGCGCGGGTCCGGAAGAGCCGCCCGTCCGGCGGCCAGCTCTTCCCGCAGCAGCAGGAGCTGGAGCGACTTCCCACGTGATTCGCGTCAGCTCCAGAGCGCGCCGGGAGGTGGCAAGTGTCGGCAGGTTCGGATATTTCCGTGCGCGGAGCAGGGCCTTCGCTGGGGGTTCAGCTCGGGGAACGCCCTGGATTGTCGGTGGCGCCTGCGACGCTGCTGGGATGACTCCGTGGAATCTGCTGGAGATCGACAAGGCTTTGCGCGTGAGCTGGGCCGCTGAGACTTGCTCGCCCGATGACGTGGCCGGCTGGCGGCCCGATAACCCAGCTTGGGGACACTGCGACATCACGGCTCTGATCGTCCATGACCTCTTTGGCGGTGACCTCGTGGTCGGCGAGGTGCATCGCGACGGAGTCCAGCACGGCTTCCACTGGTGGAACCGGCTGTCCAGCGGGGCCGAACTCGACCTGACACGCGAGCAGTTCCGGCAGGGGCAGAGCATCCGTGCGGCTCGCGTAGTCGAGCGTCCTCCGGGGCCGCTGCCTCGCCGTTGGGCGGAATACTTGTTGTTGCGCGAGCGCGTCAGGAAGCACCTCGGTGTCCTCCCGGAACCGATGTGAACGATTGCTGACTTCGACGGGCCACCTCGGCGGTATAGAAACTTCTCACGGCTCCGGCCGCCCACCGCTCGGCGACCGAGGGGTTGATGCTGAGCAGGCGCTGGAGGACTGCGTCTTCTGGGTGCAGCAGATGGATCTCGGAGACGAGCCCCACCGGGCGGCTCCGGGTACTTCACGCGTGCTGTCGACCACTCCACGCCCTCTCTTGCCAAATGACGGGATCAAGCATCTGATGCCATTCCCCGGGTCGTCTTCCAGCAGGTACCGGCGGTCGGCCGCGCTGTGTGTGCGCGACGCCCCAGGCGCGCAACGCCCTCCGCAGGCGCCGCAGCAACCGCCGCTGACGGCGGGTGAGGGCGTTCTCGTCGGCGCCGCACAGCCGGTCGGACAGCCGGGCGGCCCGCGCCGCGGCCCGGCGGCGGCCGAGGTCGTCGGCGTCCGCGGTCCCGGCCCAGGACAGCGCGTGGGCGCGCAACCGCTGCCGCACGGCGGCCAGGACGCACGGCAGGTCGCCGCGCACGGCCCGGCGTCCCGGCGCGAGCCCGCGCTCCCACAGCCATCCGGCGACGACCGGCGCGGCCAGCCGGACCAGGACGGTCACGGCCTGCTCCCCGCGCGAGGCGGTCGCGGGCGCGGCGAAGGCGGCCTCGGCGGCGGAGACGAACGACGAGAGGCTGACGGCCACCCACAGGGCAACGCCGTCCACGCCGGTCTCGCCCCTCTCCAGCACGTTCGCGCGGGCCCGGATCGCGCAGGCCACGACGGTGCCTTCCTGCAGCCCGAGGGTGAGCACGGCCACGGGCGTGACGAGGGGGCCGGGAATGCGGGCCGCGAGGACGGCGGCGTGCGTCACGGGCCACATGCCCACGAGCGAGGAGGCGGTCGCCACGCCGGCGACCGCGTAGGTGACGGCGTCGGCACGGGCGCGGGCCCGCCTGACGCGCTCGGCGGCCGTCTCACAACTAGGGTTTCGCAAGGCTCGATCTCCTCAGTTGGGTGAGGGGTTCGGGTCCGGCGCCGGGCCGACGGTGACGCGTCGGCCCGGGGCCATCGTCTTCACAGCCCCGCAAGACTTACATAACTTACAACACTCGCGCAACCTACAATCTCCGCATGCCGAACGACGCCCTCCGCGACCCGAGCGAACACCTCCGCCTCCACTGGGGCGAGGTCCTCGCCGACGCGGCCCACCGCGGCGTCCACCGCGAGGTCACCCGCAACGACCGCGTCGTCGCCGTCTTCGTCCCCCCCGACTGGTACGCCACCGCCCGCCGCACCCACCCGGCCCCCCAACCCCAAAGCTGGACCTCCCGCGCCGGCCGCGAAGACCTCACCCGCGTCCTGGACGCCGTCGAGTACGAAGGCGCCCACGCCACCATCACCCGCTACGGCCGCCCGGCCGCGGCCGTCGTACCGACGGCCTGGTACGAGTCCGCCACGGCCGCCTCACGCTCAGACGACGACAGCCGGTCGTGACGGGCGGCCCGCTGACCCTGCGGAGGCTGGCGCTGCCCGAACCTACGGAGGACCGCCCGCCCAAGCCGCCGGGCACCGCAGGATCTTCCGTTGCGAACCACCAGGTTGATGAGGACGCCGGGACTACGCCGGGGACGTGGCGGCGCCCCCCCGTGGTTGACGAGGACACGAGAACACCGCCCGGCACAGGGTGGGGCGACCTAGTTGCGAACCCACCAGGGGTGAGCAGGACCCCGGCCCTGGATCACGGTCGTCGTGGACGAGGGCGCGTTGCGAACCCACCTGGGTTGATGAGGACCCGAAGGTAAAGTCCCTGGCCAGACGCCAGATACGGGCCGCAGCGGGGGCCGATTCTGCAGCAGTCCGGCGATAGTGCATCTGTGCAGGTCAGAGCCTCGTGCGGGGGCTGGGGTCAGCGTTGCCACCCTGGTGGACAGCTTAGGTGCGGGAGGCCGAAGGCGCTTGCCCGGGACGGGATTCGGGGGCCCGGTCGGCGGCGCCACCGCACCGGCTGTCAGGGGAGTGCGGGCACGCAGGTCAGCCCGGGAGTGCTCCCGTCCGTGTAGCGAAGTCGCGCAGGCCCGGGAGGTGGTGGGGGGAGTAGAGGAGGTCGGTGGTGACCAGGCGCAGGGAGGGGCGGCGGGCTTCTTCGGGGGCGAGGCGTTCGAGGGCGCGGAGGGCCGCGTAGGTGCGGGCGGGGTCGCCGATGTGGTTCCACATGCGGGCGGTGTCGGTGAGGTAGCGGGCCTGGCGTTCGGTGGTGGGCAGGCGGGCGGGGACGATGCGGGCGGCGTAGGGGAGGGCGTCGTCGGGGGTGCCCAGCGCGGTGAACGTCGAGATGCGGTACATGGCGCATTCGTCGAGGCTGGCGTTGATGACGAACAGGCCGGTGCGGGCGGCGTGTTGGGGGATGCGGCGGGTGGTTTCCTCGGCTTCGGCGAGGAGGTCGAGGGCGGTGGTGCGCTGCCTGGCGGCTGCGGCGGTGTATGCGCCGGTCATGAGCAGGCAGGCGCGGGCGGCGAGGGCCTGGGGGGAGGGCGTTCCGCGGTCCGCGTCCAGGGAGGCGGCGGTGCGGGAGAGGAGGCTGACGGCCGCCTGGGTGCGTCCGGCGCGGCGCATGGTGATGGCCAGGACGCGGGCGGCCTCGCCGATGGGCTGGGGGTCGCCGCCGGCGCGGGCGGCGCTGAGGGCGCGGTCGGCGGCGACCCAGGTGGCCTCGGAGCGCTGCTTGACGCCGAGTTCGGTGGCCAGGACGTAGGCGCGGGCGAGGAGGGTGTGGGCCTGTTCGCGGGCGCGGCCGGCGGCGGCGTCACGGGTTGCCTCGGCGGTGGCGATCAGCCCTGGGAGCGCGGCGGCGAGGGCCTGGTAGCGGGTGGCCTCGTAGTCGGCGCGGGCCGCGCCGAGCGCGGCGGCCAGCCGGGGGAGTGGGGCGGGGGCGGCGGACGGGCCGTCGAAGAGGGCCCGTTCCAGGGCTGCGGCGGGGTCGGCCGCGGCGGCGGGAGTGGCGGGGGAGGCGGCGATGAGGCCCGCGCCCAGGCCGAGCGCTCCGGTCATCATCTCGCGACGTCGCACGGGCTCCTCCTCCGCTGGGGCTGCTCCGGTCACCCTAGCCGCAGTGCGTAACGCCCCGAGAGCACTGAGTGGCATCGTCGGCAGGAACGCCGGGGGCGAGGGACCAAGAAGGGTTGGCAGCAGGTGATTCGGCGCGTCGAGTCCGGATGACCCCTCTCGTTACCCGGGCAGCGAAAGGCCCAGTTCGCGCAGGCGGGGCAGGCAGGCTTCGAGGCACTGCTCGACCGAGGCGGCATCCGTTCGCACGAGGACATCGTCACGCGAGGGGGCGCCACTGGCCACGAATGTCCAGGGCTCGCGCCGCTCGGCCATCCGCTCGGAGTCAGCCTTGAGGATCACAGTGATGCCCTGTTCAGCCAGTGCCTCCATGATTGCCACGACGTCCACGGGCGGTCTCCCCCTCAAGAGGTGCTTCGAACAGCCACTGGAACCTACCTGTCGAGGCCAGCCCCCCAAAGGACCTCCAAGGAGCCCCGCCCGCGAGCCGCTCACCGACCGCTGGCAGGGCGGCGCCTTCGCCGACGCCGCCCTGCCGTGAGCCGTATCCCCGGCGAACCGCTCACCAGAGGAGGTCAGCGGATCGTTCCCCAGCCGCGCGGCAGGCCCCGGCCCCCGCGAGGCGGGGCCACCGGGCGCCGTCGCGTCGCCCACAGCACGGTGGTGGCTCGCATGGTGAACGACTCGCCGCCGTTGAACTCCAGGCGCCGGCCGCCGCGGGGGAGGGCTGTCATGTCGGTGACGGTGTAGCACTGGCCGCCGACGAGGATCTGATCGCCGAGGCGGACCGTGGAGGCGTCCACCGTCACGCCTTCCATGATTGCGTCGCTCACCGGGCGCCTCCGGCTTCGCGGCCGGGGCGGTCCCGGTGCTGCGGGGTGAAGGCGGCCCACACTGTCTTCGTCGTGCGGCCGACGTTGGTGCCCCAGGCGTCGGCGAGCCGTTCCACCAGGGCCAGGCCGCGGCCGTTCTCGGCGTCCGGTCCGGCCTCGCGCCGCACCGGCACCCGCTGCGGGCAGCGGTCGGTGACGGCGACGTACACCTCGCCCGCACCTCCCAACGAGGCGGCGTGCCGGACGACTTCGACCATCACCTCGCCCGGCGCGTGCGCCACGGCGTTGCCGAACAGCTCCCCGACTACCAGCAGTACGGCGTCCTCGTGCCCCGACAGCCCCCAGCCGCCGAGCCGTTCACGCACCGCCCGCCGCACGGACGACGCGCACCGCGCCTCGCCCGCCACCCGCAGAAGCAGGTGATCACGGGACGCCTGCCCCGACGCACCGCCGCCGGTCTCCCGCGCCCAGCGCACCTGGGGGAACGCCCGGCCCAACGCCCGCCTGACCCGCAGAACCGGCTGCCGCGCCTCGCCGCCGGCCCAGCCGACGAGCAGAAACGGCAGACCCGCCGCCGCGCTCACCGCGTGGCCCCTGCGCGCAGCCCGGCCGGGGACGTTCCCGAGGCAGGTCCGGAGCAGACCGCGAGGGGCGTTAACAACCGCCGGAGCGGCGTGCGGAGAAGGGTTTCGATGTGCGTCACTTCGTTGTCCTGACCGTGGGTGGTGGAGCGGCGCGCAGAGGAGCAAGCCGCGTGCAGGGCAGCCGACTTCATGCAGAGTTACGGCCCGCTTACTGCCTGTCCCTTAGGCTGGGTGCGGAACAGTGACGGATGCAAGACTACGAGTCGCGTCGTACGCCTTTTGGTGCTCGAACAGTTGACGTGCATTACAAGCCGAGTCCGGACAGCGCTACAGAACGAGCGTCGGTGGGCTTCACAATGAACGCGGAAGGGATGAGCGGATGGCGGAGGGAACGACAGGCTCGACCGTGCCGAGGCGCCAACTCGGCCGGTACCTCCGGGAGCTGAGGGAGGCGGCCCGGTTGTCGGTCAAGGCCGCTGCGGCAAGTCTCGAATGGTCGACTCCGAAGATCTGGCGGATCGAGACGGGCCAGGTGTCGTTGCGCAGCTTCGACGTGCGCAACATGTGCGAGATCTACGGTGCCTCGCCGGAGATGACCGAGGCGCTGACGGGGCTCGCGAAGGAAACCAAGGCCAGAGGGTGGTGGCATGCCTACGGCGATGTGATCCCGGAGGGATTCGACCTGTACGTGGGTCTGGAAGAGGCCGCCGTGAGCCAGGATTCGTACCAGAGCGACATCATCCCGGGGCTGTTCCAGACCGAGGGCTACGCCCGCGACGTCATCCGTACGCATACCCGAGGGATTGGGGACGCGGAACTCGAAGGCCGAGTGCGCCTGCGCATCGAGCGGCAGACGATCCTCACCCGGGTAACGGCGCCGCTCACCCTGCGTGTTGCGTTGAGTGAGACGGTCCTGCGCCGTCCCGTTGGC
>NZ_JAVREN010000077.1:0-17392 GCF_031845405.1 Streptomyces boetiae
CCCCTCACCATCCGAGGCCGCAACCTCGCCGCCCTCCTGGCCCCTGCTTACAAGGCCCTCAACACGTGGTGAGAGGCCGGATCTGCTGCGGGGCGCGCCACTCAGGCCCGCCACACCACGGCGCCTTGTCCGGCAGTGGCCATATGTGTCCGAAAGCGCGCTATGGATCAGCCACTCCCCCGTCCGGGCGATCACCCGCACCTCGGCCGTGCAGCCACGACGCCCGTCGGCACCGTCCCGGGCAGGTAGGCGTATGGCGAAAGGCCCGGGTGGTCCGCCATACCCCCCCGCGTGCTCACGCCGTGACCAGCGACCGCGCCGGCTCCAGCACGTCGCGGGCGGCACGGTTGCCCCGGTGGGGGCGCAGCAGCGACCGCATGGCGGCGGCGCGTTCGTCGGCCTGGCTGGAGGAGAGTCACGGGTACTCGTCCGGCCCGTGGCGCCACGTGTCGCAGGCCGCGTCCGAGTGCCCCATTCCCAACTGGCGTTCAGCCGTCAGGGCCCCGTACGTGACGCGGGCGCGGCGCTTGTGGCTGCCGACCAGGCGTTGATGCTGTTCCAGCGATTCGATGCTGCCTCGCGCATCGCGAAGCTCATACCGCACCTGACCGGTGAGACGTACGACCGAGGCAGGAGAAAAACTGCTCGAAGTGTCCCCACCGCTCCGCGGTCTCTGTTACCTATCCGGTACGTGGCGAAGGCAACCACCGGAGATACGCTGATCGTGGCACGAGGTGCGGTAGGCGCTGGGCGGGGCGGGTGCGTGGGAGCGGCGCACCGGGGGGACCCTGCGTATGCCGCGCGGACGGACGGCGTTCGTCACCACTGTTCCTGGCGGCGGAGGGGGTAACGGAGGATGCCAGAGCCCATGGGCGACTCCTGGCGGGTTCGCGTCCTGGATTCGGCGGGCGTACCGGTCGGGGCCGGGGTGCTGTTATCCTCCGGCCGGATACTGACCTGTGCCCATGTCGTGGAGGCCGCACTCGGCCTCGGGGACGGCGAGGAGCCGGGCGGACATGCGGTGACCGTCGACTTCCCCGGCTCCCTCGTCGGCTCTCCCACACCCGCCGTGGTGGAGCCCGGATGCTGGGCCCCGCCTCGCGGCGAGCGCGGCGATGTCGCCGTGCTCCGGCTGCGCGGCAGGCTCCCGGATGACTGCCCGCCTGCCGGGCTTCGCCCTGGCAGCGAGCAACGCGGGCGGACGGTGTGGGCGTACGGGCACCCGGCGGGCCTGGACGAGGGCGTGTGGCTGAAGGCTGAGTTACTGGGGTACGGGGGAGCGAGCCCGGACTGGATGCAGTTCGCCCTTCTGGACGCGGCGGCCGAAGCACCCGCTCTCGAACGCGGTTTCAGCGGCGCGGGCGTCGTCGACGAGTCCGGGCACGTGCTCGGGATAGTGGTCGCTGCCTACGGCCCCCGGGGGCGGGGCCCGGGATGGATGCTCCCCGTGGGGGCCGCCGCGCGGTACTGTCCGCCCCTCGTCGGGGAGATGAGGGTGAGCGAAGGAAGGGCCGGGCACCCGCCCGCCGCGTACCCGGGCTCGGCCGACACCGAACGCCGCCTCACCGAAGCCCTGCTCCGCCTTCCGAGCATCGCCGACCCCCAGCGCAGAGACCGCATCCTGCGGGACGCCGGGCACGACATCGCGGACAACGTCGAACGTTCCCCCGTACCGCGCGAAGACGTCCGCGCGATCGTCGCCACGTCCCTGCGCTACGCGGACGGTCTGGACCGGCTGGTCACCGCCGTGCGCTGGTACGAAGGCCGCTCGACACTCATGACGGGGCTGGAGGACCTGCTCACCCGCCTGCGGAACGGGCAGACGGGGGACGGACGGTGACAACGCTGCCGGCCTGGGGGGATCGGATGGACCGGGCGGATCCGTACGGCGCGCTCGCCGAGCGGCTGGCCAGGGTGCACGGCGTGCGGCGTCAGGCCACGCGCGACCGGGCGCTGGAGGCGGTGTGGCGCCGCCTGGAGGTGACCGTCGACTGTGCGCGGCACCCCGCTCTGCTGGACGACCTCTACTCCTTGGTATCCGCCTGCGACCGCTGGCCCGGCGGGCTGCGGCTTCTCCTGGACGAGCTGGGCTGGGGAGTCACCGGCACCGTCGAGTGGCCGGCCGTCGAGGTCAGTTACCGCAGGCTGTACCCGGAATCCCTCCTGACACCGGAGGAGCACCGTTCACTCCTGGCCCTGCTCACCTCCTGTGAACTGCCCGACGAGGAGCGGCACCACCTGGCCCTCGGCTTTCTGCCTCATGTCCAGGCCCACGCCCCGGGCGCCCGGCCAGGGCCGGACGCGGCCAGGCAGCAGGTGGCCGAGTCCCTCGTCTCCGCCTTCGAGGACGCCAGCCACGTCCCTGCGGAGCCGCATCCTCTGATCTGCTTCCTGGAAGCGCTGGCCGTGCGGGAGCACGAGCCGCTCACGGGGCGATTGCGGAGCTGGAACCTGCGGGTGGCCCGACGGCTGGGGTGCCCCGAGGGGCTTCTGGAGCAGGTCCGTGACAAGGAGGCGTCCAGGGCTGGCAAGGCGGTACGGCCCAGTCGTCTGCTGATCGAGGTGTCGGCGCGGCCGGCCGCCCCTGCGGACCTCCAGTTGCGCGGGTGGTTCGTCGCCCCCGGCTCAAGGGGCGAGAGCCTGATCGGCGACCGCCGGGTGACCAGTCGCGCCGAGTTGGACGCGACGGTCGCGCGGCTGCACGAACAGGCTCTGAGCCGGTTCCGCGGGCCGAGCGAAGCCCTGCACGTGGAGTTCGTGCTTCCTCGCTCGCATCTGTGGCTGGACGTGGACCAGATCGAGATCCGCCCGGACGGAGGGATGCCGCGCGAACTGGGCGCGGAGAGCCCCGTGACGGTGCGCGGCGCCAAGCACTTCCGCAGCCGGCGCTGGTGGCCCCGGATCCGCAGGCGGCTCGACTGGCTGGATCTGCACCCGTGGTCGGGGCTCGGTGAGCCCGCCACGTGGTGGTTCTGGCCCGGAGACCCCCTCGACGCACGGGAGTTGCTGGCCCGGCTGCGCAACAGCGTCACGCCCGTGTGCCTGGTCCTGCTCGACCCCCCGCCGTACGATGGAGACTTGGCGGGCGACGTGGTCGACATCATGCTGGAGGCCGGCATGCCGGCGATTCTCGCAGTGCACGGCGAGACGGCGCGGCGGGCTCCGCGCGATGAGCTTCGCGACGCCCTGGACGACCGGCTGGTCCGGCTGCCCGAGCGCATACGCCTGTTACGGGGTGGCTACGACTCTGCCGGTGAAAGGATTTCCGGGCTGGACCTGCGTCGCGGCGTCAGCCTAGTCTGGGAAAGTTCCGAGGGACTGGAGGCGGCGAGCACCGTGCTGGAGCATCCGCGAGCCGAGGGGGCCCCGAGTGAGCGGTGAGCCAGGAGCCCCGTCCGGCAACGGGACGGCCCGCCCCCTCGTCCCTTCCCCCGCCTGGTGGGTCTTCCGGGACAGCGGCCGGCGCTTATCGCCGGCGGACCCGCTGCCCACGCTGCCACCGCCCCCGCCGTGGCGTAGATTCACGCCCGCCAAGGACGGCTGCGCCCCGGGGCAGCCGGACGGCGTCGGCCTGGCCTCCGGCACCGGCGGCGACGCGGACTCCATTCCCGATCCCCTTCCTGACCCCATTCCTGACTACGGGGACGAGACCAGGCGCAAGCTCGGTACAGCCCGCGGCGGCACCCTGGGACCCGCCGTCCTCGACGCCGTGAACGCGGCCATCCACCTCCGGCGTCCGCTGCTGGTCGCGGGGCGCCCCGGCACCGGCAAGTCGAGTCTGGCCCATCAGATCGCCTCCGAACTCGGCCTCGGCCGCGTCCTGTGGTGGCCCGTGGTCAGCAGAACCGCCCTCCGCGACGGCCTGTACGACTTCGACGCCATCGGCCGAGTCCAGGACGCCCCTCCCCCCGGCGCGGGAGAGCCGGACGCTGCCGAGGGGGCCGCCGACATCGGCCGTTATCTCACCCTCGGCCCGCTGGGTACGGCGCTGCTGCCGTGGGCTCGGCCACGTGTGCTGCTCATCGACGAGCTGGACAAATCAGACATAGATCTGCCGAACGACCTGCTGCACACCTTCGAGGAAGGCGAGTTCCGCATCAGGGAGTTGGAGCGTTACGCCCAGACCCGCCGGACCGTCCGGGTCGCCACGGCCGACCCCGGCGCCTCGGCCACCGTGCGGGACGGGCTCATCCGTTGTCACGAGTTCCCGATCGTCGTCATCACCAGTAACGGCGAGCGAGAGTTCCCGCCCGCCTTCCGCCGTCGCTGCCTGGAGGTCGAGATGGACGACCCGGACGAGCAGCGACTCGCCGCGATGGTCGCCTCGCACTTCGGGACCGCGGACGGTGCCGCCGCCACGCTGATCCGCGACTTCCTCGCCCTGCGCGGCAAGAGCGGGCCGCTGGCCGTTGACCAGTTGCTCAGCGCGGTCCATTTGGTGACCAACGGGGCCGCCGCCACCGACGAGACGTCCTGGCAGCGGCTCCGGGACGCCCTGTGGCGCTCGATGACCTCGGACTCATCACCGTGATCGGCCCTGGGCCCGACCGGCTCACGGCCCGCGAGTGGGCGGAAGCACTGTGGCTCGCCCGGCGCGTCAGCGGACGGCCGGGCATCACGCCTCAGCGGCGGGACGCCGCGCCCCCGCTCCCCCCGGAGGCACCTCCCACCCCGCCGGGCCCCCAGTCGGAGCCCCCGCCCAGCCCACGCCCACGCCTCCCGGCCGGCAACGCACTGCCGCGCCAGCCGACTTCCGTTCCCGGCCCGGCCCCCGCCTCCGCCCGCGCCGGCATCGCCGCCGGGCCACAGACCGGAACGGCCGGCCCGCTCTTCGACGCCGATCCACGCCCCGGCGCCCTGCGCGACCCACTCGGTCTCGCTCGCGCCCTGCGCCCCTTCAACCGGCGCGTCCGCACCCACCGGAACCCGGCCCTCGACGAGGAGGCCACCGCCGTACGCTCCGCCGAACTCGGACGGTGGGACCTGGTGCTCACGGACCTGCCCGACCGCTGGTTCGAGGTGACGCTCGTCGTCGAACGCAGCACGTCGATGTCCGTGTGGTACGGCATCGTCCGCGATCTCGTCCGGCTTCTCCGGAATCAGGGCGCCTTCGCCGATGTCCGGGTGTGCTGGCTCGACACCCGCGGAGGCGGTGCTGTGCTCCGCGCCGAGAGCGGCTCGGCAACGTGCGGCCCGGCCGCGTTGACCCACCCGCGACGCAGTCGGCTGATCCTCCTGATGAGCGACTGCGTCGGCGCCGGCTGGGCTCAAGGCGTCGTGCCCCGGCTGCTCCGCTCCTGGGCGCGGGAGGCCCCCGTGGCCGTGCTTCAGCCCCTGCCTGCCAGGCTGTGGGACCTGTGCGAGGCCGTCCCCGTGGACCTGCGCCTGCGGACTCGTGCTCCCGGCCTGCCCAACAGCCTCCTGGAACTGCGCCGGGGCGGCGCCTGGGTCCGGCCGGGCGACGCCGATGACGCCGGTGAGGAGCCTGTGCCGGTCCCGGTGCCGGTCCTCGCGATGGAACCGGCCTGGCTCGCCGGCTGGGCCCGTCTCGTCACCGCGGCTCCCGCGCCCCACCACGATGTCGCCGCCCTGCTGATCGAAGGCGGACACCTGGCCACCGCGAGCCTGCCGCCCCTCGAACCGGAGGCTCGCGGTGCCGCCGTTCCCGCCGACACGGCCGTCCGCCGCTTCCAGCGCCTGGCCTCGCCGGCGGGACGGCTGCTCGCCGCGCGGCTCGCGATGGTGCCGCTGCGCGACGACGTCCTCAGCGCCGTGCGGGAGCCGGTCACTCGCATGGCCGGTCCGCTGCCCATGGCCGAGATCCTCCTCGGCGGCCTGCTGTCCATGCGGCCGGAACCAGGCAGCTCCCGGCCGTCTTTCGCGTTTCTCGAAGGGGTGCGCGGCCAGTTGCTGCGCACCTTGGGCCGCGCCGAGATTCTCCGCACGCTGCAGGAGGTCGCCGCGCGGGCCGCGCAGGTCACCGGGGCCCGGCCCGACCTTCTCGCCGAGCTGGTCGCCGCCCCCTCCTCGTGGTCCCCCGAACGGCTGAGCGACGAGGACCGGGAACTTCTGGAGGCCGCCGGCCCCGCCCTCAGCGCGCTCGGGCCCGCGTACAGTACACCGCTCGACCGGGTGACCGGGCCATTGGTCCGGGGCGCCGACGGGCAAGAGACGCCTGGGGGCACCTCCACCTCCGGCCCGCCGGCCACCCGGCCGGCCGATGCCCCCGCCATGACCACACGACCTGCCCCCGCCTCGGAGAACGCGTTGAAGACTCCCGCCGAGCAGAGCGGCTCGGCCCACGCCGCCGGCACGCCCACGGAACCCCACTCCGCGCGCGAGGAGCCCGCCCCGCCCGGCCGGACGCCGCCCTCGATGCCGCTGGCGGGCCGTCACTTCTTCGGCAGAAGTCCCGAACTTGCCCGGCTCCACGGCATACTGCACGGTGAGGGCCAGGCGGCCGTCCTCCCCCACGCGCTCTACGGGCTGGGCGGCGTGGGCAAGACGAGGCTGGCCATTGAATACGCACGCCGCCACAGCGGCGAGTACGACCGGGTGTGGTGGATCGACGCGGCGCAGACGGCTGTCATCCGCGAGCAGCTCGCCTCCCTCGCTGCCGAGCTGGGCGTGGCCGAGGGCCCGGGCGACACGGTGGAACGCGTACTGGCAGCGCTCTCCTCGGGCGACTCGGTCCGCCGGTGGCTGCTCGTGCTGGACAACGCCGGGCCACCGGAGAGCGTCGCCCCCTACATCCCGTCGCCGGTGAGCGCCCCCGGCCGGGTGGGGCACGTCATCCTCACCTCCCGCGACGCCGGCTGGACCAACCGCGTCGACTCGCTGCGCGTCGATGTCTTCAACCAGGCCGAGAGCCGGGAGTTCCTCCGCAGCCGCACGCCCTGGGTCTCCGAAGCGGACGCGGACCGGCTGGCCGAGGAGCTGGGGCACCTGCCGATCGCCCTGGAGCAGTGTGCCGCCCTCATGATCCAGACGGGGCTCGGCACGGGAGAGCTGCTCGAACTGCTGGCGAGCCGCCCCTCCGAGCTGCTGGCCGAGACGGCCTCGCCCGGAGACCGCTCCGTCGCCAAGCTGTGGCGGGCGTCGATGGACTCCCTGGCGCGGGACCACCCCGGTGCGCTCGATCTGCTGCGGCTGCTGGCCTTCTTCGGGCCGGAGCCGGTCGCCCAGTCCTTCCTTCCCGATGCCCGGGCGCTCCCGCTCCCCGCCAGCCTGTTCGCGCTGGCCCACGACCCGCTGGAGCGGGGCAGGACCATTCGGGCCATCAATCAGTACTCGCTGCTCACCATCGACCAGGAGCGGGGCACGGCGCAGATGCACCGGCTGCTGCGCGGCTTCCTGCAGAACGAACTGCCCGCGCGTGAGCAGGAGGCGTGGCGTCATCTGATCCACCAGATGCTCGCGGCGCACGACCCCGGCGCCTCCCAGCGGACGGACGCCTGGGCCAGGCTGGCGGAGATCCTTCCCCACATCGAGCCCACCGGGCTGCCGCGCAGCACCGATGGGAGCTGCCGGCAGACGGTCCTCACCACGCTGGGCTATCTCTTCGCGCGCGGCGACTTCCAGGGCACCGTCGAGTTCGCCCGGCGGATCGTGACCGAGTGGCGGGAGATCCTCGGCCCGGACCACCCCCAGACGCTGTCGGCCATGCGCCTCCAGGCGAGCGCCCACTGGCAGCTCTCGCAGTTCGGTGAGTCACGCCCGCTCAACCAGGAGGCGCTGCGGTTGCTCCGTGCCACGGTCGGCGACGACCACGAGGACACGATCACGGTGGCCGGGGCGACGGCGGCGGACGAGCGCGCCGCCGGGCATTTCGAGGAGGCGCTGATCCTCGATCGGGGCGCGTACGAGCGCAGCGTCCGCCGGTACGGCGAGGAGTCGGCCAACACGCTGAGGGCGACACACAACTACGCGGTCAGCCTGCGCGTCAACGGCTACTACACGGAGGCACTGGAACTGGACCGCCGAGTCCACGAGAGCCGCCGCACCGTGCTCGGTCACAGGGCCCGTTCCACGCTGTTCTCCGTCAACAACGTCGCCCGCGACCTGCGCGAGTGCGGGCGCTACGCGGAGGCCCTGCGCCTGCAGCGCACCACCCTCGCCGTTTACCGCGAGGAGTTCGGCGAGACGCATCCGGACACGCTGCGCGCCCTCAAGAACCTCGCGGTGAGCTGCCGCAAGGCCGGCGCCCTCCGGGAGGGGCTTGAGCTGGCGACGGATGTCCATGAGCGGTACGAGAAGTTGCTGGGCGGGGACCACGTCGACACCATCGCGGCCGTCACGAACCTCGCCAACGACCTGCGCCTGACAGGTGATCCCGAGGGAGCCGTGCGGTGCGGCGCCGACGCGCTGGAGCGTTACCGGGCCCGCTTCGGGGAGCGGCACCCGATCACCTCGACGGCCGCGGTCAACTACGCGGCGGCGCTGCGGGCCGGCGGGGCGGACGACCAGGCCCTCGCGCTGGATGAGCGGACGGTGTCGTCGCTGGCCCGTGCCCTGCCGGAGGACCACCCGTGGCTGCTGATGGCACGGGTCAACCTCGCCTCCGGCCTTTCCCGTGCCGGCGAACGAGCCCGAGCGCGGGCGCTCGGCGAGGAATGCGCGGACCGGCTGGAGCGGCGCTACGGCGATCGTCACCCAGTCACCCTCGTGGCACTGCTGAATCTCGCCCTCGACCTGGTCGAAGCGGGAGTCGACGAACGGGACAGAGGCGAGGATCTTCTGGCCACGGTGCACCGCCGCTACCTGGACACGCTCGGCCCAGACCATCCTGAAGCCCGCGGCGCGGCGGCGCGGCGGCGCGGCGAGTGCGACATCGAACCCCCGCCGCTCTAACGCGAGACCAGGCGTCACGAGGCTATTCCCAGGAGCTCAGAACGTCCGCCATCGCGTTGATCAGCCTCCGTCCGTCCGCTGTCGGCCACGGTGAGCCGGCCAGCGTAGCCACGGCTTCGCGTGCGGTGCGCCGCCAGCGCTCGAACTCCTCGCGTGCGCCGGAGTTTCCGTGCAGGCTCTCGCCATGCCAGAACAGCGCCGTGACCAGGAAGGCAGCCGCCCCCTGAAGCAACGCGTGCGGCGGCCGGGGCTCAGCGCTCCATGGCGCCGGCACGCGACTGCCGGGCTCGGCGTCGAGCAGCGTCGCGCAGTCGGCGAGGGCGTAGAGGGTGGAGTGCTGCGTCTCGTGCACAAGCGCTGCCGCCAGCGACGCCGGTGCGGCCAGGGGCGCGAGCGCGAGCAGGCCGGGTGCGTCCGCGAAGGAGGCGCTGAGCCAGTCCCGGTGCCGCGAGCCTGCGGCCGACTCGGCGTGCAGCGGCACAAGAGCCGTCACGGTGCCGGCCACCGCCGCCGCCTGCGCGGGGTGCCGTGCGGCGAGGATCCGCCACGCCTCGCCGAGCCGACGGCGCCACCCCTCCCGCGCCGCCGCCCCGCACGGCGCCGGGGGAAGGGCAGGCGCGCCGAGGCGCAGTGGGTCGGCGGTCTCCAGGCGCACGGACAGCCGTCGGCCATGGGCGCGGAGAAAGAGTCGGGGCAGCGGCTCCCAGCGCGGTGCGGGCGATCCGAGACGGTCGGGAACCCGCACCCGGACGCTCCCCGCGCACACCACGGTTCCCCCGCCCGGTACCCGCTCGACGCACGCCTCGGCCGGGTCTCCCGCCAACTCGGCCCAGCCCAGCCCCGGGAGCGCCACAGTGCCGTTCCGCACGCCCACGCTCAGCCGGAAAGGCCGCCGGGCCCGGTGCGCGGCGGCAGCCGCGGCCTCGGCCACTCCGCCGTCGCCTTCGCGCACCGCGTGCGCTAGCCGAGCCCCGGTCGCGGGGTCGGCCGCCCACGCGGAGAACGCCTCCTGGTCGTGCCGCCGGACATCCGCGAGCACTGCGACGATGGCGTCCCAGGCGGCGGCGCCGCGCCGCCGCTGGTGGAGGGCGCGCAGCAGCAGCAGGTTCCGGGAGGCCCGCGCGGCCCGGAGCAGGCGCAGAACCGATGGGTCGGGCCGCCCCTCGGCCACCTGCCGCCACAGACCCGGCGGAAGGGCCGGCCATCCGGCCGCCGCGGTCTGGCCCGTCCGGCCCGGATGATTCTTCTGGCCGGGAGTCAGCATCAATGCTCCCCACGTCGGGTCCGCAGTCGGTCCAGGTCCGCGCGGACCACGCGGGACACGTACCCGATCAGGTCCATGAGGTCGGGACAGTAGACGGACGGATGCAGATATCCGGAGTCCGCACGGTAGCGATGGGCATAGTGTCCGCCGCCGCACACGGTGCGGACGGGGCAGCCCCGGCACTGCGCGCACAGCCCCTCGGGGCCCAACTGGCGTGCAACGACGCCGGGATGGTCGAGGAGGCTGTCGAACGGGTCGCTGAAGACGTCGTGTCCCGTGCGGTCGGCGCCGTCAGCAGCCGTCTTCAGGTGGTCGGAGAGCGCGAGCGTGCCGTCGGTGTCCACCACGGCGAGCCGCGAAGGCCCCCCGCCCAGGGACTCGGTGCTCGTCGCCCCGCCGAGGAGCAGGTCGAGCATCGACTCGAACAGGGGCAGCCGCACTGGTGGCGCGGGCGAGCCGTACCACTGATCGAAGACCGGGATGAGCCAGTCCGCATAGGGAGTCACTCGGGCGTCGGGAACACGGCCGGGCGGCCGGTGCGTCCAGTTCCCCAGCGGCAGCAGGAACCGGATGGCGGGGGGCCGGTACGACAGGAGGTGGGCGTAGGTTGCCAGCGGATCGGCCGTCACATCGACGGTGCACAGGATGCCGGCCGAGACCGCCCGGTGTTCCGGGCGCGCGAGGCGGTGCAGTACGGCCGCCGTGCGGGCGTGCGTGCCGCGTCCGCCTGCGTCCCGGCGATGGCGGTCGTGGACGGCGGCGTCACCGTCCAGGCTCACACCCAGCCGGAGGCCCTGCTCATGACACATCGTCAACACGGCCTCGTCCACGAGGGTGCCGTTCGTCTGGATCGTCACCTCGGCGGCGGTGGAGACGGGCAGCAGGGTCCTCAGCCGCCGGGCGAGGCCGCCGAGGAATTCGGCCCCGGCAAGGAGCGGCTCCCCGCCGTGGAGGATGACACGGACGGACGGCAGGGCGTGCCGCTCCGCGTGCTCCGCGATCCTGCGGCAGACGTGCTCGGCGGTCCCGTGGCTCATGACGTGCGGCTGGGCGCGCCAGCCCCGGTCGGCGGCCTGGTAGACGTAGCAGTAGTCGCAGGCCAGGTTGCAGCGGCTGTGGACCTTGACGACGAACTCCTGGAAGGGGACGGGCCGTCGGCCGGCGGCGCGGAGCGCGGGCACGTCAAGGACGTCGTCCGGCCACAGCGTCCGCGCGGCGGCGCGCTTCACGCGCCGGGGCCGTGCCGGAGGGGCGGCGTCGGGCGGGCGCTGACGGTGTCGCCGCCGGAGTCGTAGGCGGCCACGGGCGGCTCCCCTCCGTCCAGCCGCGCGAGGACGCGCCGCATGGCCTGTGCCAGCGCGGAATCGGTGCCGTCCAGCACCTCCGCCAACGGCACCTGCGTCAGGTCCGGGACCAGCGAGGCACGTTCGCCGGACTCACTCTGCATGGTCTCCCCCCGTCGGGACCTCACACCCATGACCTTCAGGCATGCACCTAGTAGAGTCCTGCCCGACATCATCTGGACTCACTCTGGCGCGTTCAGCCTTTGTCCCGTCCGGCGGCACGTCGCCGCACGGGATCGCACGTCCGTGTTCCTTCTTCATCGTCACGTGAGGACTGTCGCCTCGTGGGCAGTCTTGCCGCGTCAGGCTCGTCGAGCGTCATGGAGGGTCACCGTGAGGCAAGGTCGGCGGGGGCGCCGCGATGTCCCGGAGCGGAGAGTGCGTCGTCTCCGGCCGTACCTCTGGCCCGCCGAGGGATTACGGGAGACGACGGCCCGCTGGATCCTCCCGGCGGCGGTCATCGGCGTAGTCGCCGGATTGGGGGCCGCCGGACTCTTCGGACTGCTCCACCTGTGCACCGAGTGGCTGCTGGAGGGGATCGGCGGATACACCCCCTACCGCACCTCTGCCGAGGGGGGCTTCGAGGAAATGGAGTCCTCCGGCCGGCCCTGGGCCGTTCCCCTGGTCTCGGCGGGCGGCGCGCTGGTGGCCGCGGCATTGGTCGTCTGGCTGGCCCCCGAGGCGCGCGGTCACGGCACCGACTCCGCCATCGAGGCCGCGCACGAGGCGCCCGCCGGGATGCGGGGGCGAGTGCCCCTGGTCAAACTCACCGCCTCCGCTCTCACGATCGGCTCCGGCGGCTCGGGCGGCACCGAGGGCCCGGCCGCGCAGATCTCGGCGGCCTTCGGCTCCGTGATCGCGCGGCGGACGGGCATGTCCCGCGCACAGGCCCGCACAGCGCTGGTGATCGGGCTCGCCTCGGGCGTCGGCGCCATCTTCCAGGCCCCCCTGGGCGGCGCCCTGCTCGGTGCGGAACTCCTCTACCGCAAGGACATGGACACCTCGGTCCTGCCGAAAGCCCTCGTCGCCTCGTGCGCGGGCTGGGGCGTCTTCGGGGCGTGCTTCGGCTTCGATCCGGCGCTGGGCTCCCACCCCGGCGAAGGCGTGGCGAGCGTCGAGGGTTTCGCGCTGCTCGCGGTGGTCGGCCTGGTCGCCGGGCTGGCCGGAAGGCTGTACACGACGGCCTTCTACGCGGTCCACGAGCGGGCCGAGAAACATGCCCGCTCTCCCCTGGCCCGCCTGGCCCTTCCCGCCCTCGCCGGACTGCTGGTCGGGGTCCTGGGATTGGCGGTGCCGGGCGTTCTCGGCACCGGGTACGGGCTGATGGAGGGGTTGACGGACCGCGAGGTGATGCTCGGCATTCCGCTGTGGCTACTCCTGCTCATCCCCCTCGCGAAGATCGCGGGCACCGCGCTCACCGTGGGCTCGGGCGGCTCGGGCGGCATCTTCGGACCGTGCATGGTCGTCGGAGCGGGTGTCGGCGCGGTGGTCTGGCGGCTCGCCGAACCCCTTGGCGTGGCCCCGGAGTCCCCGTTCATCCCCATCGTCGTCGGCATGGCCGCCTGCCTTGGCCCCGTGGCCAACGCGCCGCTGGGCGTCCTCGTCATGACGGCCGAGATGGTCGGCGACGCCGGCGTGCTCGGCCCTGGCATCCTGGCTGTGCTGTGCGCCGCCGCAGTGACCCGCGATACGACCATCTACCGTAGCCAGCGGCATCGGTGGGCTGAGGCCGGCACATCGGAGCCGGGACCCGGGCCGGAGGGGAGCCCCAAGCCGGAGGGGAGCCCCGGGCCGGAGGGGAGCCCCGGGCCGGAGGGGAGCCCCGGGCCGGAGCCCCTGCCGGGCCAGCTACCCGGGATGCGTGGGGCCCCCACTGTGGAGGGCGGCCCGGTCCCGGAGCGTCCCCCCGCCTGATCGCGGTCCGCCCCACCGGTGAACGGGACCCGCGGGCGGACGCGCCGCGGGAGGCCGACCATCCGCGCCGGCCGGCCCGCCCGCGGGCAAGGGCGTCGGAGCCGAGGTCACGAGGCCGTGGAGCCGGAAGGTGGCGCGGCCAGGGCGCCGGCTCAGTCCATCCCGCGCACCAGGACGAAGTGCTCGCCGATGCCCGGGATGTCGAAGGGAGGGCCGGAGACCGTGAAGCCCTGGGATGCGTAGAAGGGGAGGGCCGCGGCGCGGCCGTTGCACCACAGGTGGGTGGCGCCCCGGCGGGTGGATTCGGTGGTGGCGGCGGCGAGGACGGCCGCGCCGTAGCCCTGGCCGCGGGCCGAGGGGGCGGAGGCCATGCCGCGGAAGCGGAAGGCGTGGGGGGCGTCGGGGAGGGGGTCGGGGAAGACGGTGATGCAGGCCAGGGGGGCGGGGGCCGGGCCGGCGTAGGCCGCCAGGTGGAAGGTGTCCGGGCGGTCGTCCTCGGGGAAGGCGGCGGCGGGCCGGGGCAGGCCGGGGCGCAGGACGGACCAGCGCAGGTCGTGGATCTCGGCGAGCGGAACGACCGCGGTGCGGATGGTCACGGCGGTCAGGGTAGTTCAGGATGTTCACGTGCCCATCCCCGCCGCCGCAGGCTCCCGAATGCGGGTCGCGCTGTTCGTGACCTGCGTGAACGACACGCTGTTCCCGCGCACCGGCCGGGCCGTGGTCGCGTTGCTCGAACGCCTGGGTGTGGAGGTCGAGTTCCCCCAGGAGCAGTCCTGCTGCGGGCAGCCGCAGTACAACTCCGGCTACCGGGACCTGGCCGCGCCGCTGGTGCGGCGCTTCGGGCGGGCGTTCGACGGATACGACTGGGTCGTCACGCCCTCGGCCTCCTGCGCCGCCATGGTGCGCGAGCACTTCGCGCGGGTCACGGAGGAGCCCCCACAGGCCACGGAGCGGACGCTGGAGCTGACGGAGTTCCTCACGGACGTGCTCCGGGTCGAGGACGTGGGGGCGTACTACCCGCACACGGTGACGTACCACCCCACCTGCCACGGCCTGCGCGCCCTCGGCCTGGGGGAACGCCCCTACCGGCTGCTGCGCGCGGTGCGCGGGCTGACGTTGCGGGAGCTGCCGGGCGCGGAGGAGTGCTGCGGCTTCGGCGGGACGTTCGCCGTGAAGAACGCGGCCGTCTCGGCGGCGATGGGCGCGGACAAGGCGCGCGGCATCGCGGCCACCGGCGCGGAGGCGTTCTGCGCGGTGGACAACTCCTGCGGCATGCACATCGCCGGAACGCTCTCCCGCCTGGGCGAGCCCGCGCGGCGCGTGCACCTGGCCGAGATCCTGGCGAGCACGGAGGAGAGGCAATGGTGAGCGGGCGGACGTTCCCCGAGGCGGCGGCCCGGGCCACGCGGGACGCGCGCCTGCGCGCGAACCTCGCGCACGCCACCGGCACCATCCGCGCCAAACGCGCCCGCGCGGTCGCGGAGTTGTCGGACTGGGCGCGGCTGCGGGCGGCCGGGGCGGCGATCAAGGACCGGACGCTGGCCCGCCTGGACCACTACCTGGAGCGGGCCGAGGCGGCGGTGATCGCGGCCGGGGGCACGGTGCACTGGGCGGCGGACGCGGCCGAGGCGAACGCCATCGTCACGGGCCTGGTCGCGGCGACCGGCGAGCGGGAGGTGGTGAAGGTCAAGTCGATGGCGACGCAGGAGATCGGGCTGAACGAGGCCCTGGCGCGGGCCGGGATCACCGCCTACGAGACCGACCTCGCCGAGCTGATCGTGCAGCTCGGGGACGACCTGCCCTCGCACATCCTCGTGCCCGCCATCCACCGCAACCGGGGCGAGATCCGCGACATCTTCCGGGAGAAGATGGGGAGTTGGGGGCGCGCGGCCCCCGAGGGCCTGGGCGACGAGCCGGCCGAGCTGGCGGAGGCGGCGCGGCTGCACCTGCGGGAGAAGTTCCTGACGGCGAAGGTCGGGATCTCCGGCGCGAACTTCCTGGTCGCCGAGACCGGGACGGCCGTGGTCGTGGAATCGGAGGGCAACGGCCGCATGTGCCTGACCCTGCCCGAGACGCTGATCTCGGTGGTCGGGATCGAGAAGCTGGTGCCGACCTGGCGGGACCTGGAGGTGTTCCTCCAGCTCCTGCCGCGCTCCTCGACGGCCGAGCGGATGAACCCCTACACCTCCATGTGGACCGGCACGGCCGGGGGCGACGACGGGCCGCGCGCGTTCCACCTGGTGCTGCTGGACAACGGCCGCAGCGACGCGCTCGCGGACCCGGTGGGGCGGCCGGCGCTGCGCTGCATCCGCTGCTCGGCCTGCCTGAACGTCTGCCCCGTCTACGAGCGCGCCGGCGGCCACGCGTACGGCGCGCCCTACCCGGGGCCGATCGGCGCGATCCTGACGCCGCAACTGCGGGGAACGGCCGGGGCGCTGGAGGCGTCGCTGCCGTTCGCGTCCTCGCTGTGCGGGGCGTGCTACGAGGTCTGCCCGGTGGCGATCGACATCCCCCGGGTGCTGATCCACCTGCGGGAGCGGGTCGCGGCGGGCGGCGAGGCGACGCGGGAGGGAGCGCGCACGCGCATCCGCCCGGCGCGCGGGCACGCGGCCGAGCGGGCGGCGATGCGGGCGGCCGGGTGGGTGCTGGACCGGCCCGGCGTCCTGCGGGCCGGGCAGCGCCTGGCGGGGCGCACGCGACGGCTGCACCCGAGGCGGCTGCCGGGCTGGCTGCCGGGGCCCGGCGCAGCCTGGGCGCAGAGCCGGGACCTGCCGGAGGTGCCGGCGGAGTCGTTCCGGGACTGGTGGCGGAGGGCGCGCGAGGAGAAGAGCCGGTGAGCGACGCGCCCCCGCAAGCGGGAGGTACCCCCAGCGCGGCTGCCGGGCCGCGGACGAGGACGATGGCAGCACTGTGCCGCGCGGGCGGAGATGGGGGCACCCCCAGGCGGAGCCTGGGGGAGAACGGGGAAATGCAGTGAGCCGGGAGGAGGTGCTGCGGCGGGTGCGGGCCGCGCTGGAGCGCGGCGGGCGGGCGGACGTCGACGTGCCCCGGGACTACCTGGACTCCCACGGCATGGACGAGAACCCGGTGGAGCTGCTGGCCCGGCACCTGGCGGACTACCGGGCGCGGGTGCACCGGGCCGGGGACGAGGCGGAGCTGGCGGCGCTGATCGGGCGGCTGCTGGCGGAGCGCGGGGCCCGGCGGGTGGTGGTGCCGGAGGGGCTGCCGCCGCGCTGGCTGGCGGGGGCGCCCGGGGTGGCGCGGGTGCCGGACGCGGCCGGGGCGAGCCCGCCCGAACTGGACGCCGTGGACAGCGTGGTGACGGGCTGCGCGCTGGCCATCGCGGAGACGGGAACGCTGGTGCTGGACGGCGGCCCGGCGCAGGGGCGGCGGCGGATCACCCTGGTCCCGGACCACCACGTGTGCGTGGTGCGGGTGCCGGAGCAGGTGGTGGAGTCGCTGCCTCAGGCGCTGCCCCGGCTGGATCCGCGCCGCCCGCTGACGTGGATCTCGGGGCCCTCTGCGACCAGCGACATCGAGCTGAGCCGGGTGGAGGGCGTGCACGGGCCGCGCGCGCTGGACGTGGTGCTGCTGGGCCCGGGGCCCCAGGGGGCGTGAACGGCCGCGGCGGGCGCGTCAGTCGATGCGCAGCACCTGGGAGACGGGCAGGCGCGGGACCGGCGGGACGGTGGGGCCGTAGCCGATGCGCAGGACGACGTGCACCTGGCCGATGGGCGAGAACGCGTCGCGCGGCGCCCAGCTCGGCTCGGCCAGGGTCAGGGGCGTGGAGCTGAGGCCGGTGGACAGGCCGTGCGCGGTGGCCTCCAGCAGCACGCGCTCCATGGCCTGGCCGGCGCGCAGCCAGTCGGAGGGGCGGTCCTCGTCGGTGCCCAGGAGCGCGAGCTGCGGGGGCGGCTTCTCGGCGGCGGTGGCGGCGGCAGGTCCGGCGGGCGCGGGGCGCCCGGCGAAGTCGTGGCCGGTGGCGGGGGGGCGTTCGGCGGGGCGGGGCGCGGGGGCGAGC
>NZ_JAVREN010000078.1:0-15844 GCF_031845405.1 Streptomyces boetiae
GGGGCGAGGGTCCGACGCCACGTGGGCCGGGGGTTGGGCGGCGTCTCCGCCCCCGGCGTTGTGGGGCGACGCCGGGGGGCGCGGCCCCGGCGGGGGGGTGGGGGCCCCCGCCCCGCTTCCGGTGGGGACGGCGGTGCCGACCGGGTCGGGGCGGGGGGTGGGGGCCGGGCGGAGGCGGAGGCGGAAGCGGGGCACGCCCGGCTCTCAGAGGTGGTTGCCGGTGGCGCGGCGGCGCCGGGAGAGGAAGACGTAGCCGACCGCGCCGGCCACCGCCATGCCGCCGCCGATGGCCAGGGCGGTCGCCTGCTTGCCGCCGCCCGCCCCGCCCGTCCCGCCGAAGCCGGCCGCCGCGCCGCCCGTCGGCGTGCTGGAGGTGAAGGTGAAGGACGTGCTGAGGGTCACGCCGTCCGAGCAGCGGACGGTCACCGAGTAGGTGCGGCCGACGACCAGGCCGCTGGACTTGATGCGGCCGGTGCCGACCCACTTGTTCGTGCCGGCCGGCTGGAGGTTGATGCTCTGCTGGAACGCCTCCGAGGTGGCCGGGCCGCTCGGCTGGCAGGTGGACTTGACGGTGACGGACGTGTTGGGGCCGCCGGAGCTGGGCGAGATGCTGAGCGGGGCGACGTTGTCCCAGGCGGGCCTGGACACGCGGTGCGCCGCGGCGCCCGCCTCGTCCTGGGCGACGGCGGCCGGAGCCGCGACGCCGAGGGCCAGCACGACGCCGGCGGCTGCCGCGGCCAGGCGGCGGCGCGGGGGGGTGGGGTGCGGGGAGAGGGACTTCATGGAACGCGAGACCTCCGGTGTCTGCCGCCACGTCGGGTGCGCATGACGGACTGTCACCTCATATGAACAGTGCGTCGCCCCTCGCGCACCCCGAGTGCCTCCGGGCGGGAGCAGGTTCCCCCGCCCGGCGCACCGATCTCGTCCGCGCGCCCCCCGGACGGCGCTACTTGCTGTCCAGGTCGCGGCGCCGGAAGCCGGCCAGGCCGCAGGCGACCAGGGCGGCGGCCACCGCCGTGAGGATCAGCAGGGGGGTCCACTCCAGCTCGGCCGCCGGGACCTGCGGGACGTGGCCGAGGGGGGAGAGGTTGCTCAGCCCGTCGGGGATGTCGGTCAGCTCGCCGAGGTAGACGACGAAGAAGGAGTACGCGGGAACGGCCCAGGCAGCGGCCGAGGCCCGGGGGAACCACCCGAACAGGGCCACCGCCACCCCCGCCGTCACCCACAGCGCGGGCGCGTAGGCGAGCGAGGCCCAGGTCAGGCTCCACAGCAGGCCGCCGTCCCCCGAGGACCCGGCGCCGGAGGCGCCGAAGGCGGCCCCGGCCACCAGCATGATCAGCGTGCCCCCGGCGAGCGCGACGGCGAGATGGCTGCCCAGCCAGCGGGTCCGGGACAGCCCCGTGGCCAGCACGGGCTCGGCCCGCCCGCCGGTCTCCTCGGCGCGCGCCCGCAGCGTTGCCATGACCACGTAGCTGGCGGCGACGACGGCCAGGATGCTCATCACCACGGAGGCGAAGGACTCCACCAGGCTGCCCCCGAGCCGCGCGACGGCCTGGCGCAGCTGGTCGTTGTTCTCCAGCAGGTCCTCGGCGTCGCC
This sequence comes from Streptomyces boetiae, assembly GCF_031845405.1. Taxonomy (NCBI): domain Bacteria; kingdom Bacillati; phylum Actinomycetota; class Actinomycetes; order Kitasatosporales; family Streptomycetaceae; genus Streptomyces; species Streptomyces boetiae. The sequence continues at coordinate 1,598 of NZ_JAVREN010000078.1, forward strand.
CAGGATCGAGCCGTACATCAGGCCGAACAGCAGGGCCCCGGCCGCGAAGCCGAGCAGGACGCCCCGGTGCAGCCGCAGCGCGAACCCGGCCGGGTGGCCGAGCGCGCCGCTCGCCCGGGGGCGCCCCGGGCGCGGGGGGCGCAGCCCGGCGCCGACGTCGCGGCGGGTGGACAGGGCGAACGCCGCTCCGGCCGCGGCGGCGGAGAGCGCGGCGTTCAGCAGCAGCGGCCACCAGCGGTCGTCCACGTAGACGTAGGTGCGCTGGGCCCAGCCGATGGGGGAGAGCCAGGAGAACGCGTCGGCGCCCACGTCGCCCACGGCCCGCAGGGTGAAGGCGACGCCGATGGCGGCCAGGCCGAGGCCGGAGGAGCCGCGCGCGAAGGGGGTGATCTGGACGGCGACGGCGGCCAGGGCGGCGAAGGTGATGCCGACGGCGGCGCTCGTCGCGCCGTAGAGCAGGGACCCGGCGCCGGTGACGCCGGGCAGGCCGAGCCCGGTGAGGCCGGCGGCCAGCAGCAGACCGAGGGCGAGGTTGGCGGCGACGGCCACGGTCAGGGCGGCGGTCAGCTGGGCGTGGCGGCCGAGCGCGCTCGCGCGCAGCAGCTCGGCGCGGCCGGTCTCCTCCTCGGCGCGGGTGTGCCGGACCACGGCCAGGACGCTCATCAGGCCCGTCAGGATCGCGAAGAAGCCGATCATCTGGTGGCCGGTCATGGCGCCGTAGTCGTAGGAACCGCTCAGGTAGTGCTCGGGTCCGGACATGGCGAGGCCGGCGGGCCCCTCCAGGGTGTCCCGGAGCGAGGCGCGGTCCTCGGCGGTGGCGTACTGCGACTCGAAGCTGGAGACGGAGGAGAGGGTGACCAGGGTCAGGGCCCCGATCCACACCGGCAGCCTGACCCGGTCGCGGCGCAGCGCGAAGCGCAGCAGCACGCCGGTCCCGGCGAGCGCACCGGCCGCGCGCCCCGCACTCACAGTGTCTCCTTCCGGTGGTCGCCCTCCAGGGACTGGAGCTCGTCGCCGTAGTGGCGCAGCATCAGCTCCTCCAGGGTCGGGGGGTGGCTGACCAGGCTGCGCAGCCCGGCGGCGGTCAGGTGCCTCACCGCGCCGTCGAGGTGGGCGCCGTCCACGGTGAAGCGGACCTTCGCGCCCTCGGAGCCCCGGACCTCCTCGGCGCGGACGTCGTGCACGCCGGGCAGCTCCGCCAGGCCGGTGACGGGGGCGGCGGTCCCGGCCTCGATGGTGGTGCGGGTGAGGTGCCGCATCTCGTCCAGCGTTCCGGATTGCACGGTTCTGCCGAGGCGGACGATGGAGACGCGGTCGCACAGCTTCTCCACCTGGGCCAGGATGTGGCTGGAGAGCAGCACGGTGCGCCCGGCGGCCTTGGCCTCGCCGACCACGTCCTGGAAGACGACCTCCATCAGCGGGTCGAGCCCGGCGGTGGGCTCGTCCAGCAGGAGCAGCTCGGCGTGCGAGGCGAGGGCGGCGACGAGGGCCACCTTCTGCCGGTTGCCCTTGGAGTAGGTGCGGCCCTTCTTGGTGGGGTCGAGGTCGAAGCGCTCGGTCAGCTCGTCCCGCAGCCGCCGGTCGAGGCCGCCGCGCAGCCGGCCCAGCAGGTCGATGGCCTCCCCGCCGCTGAGGCCCGGCCACAGCTCCACGTCGCCCGGGACGTAGGCAAGCCTCCGGTGGAGGGCGACGGCGTCGCGCCACGGGTCGCCGCCCAGCAGCCGGACCGTGCCGGAGTCGGCGCGCAGCAGGCCGAGCAGGACCCGGATGGCGGTGGACTTCCCGGCGCCGTTGGGCCCGAGGAAGCCGTGCACCTCGCCGGTGCGGACGGTCAGGTCGAGGCCGTCCAGGGCGCGGGTCCTGCCGAACGTCTTCACCAGCCCCGAGACGGCGATGGCCGGGGCGCCGGGGGCGTCCTCATTGGTTGCCTCAGTCATGCTTCCGAAGCTACTGTGAGTTCACAGATTTGTGAAGTTAAGGAACTGTCAAGACCGGGAGAAGGGGATGCGAGGATGGGGCCGTGACGGCTGATACTTCCCGCCCGGGGCCCCGCGCCGAGGAGGCGCGGCCGGAGGGCTACCCCGAGCCGGTGGCCGCGTTCGTCGAGCGCTTCGCCGCCGATCTCACCGAGGCCGGCATGCAGCGCATGGCCGCCCGCGTCTTCGCCTGCCTGCTCGCCGCCGACGAGGGGGCGCTCAGCTCCACCGAGCTGGCCGCGCGGCTGCGCGTCTCGCCCGCCGCCGTCTCCGGCGCCGTCCGCTACCTGGCCCAGGTCCACCTCGTCTCCCGGGAGCGCGAGCCCGGCTCCCGCCGCGAGCGGTACCGCCTGCACGACAACGCCTGGTACGCCGCGATGCTGCGCCGGGACACGATGATCGGCCGCTGGGCCGACACGATGACCTCCGGCATCGCCGCCGTGGGGGAGTCCACCCGGGCGGGGCGGCGGATGGCCGAGACCGCCGAGTTCCTGCTGTTCCTGCGCACGGAGCTGGACGCCCTGATGGAACGCTGGCGCTCCCGCCGCGCCGAGCCCTCGGGCGCGCCCCCGGACGGGGCCTGACGCCTGCGAACGGCCCCGCCCCGGCCGCCCCGTCCCCGGCCCCGCCTGCCCGAGTCGTTCCGCCGGATGATCGAAATGAGGCGACTTCCTTCCGGGATGAGGCCACTACTGCCGGAATATCGACGGTTCGAGTGAGATGCATGGCGCATGCTCAGAAGGACCTTCCTCCGGGCGGCTCCGGCCGCCGGCGGCGCCCTCGCGCTCGCCGGCCTCTCCCCCGCCGCAGCCGCAGCCGCGCGGCGCGCGATCCTCCCGCCCGTCGCCGACCCGCTGTACGACACGCCCATCGCCCGCGCCACGGCCGTTCCGCGCTTCGTCAACGCCCTGCCGCGCCCCCCGCGCGTGGACTTGACGGACGGCGGCGCCCGCACCCTCCGCCTGGCCGAGACCAGCCAGGACCTCCTGGGGGGCGGCCTCGGGCTGCCGTCCACGGTGTGGGGCTTCGGCCTCGACGCAGGTCCCAACGGCGAGGCCGCGCTCCCGGCCTCCTCGCCCGGCCCGACGATCGTGGCCCGCGCCGGCCGCACCCTGAGCCTGGACTGGCGCAACGACCTGCCCTACCGGCACCTGTTCCCCATGGACGAGGACGCGCACTGGGCGTTCACCGGCTCCGAGTACACCGTCGAACAGCACGGCGTGCCCTCGGTGGTCCACGTCCACGGCGCCCACACCGACTCGGCCAGCGACGGTCACCCCGACGCCTGGTACTCCCCCGGCGGCGCGGCCGGCCCGCTGCACGGCGGCACCCGCTGCACGTATCACAACAGCCAGGAGGCCGCCCCGCTCTGGTACCACGACCACACCCACGGCATCACCGGCCTCAACATCTACGCCGGGCTCCTCGGCTTCTACCTCCTGCGCGACGAGCACGAGCTGGGCCTGATCGCCTCCCGGCGCCTGCCCGCCGAACCCTACGAGCTGGAACTGGCCATCCAGGACCGCACCTTCCGCCCCGACGGCCTGCTGGCGTTCCCCTCGCCCACCCCGCACGACCACGAGGAGACCGAGCCGCCGACGTTCGCCGGCCAGGTCATCCTGGTCAACGGCAAGGCGTGGCCCTACCTGGACGTCGAGCCGCGCCAGTACCGGCTGCGGCTGCTCAACGCCTCCAACGCCCGCTTCTACCGGCTCTCCTCCGGCGGTGGCTGGCCCTTCCCCGTCACCGCGATCGGCGGGGACGGAGGGTTCCTCGACGAGCCGCACCGGCTGGAGGAGGGGCTGCTGCTCGCGCCCGGCGAGCGCGCCGACGTGATCGCCGACTTCCGTGACGCCGGGGGCCGGACGTTCGACCTCACCAACGACGCGCCCCTCCCCTTCCCCGGCGGGGCCCCCGTGGCCGCGCCCGTCGACGCCGTGCTGCAGTTCCGCGTGAGCCTGCCCTACGACCGCTCGGCCCCCGAGCCGGTCCTGCCCGCCTCGCTGCGCCGCCGGCCCTACCGCATCCTCACCCGGCCCGCGCGGACCCGCCGCCTGCAGCTGCTGGAGACCGTGGACGAGCACGGCCGCACGCAGATGATGCTCGGAACGGCCGAGGAGGGCGGAATGCTGTGGGGCGACCCGGTCACCGAGACCCCCCGGCTGCACACCACCGAGGTCTGGGAGCTGTACAACACCACCGAGGAGACCCACTCGGTGCACCTGCACCTGGTGCAGTTCCAGGTGCTGGACGAGGCCCCCTTCACCGCCGACCGCGACCCGGAGCGCGGCGCGCTGAGCAGCATCGTCACCGGCGAGCGGCTGCCCCTGTCCCCCTCCGAGCGGGGGCCGAAGGACACCGTGCGCATCCGGCCGTCCCACGTCGTGCGCGTCAAGGCGCGCTTCGACAAGGCGGGGGACTACGTGTGGCACTGCCATCTGCTGCCGCACGAGGACGCGGGGATGATGCGCAGATTCACCGTGTCCTGATCGGGCCGCGGGCGGGCCGACGCTCTCACGATCCCGGCCGCGGCCCGCCCTGCGCCGGGACCGTGAGGCGCAGCGCCCCGGGCGAGACGGTCCACGTCCGCGCCGGGGTCGGCCCGACGTTCACCGCGTCCGCCCGGTAGAGGTACCCGCGGCCCCCGGCCGAGACCGTCACCGTCGTGGCCCGGGCCCGCACGTCGCCCGCCCGCTCGCGGCCCGGCCGGATCACCACCTCGGCCAGGCCGCCCGCCGGCCGCACCGAGACCCCCTCCACCGGCCGGTCCACGTCGGCCAGCACCTTCCCGTCCGCCTCCACCCGCAGCCGCTGCCGCTGCCGGGGCCGCCACCACCGCGGCGCCCCGGCCCGCGGCGGCGCGGCGGCCGGGATGCCCAGCGCCCCGAGCACCACGCCGCCCGCGTCGTCCGTCAGCACGTCCAGCGTCCGCACCGGCCCGGTCAGCACCGCCCGCGAGGCCGCGACCGCGTCGTCGGTGGGAACGCCCAGAGCACGGGCCACCCGCACGGAGGCGGCCGGGCCGACCGGGACCATCGCCAGCGGGCTCGCGCCCAGCTCGCCCCCGGCGTGCAGCAGGCGCACGGCCCGCAGCAGCGCGCCGTCGTCCCCCACGATCACCACCCGGCGCCCGCCCCGGCGCGCGAGGATGCGGGGCAACGCCTGCGGCCGGTCGAGCACGCACACCTGCACGTCCCGGGCCCCGGCGCACAGCACGTCCCTGGCGATCCGCACCGCCTCCCCATCCGTCTGCCGAGCCCTCGGGTCGATGACGATGAGCACCTGACTGTTCGCCTCCCGGCTGCGTCTCCCGTAAGCTCTCTGTGCAAGAGCCCCTGTCGCGATTGCGCCAGGGGTTTCGTCGATCCGGGGCAGCCCTTGCGTAGATGCCCCGCTCGAAAGGGGTGTACGCCTGTGCCCGCGCTCGTGCTGCTCGGCGCTCAGTGGGGTGACGAAGGCAAGGGGAAGGCCACCGACCTGCTCGGCGGCTCCGTGGACTACGTCGTGCGGTACCAGGGCGGCAACAACGCGGGTCACACCGTCGTCGTCGGCGGCGAGAAGTACGCCCTCCACCTGCTCCCCTCCGGCATCCTCTCCCCCGGCTGCACCCCCGTCATCGGCAACGGCGTCGTCGTCGACCCGACCGTGCTCTTCGCGGAGCTGGACGGCCTGGCCGCCCGCGGCGTGGACACCTCCCGGCTGCTGGTCAGCGGGAACGCCCACCTGATCACGCCCTACCACCAGACCCTCGACAAGGTCACCGAGCGCTTCCTGGGCAAGCGCCGCATCGGCACCACCGGGCGCGGCATCGGCCCGGCGTACGCCGACAAGATCAACCGGCAGGGCATCCGGGTCCAGGACCTGTTCGACGAATCGATCCTCCACCAGAAGGTGGAGGCCGCCCTGGACCACAAGAACCAGATCCTCGCCAAGCTCTACAACCGCCGCGCCATCGCCGCCGAGCAGATCGTCGCGGAGCTGCTGGGCCACGCCGAGCGCCTGCGCGGCCACGTCGCGGACACCGCGCTGATCCTCAACCAGGCGCTGGACGAGGACAAGGTCGTGCTCTTCGAGGGCGGCCAGGGCACGCTGCTGGACGTCGACCACGGCACCTACCCCTTCGTCACCTCCTCCAGCCCAACGGCCGGCGGCGCCTGCACCGGCTCCGGCGTCGGCCCCACCCGCATCGGCCGGGTCATCGGCATCCTGAAGGCGTACACCACGCGCGTGGGCGCCGGGCCGTTCCCGACCGAGCTGCACGACGAGGACGGCGAGGCGCTGCGGCGCATCGGCGGCGAGTTCGGCGTCACCACCGGGCGGGACCGGCGCTGCGGCTGGTTCGACGCCGTGATCGCCCGGTACGCGGTGCGGATCAACGGCCTGACCGACTTCTTCCTCACCAAGCTGGACGTGCTCACCGGCTGGGAGCGCATCCCGGTCTGCGTCGCCTACGAGATCGACGGCCGCCGCGTCACCGAGCTGCCGTACAGCCAGAGCGACTTCCACCACGCGCGGCCGGTCTACGAGTACCTGCCGGGCTGGAGCGAGGACATCTCCGCCGCCCGCTCCTTCGACGAACTGCCGAAGAACGCCCAGGCGTACGTCCTCGCCCTCCAGGACCTCTCCGGCGCGCCCATCTCCGCCATCGGCGTCGGCCCGGGCCGCGAGGAGACGATCGAGATCACGTCGTTCCTCTGAGCGGCGCCGCTCGCGCGCCCCGGAAGCCGACCGGCCCGCCACCCCTCGGGGCGGCGGGCCGGAGCGCGTTGCGGGCGCGCGCTCAGTCGTCGTCGAGCGAGGCCGTGAAGTTGGGGCCCTCGCCCGCGTACGGGGTGAACCGCAGCTCCGGGGTCCGGCCCGAGTCGACCGGGTCCCACTCCACCACGAAGGAGGGCAGCGGGTCGCACTGCCCCGAGACCACCGCGCCCGGGCCGACCAGCATGCCCGAGTCGTCACGCGAGAGGGTGCCGGAGATGATCCGGGCCTCCCGGGTGCACTCGTCGTTGGTGTAGGTCAGGGCAACGGCCCCGGCGCGCGCGATCACGGCGGTTTCCACGTCGAAGTCCCGCGCGCTGTAGGTCTCGCCGAAGATGGCGTAGTTCATGCCGTCCGAGCCGGTGTCCAGCGGGGACACCTCCAGGGTCGCCCGGCGGTTGTCGCCGTGCGTCCACAGCAGCGTGCCGTCCGGCTGGATCTGGAGGTTCTGGCCGCCGTACTGACGGCAGCCGGAGCCCGATGGGTACTCGGCGGTGATGCCGGTGCCCGCGATCTGGATGAAGTCGGAGCCGGTGTCCACCAGCATGGCCTGCTCCTCGCAGAGCACCTGGTTGAGGTTGGTGAGCTGGCGCACCACCTGCGATCCGCCGCTGCCCGGCTCGATCTCCACCCGCAGGAACCAGCCCTGCTCCTCGCCGGCCGCGTCGGTGACCGGGCCCTCCCAGGCGCCCACGAACGCGTCGGGCACCGTCGCGGAGGTGTTCACCGTGGGGTTCTGGTCGGGGCCTGTCGGCGTGGGAGTGGGCGTCGGCGTCGGGTTCTGCGTCGGGGGCTGGTTGTCCGTGGTCGAGTTGGTGACCGTGGGGCCCGCCGTCGGGTCGCCGGAGGGGTCGTCGTCGCCGCCGCCGAGGGCGGCCACCGCGATGCCGATGGTCAGCGCGAAGACCGCGACCGCGGCGGCCACGATCCACACCACCTTCTTGCGGTTGGAGCCCGCGCCGCCCGCGCCCCCGCCCGCGCCGGGCGGGTGCGGGGTGCCGGGGCCGCCGGGGTAGTTCCCCCCGTAGGGGTTGCCGACCGCGCCCAGCTCGCCGGGGACCGGCGTGTAGCCGGGGTTCGGGGTGCCGGCCGCCTGCGGGTAGCCGTAGCCGCCGGCGGGCGGGGGCGTGCCGTACGAGCCCGGGGTGGGCGTTCCGTACCCGCCCGGGGGCGGGGTGCCGTAGCCGGGGGGCGGCGGCGTGCCGTACCCGGGCGGCGGGGTGGCCGAGGTGACCGTCGCGCCGTCGGGGGCCGAGGGCGGCGGGGGGCTCGGGGGCGGGGTGGCGGAGCCGAAGTGCGTCGGCGTGGGCTGGGCCGGGGGCGGGAAGCCGGGTATGGAGGACGGCGGGGCCGGGGTCGGCGGCGCCGCGGGCATGGCCGGCATCGGCGTGGTCCGCGGCATCGGCGGCGCCTGCATCGGGTCCTCGGAGTCCAGCAGCTCGACGGCGTGCCGGCCCAGCTTGGCCACCAGCGCGCCGGGCAGCCAGGGCTCGTCGCTCTCCTCGTAGGCGGTGAGCGCGCCCAGCTCCTCCAGCGTCGGCCGGGCGCCCGGGTCCTGGAGCAGGCAGCGCTCGATCAGCGGGCGGATGCCGTCGGGCACCTCGGTGAGGTCCTTCTGGTCCTGCACGATGCGCAGCATCAGCGCGGTCATCGCGGTGTTCGGGTCGCCGAACGGCGTGGTCCCGGTGGCCGCGAAGGTGAGCACGGAGCCGAGGCAGAAGATGTCGCTCGCGGCGGTCAGGGTCTCGCCGCGGCACTGCTCGGGGGACATGAAACCGGGGGAGCCGACCGCCGCGCCCGTGCGGGTCAGGCCCTCGCCGCTGCCCTCCAGGGCGCGGGCGATGCCGAAGTCGATCACCCGCGGGCCGTCGATGGTGATCATGACGTTGGAGGGCTTGAGGTCCCGGTGCACCAGGCCGGCCGCGTGGATGTCGCGCAGGGCGTTGACCAGGCCGTTGCCCAGGATGCGGAGCGTGCGCTCGGGGAGCTTGCCGTAGGTGTGGGCGACCACCTCGTGCAGGGAGGGGCCGGCCACGTACCCGGTGGCGACCCAGGGGGTCTCCGCGTCCGTGTCGCAGCCCAGGACCGGCGCGGTCCAGTCGCCGCCGACCTTGCGGGCGGCCTCCACCTCCTGCTGGAAGCGGCGGCGGAATTCCGGCTGCGCGGCCAGTTCGGGCTGGACGAGCTTGACGGCGACGGTGCGCCCGCGGTCGGAGCGGGCGAGATACACGCTGCCCATTCCGCCGGCGCCCAGTTTCCCCAGCAGCCTGTATTGGCCCACGCGTTGAGGATCGGTCGGCCCGAGCGGTTTCATGCTGTGCTACTCCCTGTTCGCTCCGGTAAGCCTCATGAGCATACGGGCGCCCGTACACACGAGTGGAGGACAGACGCAGAACCGTAATCGGTTCCCTGTACGCAGGCCCCGGCGGGTCCCGCGTCCGTTTCGTGACCGGCCCGGGACAGGCTCGTGCCGGTCAGCGCTGACGGTCACGCGCGGTCACGAACACGCGTGTCGTATGCCCGCGCCTAACGTACCGGTGAACGTCCGGGGCGGGGATACCGGGGGAACGGCGGGGGCTCGCGCGGCGGGGGAACGGCCGGAGCGGGCGCCGCGGGGAACGGGCGGGGCGGCGCCGGCCCGGGCGTTCACACCCGGCGGAGCTGCTGCGGGGTCCTGTCGAGGTAGTTGAGCCACAGGATCTTGATGGTGTCCTCGTTCCCCTCCTCGTTCCACAGCCGGAAGCCGGCGTAGACCTGGCAGGGCGGCCCCGAGCCCTGCTCCACGAGGACGTCGGGCCCGAGCGTGATCTCCCGGCCCTCGACCTGGACGAGGTGGTTCTCCCAGGTGCAGGCGTGCTCGCCGTTCTCGCTGCGCTCGAAGGTCAGGACCAGGTCGCCGAAGGTTCCCTCCTCGATGGTGATGCGGTCCGAGGTCGGCACGTTGTTCCGCGTCCCCTCCGAGCGCCACTCGCCCAGCAGGGAGGCCGGGACGCTGTTGCCCTCCGCCGCGCTCTCCGGGGCCTCGCTCAGCGCCGCCGAGCGGTCGCCCTGGGTCCAGTTCAGCCGCTCGCCGTCCTCGGCGAGGCTCAGCGTCTGGGGGGTGCCGCCCGCGTCGCAGGCGCCCGCGGCGTTCTCCGGAACGCTCCACCTGCTCTCCTCGGTGATCCGCAGCCCCTCGTCGGCCGACTCCAGGCGCACGTCGAAGGAGCACAGCGTGGTGGTGCTCAGCGCCAGGGCCTCGCCGATGACCTCGCCCTCCGAGCCCTGCCGTATCTCGAAGCGCAGCTCGTTGACCCGGCCGTCGGAGCCGGTGTAGTCGCCCTGCCAGGCGCCGATGTACCCCTCGTCCACGTCCCCGGACGCGCCGCCGCCCCCGGTGAGCTGCACCGCGACCAGGACGCCGAGGAGGACCAGCACCACCGCGCCGGCCACCGCCGCGAGGACCGGGCCGAGGCGGCGGCGCCGGCCGGGGGCATTCCCCGCCGCGGTGCCCGCGCCCGAGGCGTAGGGGGAGGCGGGGCCGAAGCCGCCCAGGGAGTGCGGCCCCGTGCCGGGGTTGGAATGGGGGAGGCCCGGGCGCGAGTACGGCGAGGGCACGGGCGTGGGACGCGGCGGGGGCGGGGCCGCGGCGCCGCGCGCGGGGGTGTGCGGGTCGGCGGCCGTGACCGGCGCGGTGGGCGGGGTGGGCGTGGCCGGGGTCGCGGGCGCGGCCGGGCGCGGGGCGGCGGGGGCCTGCTGTCCGGCCGGGGCGCCGTTGCCCGCCCAGCCGGTGACGGCGGTGTGGCCCAGGCGCGTGGCCGGGTCCTCGGAGTCCAGCAGCTCGACGGCGTGGCGGCCGAGCTGGGCGACGAGCGCGCCCGGCAGCCAGGGCTCCTGCGAGGCGTCCTCGGAGGAGGTGGCGGCGAGCAGCGCGGGGACGGTGATCCGCTGCGCGGGGTCCTTGGTCAGGCAGGCGGCTATCAGCTCGCGCAGCCGCTCCGGCAGGCCGTCGAGGTCGGGCGGCTCCTCGGCGATCCGGAACATCAGGATGTGAACGCCCGAGTCCAGCGCGCCGAACGGGGTGCGCCCGGTGGCGGCGTAGGCCAGCAGGGAGCCGAGGCAGAAGATGTCGCTGGCCGGGGTGACGCGGTGGCCGCGTATCTGCTCGGGGGACATGAACCCGGGGGAGCCGACCGTCGCGCCGGTGCGGGTGAGGTTCTCGCCGGGGGCCTGCTCCAGGGCGCGGGCGATGCCGAAGTCGATGACGCGCGGGCCGTCGATGGTCAGCAGGACGTTGGAGGGCTTGAGGTCGCGGTGCACCAGGCCGGCGCCGTGGATGTCGCTGAGGGCGTGGCCCAGGCCGTTGGCCAGCAGCAGGATGCTGCGCTCGGGGAGGACACCGAAGTCCCGGCTGACCACCTCGTGCAGGGAGGGGCCCGCGATGTACCCGGTGGCGACCCAGGGGGTGTCCGCGTCGGTGTCGGCGTCCAGGACCGGGGCGGTCCAGCGGGCCCCGACCCGGCGGGCGGCGGTGATCTCCTGCGCGAACCGCCGCCGGAAGTCGGGCTCCCGGGCCAGCGCGGACCGGATCGTCTTCACCGCGACCGTCCGGCCGCGCTCCGACCTGGCCAGGAAGACCTGGCCCATGCCGCCCTCCCCCAGGCGGGCGAGCAGGCGGTACTGGCCTATTCGGTGTGGATCCTGTGGCGTCAGCCGGTCCATGTGGAGCAAACTCCCCCGATGGTGACAGTTCTTGCCACACCGAGAATAGAGGTCCCCGCCCGGCCCGAAGAAGGTACGGTGTGCGCCAGTTGGTCACGACCGGTCGGCGGACGGTGAAGGCAGCCGGTCCAGCGCGGCGCTCAGGCGGCGCAGGGCCTCCAGCGCCGCGGCGAACTCCTGGTCCCCGCCCAGCTCCCGGCTGAGCCGCCCGGCGAACTCCTCGTGCTCCGGCGAGATCCGCTCCACCGCGGCCCGTCCCTCGGGGGTGGGCACGAGCAGCTTGGCCCGCCGGTGGGCGGGGTTGGCCCGGTAGGCCGCCATCCCGCGCTCCACCAGCAGGTCCGCGACGCGCTGCACGCTCTGGCGGGCCATACCCATCTCCCGCGCGATCGCGGCGACCGGCAGTGGCTCGTTCAGCACGGCGCCGAGCACCTGCCACCAGGCCGCGGTCAGCCCGGCGGGCTTCGCCAGCCCCTCGGCGACGGCCAGGAACTGGCCGTTGAGCCGGAAGACGGTCACCGCGGCCCCGGACAGCAGCGCCTGCCGGGGGGTCTCGGGGGTACCCACTGTGTCTCCTTCGTGCGCTTCTCCCCCCACGCGGCGGGGGGCGGCCGTCGTCGTCGGCTGCGGTCCGGCAGCCGCGCTGGGGGTACCTCCCTCCCCCAGGCTTCTCCCCCGGACTCCGTCCGGGAGGTGCCCCCAGGGGGGACCCTCACGCGGGGGAGCGTCGCTCACTGCCCTTCCTTCTCCTCGTCCGCCGCGGCCAGGACGGCGTAGGCCTCCGGGTCGGAGCGGGCGAAGAGGCGGTACCAGGCGTCCAGCAGCTCGCCCTCGTACGCCCCCAGCAGCCCGAGGATCTCGCGGGCGAACGCCACGGGTTCGGTCGGCCCGGCCGTGATCAGGCCGCCGTCGGTGACCGCGTCGGCCTCGACGTAACGCCCGCCGCCCGCGTATCCCGTGGCCGCCAGGACCGGCGCCGCCGCGGCCGTGTGCGCCCGCTCGTCCAGCAGCCCGGCGCGCGCCAGGCCGTCGACCGCCCCGCAGATCGCGGCCACCGGCACCCCAGCGTCGAGGAAGTGCCCGGCCCGCTCCGCGAACGGCGCCAGCGCCCCGTTTTCCGCGCCGTCCTCCCACAGGTCCGCGCCCGGCAGGATCAGCAGCGCGCTGTCCTCGGGGCGCAGATCCTCCAGCGCCAGGCCGGGGAGGACGCGCATCCCGCCGACGCTGGTGACCGGCTCGCGGGTGGGGCCGACCGTCCGCACGCGGAAGCCGTTGCGCGCCAGCCAGGCCGTGGCGTGCCCGGTCTCCCAGTCGGCCAGGGTGTCGTACACCGCCAGGTGCACCGTGCGCTCGCTCATCGCGGGTCCCTTCGTTCGCGCCCGATCGTTGATGACAGCATCCTGTCTTGTTGGCAGGATGCTGTCAAGATCTCGGGGGATCTGTAGGCTGTGCTGCCGTGATTCAACGGAGCACACTCCGCGAGCAGCTCGCGGACGCCCTGCGGGAGGAGATACTCGCGGGCCGGCTCTCGCCGGGCGGGGAGTTCACCGTGCGCGAGATCGCCGAGCAGTACGGCGTCTCGGCCACCCCCGTGCGCGAGGCGCTGGTCGACCTGTCCGCCCAGGGACTGCTGGAGGTCGAGCAGCACCGCGGCTTCCGGATCAGGCGGTTCTCGCTGAGCGACTTCCACCACATGATCGAGGCCCAGACCCTCGTGAGCGAGGGGATTCTGCGGCACAGCCCCGGCCTGAACGTCCGCGAGGCCGTGCCCGAGGCGTTCACCTCGATCCGCCGCCGGGCCGCCGCCGCCCGCACCGCCGCGCTCGGCGGCGACCTGGACATCCTCATCGCCTACGACCTGCGCTTCTGGCGCGAGCTGGACGCGCTGCTGGGCAACCCCCACATAGGGGAGTTCCTGGACCGGCTGCGCGTCGCCTGCTGGGCGTTCACCGTCCCCCACCTGCGCCGCGAGCGGCACCTGGAGGGCCGGCTGTGGGCCGGGCACCTCGAACTGGCCGACGCCGTAGAGCGCCGCGACACCGACGAGACCGCGCGCCTGCTGCACGCCCACCGCGCGCACGCCCTCGCGCTCGCCACCCGGCTCGCCGGAGCCTGAGCCGCGCGCCCCTCTACCCTGGCCCGGGGGCCGGCGCCGGCCGCGCGCCCCGAGTCCCCCGTCCCCACCCCCTCCCGGAGAGAGCCGACGTGGCCTGTGACCTGTGGCTGGTGCCCCTCGTCGACGTGCTGTGCCACAGCCCCGACAACCCCTTCGCCGAAGAACTCGCCGAGTACGACCGGGCGCTGGCCGAGGCGGGCCAGCCGCCCGTGCCGGTCTTCGGCTACGTGCCCGGCCTCTCGGGCGAGGTGGCGCCCGTCGCGGGCTTCGACTACGCGGCCCTGCACCTGCTGCGCCGCGCCTACCTGCTCCAGCTCAGCGGCCTGCCGGTGACGCCCGTCGCGGGCGTGGACGGGGACTATAAGCAACTGCTGGAGATGTTCGAGGCCGCAGCTCAACAGGCCCATCTGGTCTGGCACTTCGACCACGCGGGCGCCTACGTCCCGGTGGACTTCCCGCGCCCGGTGGTCAACGAGACCCTGCTGGCCGGGGGAGGACCGCTGGGGTCGAGCCACGGGCTGCTGCGGGAGCTGGAGGCGGTCGCGCCGGTGCTCGGCATCGACCCGCGCAACCCCCCGCCCGCCCCCACGCCCCCCACGCGCCCCACCCGGCTCGACGAGCCCGCCGCCGGCCCCGGCGACGGCTCGGGCCCCTTCGCCCGCGAGCGCCACGTCTGGAACGCCCTCCACACGGCCGCCA
>NZ_JAVREN010000079.1:0-14049 GCF_031845405.1 Streptomyces boetiae
CGTCGAAGGCACCCCCGAAGACCCCTTCGACCCCGTCGCCAACATCGTCGCCGCCTGCAACTACGCCGCCGACCGCTACGGCTCCATGGACAACGTCAACAGCGCCTACTGACCCGGCCGAGCCCCACACACCCACACCCCGGTGGCACCGAGGCCCCCCAGCCCCGGTGCCACCGGCCTACCCAGCCCCCAGGGGGGCGGGACAGGCCCGGACAGCGGAAACCCCGGGCGTCGCCCCGTGCCCGACCCCCCGGGGCCGGGCCACCACCCGGACGCAGAGCCGGAGCGACGGGCCGCGCACCGGGAAGGCAGCCAGGCCGAGGCCGGACGCAGGCACACGGCTGCGTGGCCCGGTAGCGGCCCAGGGCCCGGACGGAGGCGGAAAAGCCGGCCGCAGGGCAAGGGGCCACAAGGACGCGGGCGCACGGCTGCGTAGCCCGGTAGCGGGCCCAGAGACCCAAAACCCCGCCGGGAGCCCGAGCGCGCCCGAAGCACGGCGGGTCATCGCAGACCACGAGGAGACCCCCCGGACGTTCCCCGGCACCGCCCCCCTCCCGGGAGCGGGTGCCCTGTAGGAAGCGGCACCACAGAGGCCGGACGCGGGCGCGCGGCTACCCGGCCCCGGGACGGGGCAGGGTCCGGACGAGGGCGGGACAGGGGCCCCGGCCCGGGGGGGCAGGGCACCACGGAACCCGGAGGCGGGCCAAGGCAGCCGGGATTCCGCCCGGGGCCGGAGCGCACTCCCGAGGGGGCGGGCCGGCGCAGGCAACAGAGAAACCCCCGGACGGTCCTCGACGGCGCCCCCCCCGGGGGGCGCCGTCATCACGGCCGGCCCCGCCAGAGACAGTCGCGCGGGCCACGGGGTCAGGGGGCCGGGAGAGGCGGGGCCAGCAGGGAGAGGGCTCCGGGGAGAATGCGGGCCGTGACCGGGAGGGCGGCGGTGACCTCGCCGTCCGCTCCGTAGGGGAGGGGGCGGTCGGCCTCGATGCGGATCTCGCGGGCGCGTAGGGTCTCCACCTCCGGGCGGGTGGTGTGGGTGCCGTCCTTCAGTTCGCTCATCAGGCGGAAGAACAGGCGGCGGGGGGCGTGGCGGATGAGGACCACCTCCAGCCAGCCGTCGTCAAGGCGGGCGGAGGGGGCGATGCGGCGGCCGGAGCCGTAGAAACCGGAGTTGGCCGCCACGACTGTGTAACCGGTGTGCGTGCGGGGTGTCCCGTCCACCGTGAGGCGGTAGTGGGCCGGGCGCCAGGACAGCACCGCGCGCAGGCCGCCCGCGTAGTAGGCGGCGGGGCCGCGCAGGCGGGAGGCGTTGGCGTGGCGGTTGGCCAGGGCGTCGACGCCGGCGTAGACGCTGCCCATTACGGTCAGGCGCTCGTGCGCGGCGGAGGTGACCTCGATGGCGTCGACCGGCTGCGGCGGGGCCTCCGCCAGCACCCGTGCCAGGGCCTCGGGCGCGGCGGGCAGGGCCAGCGCGCGGGCGAAATCGTTGCCCCGGCCCGCGGGGACGATGCCGGCCGGCGCTCCGGTGCCGGCCAGGGCGCCCAGGACGCATCCGACCGTCCCGTCTCCCCCGACTCCGAGAACGACACGGCCGGCCCCGGCCGCGGCCCGGGCCAGGGCGCGGGCGTGGTCGGGGCCGGTGCTGTGCAGGGTCTCCACGCCGGCGCCGGCCTCGCGCAGCAGCCGTGCCACGGGCAGGAAGGCCGCCGCGGCGCGGGCCCGGCCGGCGGTGGGGTTGACCAGGGCGGTGAACTGGCGCATGGCTAGGACCCTTCGGCGCGGCGGGAGTCAGGGGGCGGGCGGGGGCAGCAGGACGCCGGGGTTGAGGATGCCTGCGGGGTCCAGGTGGTCCTTGACGGCGCGCAGCACGCCGGCGCCCAGCGGCCCGATCTCGCGGGCGTACCAGTCGCGGTGGTCGGTGCCCACCCCGTGATGGTGGCTGATGGTGCCGCCGGCGGCCAGGATCGCGTCGTTGGCCGCGTGCTTGGCCGCCGTCCAGTGGCCGCCGCCGTCGCCGGGGCCCTGGGCGGCGGCGACGGTGAAGTAGAGGGAGGCGCCGGCCGGGTAGACGTGGGAGATGTGGCACAGCACCAGGGGCGGGCTGCCCGCGGCGGTCAGGGTCCGGGTCAGGGCGGTGCGTACGCCCTCGTACAGGCCGGGCAGGGCGGACCAGAAGCCGGCCGTTTCCAGCGTTTCGACGAAGGCGCCCGCGTCCAGGAGGGCGTCGCGCAGGTAGGGGGCTGCGTACCGGCCGCGTTCCCATCCCTCTCCGACGGCCTCGTCCAGCGGCTGTCCACCGGCCTGGCGCAGGACCGTCCCGGCCGCGTGGCGACGGTGGTCGACATCACTCGCGGTGCCCTCGTAGCCGGCGATGACCAGGCAGCCGTCTTCTCCTTCGCCCGTGCCCAGGGCCGAGGGGTCGGCCAGGCCGACCAGCGTTTCGCTCTCGTCGGACAGGCGCAGGACGGTGGGCAGGGGGCCGTCCTGGGCCAGGCGGCGCAGGGCGTCCTGGCCGGCGGCGAAGCCGGGCAGGCGCCAGGCGTCGTGGACGCGTATCTCCGGGCGGGGCCGGAGGCGGAGGGTCAGGGAGGTGATGACGCCGAACGCCCCTTCCGAGCCGAGGACGAGCTGGCGCAGGTCCGGGCCGGCGGCGGAGCGGGGGGCTGTGCCCAGGGTGAGCGTGCCGGCGGGGGCGGCCAGGCGCAGGGCCATCACCATCTCCTCGAACCGGCCGAACCCGGCGGAGGCCTGCCCGCTGGAGCGGGCCGCGGCGAAGCCGCCCAGGGTGGCCCACTCGAAGGACTGGGGGAAGTGGCCGAGGGTGAAGCCGTGGGCGGCCAGCAGCTCCTCCGCGCGCGGGCCGCGCACGCCCGGCTCCAGCACGGCGGTGCGGGAGAGGGGGTCCACGGACAGGAGGCGGTCCATCCGCCGCAGGTCCAGCGCGATGACCGGGGCGGTGCCGGCCTCGGGGGACAGCCCGCCGACCACGGAGGTGCCGCCGCCGAAGGGGACGACGGCGAGGCCGTGGGCCGCGCAGGCGCGCAGAACGGCCAGGACCTCCTCGTGGTTGTCGGGGAGCACGCCCGCGTCGGGTGCCGCCGCGACCTCGCCGGCCCGCAGCCGCAGCAGGTCCGGGGTGGATCGGCCGCCGGTGTGGCGGACCCGCGACTCGGCGTCCGTGCGGACGTGGGCGGCGCCGACTATGTCCTCCAGGGCCGCCAGCGCGGGACCGGGCAGGCGGGAGGGGGGAAGGGACAGGTCGGCCAGGGCGGCCGGAGGGGCGGCCGGGGGCCGCACGCCCAGCAGGTCGCGCAGCAGGGCGTTCACCTCTCCCGGGAGGGAGGTCGCGCGGCCGGGGTCGCCCCAGCCGTTCCACCGCATGCCGGCCGTCTCGGGAAGGTCCACCGCCCGCGCGGTGTCCGCCGCGTTCCCTGCGCCTGCCGTGTGCACCTGATCACCGCTCCCAGCGTTGCCTTCGCCATCCCCGGCCGGGCGGGGGCCCGCGGGCCCCCGCCACTCGCGTTACACTATGACACATGACGCCTAAACGTCACACGGATACGGATGAGGCGGTGCTCGACGCCGCGCGGGAATGCGTGCTGGCCGTCGGCGTGCGCCGCACGACCCTGACCGACGTCGCCCGCAGGGCCGGGATCTCGCGCATGACGCTCTACCGGCGCTGGCCCGACGTCCGCGCGCTGGTCGGCGACCTGATGACGCGGGAGTGGACCGCGCTCGCCGAGGGCGCCGGGCCCGCGCCCGGGGACCCGCGGCCCGCCCGCGAGCAGCTGGCCGAGGGGCTGATCGCGGGCGTGCGGGCCTTCCGCCGCCACCCGCTGCTGCGCAAGATCGTGGACGTCGACCCCGAGCTGCTGCTGCCCTACCTCTTCGACCGAAGGGGTGCCAGCCAGGACATCCTGCTGGGCCTGCTGGCGGACGCCCTCACGCGCGGCCACGCGGACGGCTCCGTGCGCCGCGAGCACCCGCAGCGGCAGGCCCGCGCCCTGCTGCTGGTGCTCCAGGCCTTCGCCCTGTCCCTGCGCACGATGACCGGCGAGGGCGACCCCGAGCTGACGGAGGATGCCTTCGACGAGGCGCTGCGCGGCATCCTCGAACGGACCCTGGCTCCGTGAACGGCCCCCCGGGCGCCGCCCCGCCCCCGTGCCCGGCGGCCTCGCTGTCCGCCGCGCGCCGGGAGCGGGAGCTGGCGGAACTGGCCGGCGGGCTGCGGGTCGACGTCCTGGTCGTGGGCCTGGGCATCACCGGCACCGGCGTGGCGCTGGACGCCGCCTCCCGCGGGCTGTCGGTGGCCGCCGTCGACGCCCACGACCTGGCCTCCGGCACCTCCCGGTGGAGCTCCAAGCTCGTGCACGGCGGCCTGCGTTACCTCGCCTCGGGACAGGTCGGCCTGGCCCACGAGAGCGCGGTCGAACGCGGCATCCTGATGCGCCGCACCGCCCCGCACCTGGTGCGCGCCCAGCCCTTCCTGCTGCCGCTGACCCCGCTGACCTCCCGGCGCGGTGCCGCGCTGGTCCGCGCCGGGCTGCACGCCGGGAACGTCCTGCGCCTGGCCGCCGGAACGCCGCACGCCACGCTGCCCGGCCCCCGCGCCGTGAGCGCGAAGGAGGCCCTGCGGGCAGTCCCCGGCCTGCGCCGGGAGGGGCTGCGCGGCGCGCTGCTGTCCTGGGACGGCCAACTGGCCGACGACGCCCGGCTGGTGACGGCCGTCGCGCGCACCGCCGCCGCCCACGGCGCGCGGATCCTCACCCGCGTGCGCGCGCTGGAGCTGGCCGGGGACGGCGCACAGGCGCGGGACGAACTGACCGGGGAGCACCTGCGCATCCACGCCCGCGCCGTGATCAACGCCGCCGGGGTGTGGGCCGGAGAGCTGATGGAGGGCGTACGGCTGCGGCCCTCCCGGGGCACCCACCTGGTGCTGCGCCCCCAGAGCCTGGGCGGCCTGCGCCGCGGACCCGGCCTGCACATCCCCCTCCCCGGGCACACCAGCCGCTTCGCGCTGGTCCTCCCCCAGGGCGACGGACGCGTCTACGCGGGCCTGACCGACGAGCCCGCCGACGGGCCGCTGCCCGGCCCCGGCCAGGAGGCCGGCGTCCCCGAGACGGACATCGGGTTCCTCCTGGACGTCCTCGCCGGAGTGCTGGAAGTGCCGGTGCGGCGCGAGGAGGTGGCCGGGGCCTTCGCCGGGCTGCGCCCCCTGCTGGACGCCGGCACCGGCGCGACGGCCGACCTCTCCCGCCGGCACGCCGTCCTCACCTCGCCCGAGGGCGTCGTCACCGTCATCGGCGGCAAACTCACCACCTACCGCCGGATGGCGCAGGACGCGGTGGACACCGCCCTGCGAGCGCGCCGGCTGAGCGCCCCCGCCTCCCCCACCGCGCGCCTGCCGCTGGTCGGCGCCGCTCCCCCCGCCGTCCTGGCCGCGCTGCCCGCGCCCCGGCGCCTGGTCGCCCGCTACGGCACCGAGGCCCCGGCCGTCCACGCCCTGGCCGCCGCCGACCCCTGGCTGGCCGCCCCCGTCGTTCCCGGGAACCCGGTCACGCGTGCGGAGCTGGTGTGGGCCGTCCGCCACGAGGCCGCCCTCGACGCCGGCGACCTCCTTGAGCGCCGCACCCGCCTCGGCCTCATCGCCACCGACCGGCGAGCGGCCCGGCACACCGCGCAGCGCATCCTCGACGGCGCGCTACGGGGGGCGTGGCAAGGCGCTTAGCAGGGGGAAACGGACCGGGCCCGGCCGCACCACGGATAGGTGTGGTGCGGCCGGGCCCGGCGGCGGGCTCAGCGCTCAGCAGGGGTGCTCAGCGCGGGAAAAGCGTTTCCCTCAGTAGAGCCAGAACTCTTCCCAGGAGCCGTTGATCCACTCGGAGCGGGACCTGAGGGCGTACTGGAGGGTGCCCGTGCGGGTGTACTCCATCGCCACGAACAGGCCGTTGGCCCAGGACTGGAAGGCGTAGGTGCCGGTCTCCTCGTTCCAGTAGAGCCAGAACCGCTCCCAGCCGCCGACCGTGGCGGAGCGGGCGCGCAGCAGACCGGCGGAGGTGCCGGGGTAGTTGCGCTCGGTCGCCACGTACCGGCCGTTGGCCAGGGAGCGCAGGGTGATGCTCTCGCTCGCCTCGTCCCAGACCAGGTCGAAGTCCTCCCAGGCGCCGCTGGGCAGGGCCGAACGGGCGCGCAGGGCGCCGGTGTTGGGAGCGCTGTAGCGCAGTTCCGCCGCCACGAACCGGCCGTTGCGGGAGGACTGGATCGCCCAGGGCAGGATCTCGGACTCCTCATCGCCGGCGGCGAGGGCGGAGGCCGTTTCCTCGGCTCCGGCCTCGGCGAGCAGTTCCTCCATCAGCTGCGCGTCCACGCGCTGCCATCCCCCCGCGTCCGTCGCGGTCCCCTCGTCGGCCGACGCCGGGGTCGCCCCCAGGGCCGAGGCCGCCAGCAGACCGCAGGCGGACAGCAGCAGAGCGGCTCTACGCCGCATTTCACGTCGCACGTCTCGTCCTTCTTCGTCCGTCGGTGAGGCCGGCCGAATGACCGGCCCCGCGTGACCGGCCGCACGCGTGCGCGCACTGTCCGTAGCGACTCTTGGGCTGCCGTCGCAGGTGCGACGGTCGGCCCGGCCCCTCCCCCGCAGCGCGTCCCTCGGCGCGGTAGTCGGAGAGGAAGACCCGCGAAGGGGGCGGCTGGTTGTACCGGATCGCCCGTCCGTTCGGAGCTTTTCGCAGGTCGGAAGCCTGTCGTTTCATTGTCTGTTCACCTGGGGCGGTGCGGTTGGCCGCGTCCGGGCCGGTGAGCGGGGTACAGGGGCGGTCGGCGTTCACGGAGGGGGTGACTCGGCCGGGTGGGGCGGCGTTCACCCGTGGGCCGGGGCCGGCGGGAGGGCCGTTGCGGTAGGGGGCCGGGCGGCGGGGTCCGGCCGTTCCCGCCCGGCGCGGGGGCGGCGGAACCCGGATGGCGTGTGCCGGTGGGCGGCCGGGCTGGGGCGGGCGCAGGCTGGGAGGCGGCCAGGGAGGTGAGCGTGAGCGCGTACGGGTATCACGCCTCGCACGAGCAGTTCTCGCCCGCCGAGCTGCTCGTCCTGATGCGGACCGCGCAGGAGGCGGGGTTCTCGGCGGGGATGTGCTCGGACCACTTCGCGCCGTGGAGCGCGCGGCAGGGGCACTCGGGGCACGCCTGGGTGTGGCTGGGGGCCGCGCTGGCCAGCACGGAGGTGCCGATGGGCGTGGTCACCGCGCCCGGGCAGCGCTACCACCCGGCGGTGCTGGCGCAGGCGGCGGCGAGCCTGGCGCAGATGTTCCCGGGCCGGCTGTGGGTGGCGCTGGGCACCGGGCAGGCCCTGAACGAGCACATCACCGGGGACCGCTGGCCCGCCAAGGCGGAGCGCGCGCGGCGCTTGGAGGAGTGCGTGGCGGTGATGCGGGCGCTGTTCGCGGGCGAGACCGTCTCCCACGACGGCCTGGTGCGGGTGGACCGGGCGCGGCTGTGGTCGTTGCCGGAGCGGCCCCCGGTGCTGCTGGCCGCGGCGATCACCCCGGCGACGGCGGCGTGGGCGGCGGGCTGGGCGGACGGGCTGATCACGGTCAACCAGCCGGAGGAGGGGCAGCGCGCGACGCTGGCCGCCTACCGGGAGGCGGGCGGGCGCGGCCCGGCCGTTCTCCAGGCGCACGTGTCCTGGGCCCCGACCCGGGCGGAGGCGCTGGCGGCGGCGCACGACCAGTGGCGGGAGGCCGCGCTGGGCAGCGACGCGGGCTGGGAGCTGCCGCTGCCGGAGCACTTCGAGCAGGCGGCGGGGCTGGTGCCGCCCGAGGCGATCGAACGCTCGGTGCACGTCTCGGAGGATCCGGCGCGGCACGCGGCGTGGCTGGCGCGGCAGGGGGAGGCGGGGTTCGACGAGGTGATGGTGCACCAGGTGGGAACGGAGCAGCTGGCGTTCATCGAGACCTTCGGCGCCGAGGTGCTGCCGCGGGTGAACGCGTGAGCGGGCGCGGGGCGGGAGGCCCGGCCGTTACGGGTGCGGGAGGGTACCCGCCGCTGGGCGAGCTGGCGTTCCTCTCGGACTGCGGCACGGCCGCGCTGATGGGGCCGGACGCAGCCGTGAAGTGGATGTGCGCGCCCCGCTACGACGCGCCGAGCGTCTTCGCGCGGCTGCTGGACCGCCGGGTGGGCGGGGCGTGGGAGCTGACGGTGGAGGGGGCGGGGGCGCCGCGGCGGTGGTAGGCGGAGGGAACGCTGGTGGTGGCCGGGCGCTGGGAGGCGCCCGGGGGCGTGCTGGAGGGGTGGGACTTCCTGGCGGCGCGCGCCCCCGGGGCGGACGACGCTCGGGGCCTGGTGCCGGCCGGGGCGCTGGTGCGGCTGGTGCGCTGCGTGGAGGGGCGGGTGCGGGTGCGGGTGCGGCACCGGGTGGGGGCGCGCCCCGACTACGCGCGCCGGGGCGCGCGCTGGCGGCCTGCCGGGGAGGGCGGGGCGCTGGCCGAGGAGGGGTCCGGGCTGTGGCTGGCGGCGGACGGCGCGCGGCCCGTGGTGGAGGACGGGACGGCGGTGGCCGCGGCGGAGCTGGAGGCGGGCCGGGAGCTGGCGGTGGTCCTGCCTACGACGGGGCGCGGCGCGGGCCGGTGACGGCGGCGGGGGCGCGGGCGTTGCTGGAGGCGACGCTGGGGGCCTGGCGGGAGTGGTCCTCGCGCGGCAGCCCGTACGAGGGGGTGAGCGCGCGGGAGGTGCGGCACAGCGCGCGGGTGCTGCGGGGGCTGATGTCCAGCGCGACGGGCGCGCTGCTGGCGGCGCCGACGACCTCGCTGCCGGAGTGGCCGGGCGGCCCGCGGAACTGGGACTACCGCTTCCTGTGGCACCGGGACGCCGCGCTGGTGGTGCTGGTGCTGATGCGCCTGGGGCACTTCGCGGAGGCCGGGCGGTACCTGCGGGTGCTGCTGCGGCACTGCACGGCCGCGCGGGGGGACCTGACGCCGATGCTGGACCTGGACGGCGGGACCGGCACCCCGGAGGAGGTGCTGGACCACCTGGAGGGGTACGTGGGCTCGCGCCCGGTGCACGTGGGCAACGGCGCGGACGAGCAGTGGCAGCTGGACGTGTACGGGCAGGTGCTGGACGCGGCCCTGGTGTACCAGCAGGTGGCGGCGGGCACGCCGCACGCGCTCAGCCACGGCGAGCTGGCCGCGTGCTGGACGGTGGTGGACGCGGCCTGCCGCCGGTGGCGCGAGCCGGACCACGGCATCTGGGAGGTGCGGGGCCGCAAGCGGCACTGGACCAGTTCGAAGCTGTACGCCTGGGTCTGCCTGGACCGGGGCGTGCGCCTGGCGGACCTGCCCGGGAGCCCGCCCGCGCCGGAGGCGGGGCGGTGGCGCGCGGAGTGCGCGGCGGTGCGCGCCGACGTGCTGGCGCGGGGCTGGGACGGCGGGCGCGGGGCGTTCACCCAGGCCTACGGGGAGCCGCGGCTGGACGCCTCGCTGCTGCGGATGCCGCTGCTGGGCTTCCTTGACGGGCGGGACCCGCGGGTGGTGGCGACGCTGGAGCGGATCGACGCCGAACTGGGCGAGGACGGGTGGCTGGTGCACCGCTACGACCCGCGGGCCACGGACGACGGGATCGCCGGGCCGGAGGGCGGGTTCCTGCTGTGCTCCTTCGACATGGTCTCGGCGCTGGTGCTGGCCGGGCGGCGGGCGCAGGCGCGGGAGCGGTTCGGGGCGCTGTGCGAGCGCGCCGGGCGCTTCGGGCTGTTCGCGGAGGAGATGACGGCGGGCGGGCGGATGCTGGGGAACTACCCGCAGGCCTTCACACACCTGGGGCTGATCGAGGCGGCGATGAACCTGGACGCGGCGCGGGACGGGGAGGCCCTGCACGCGTGGGCGGCCCGCGCCTCATGAACGCCCGGGGCGGGCCGGGCCGGGGGCGTGGCCGGGGGACGTGGCCGTTTCGGGGTGGTGGGGCGGGGAACCCGGGGCGGCGAGGAGGTTGATCATGCAGCACGACGAGTTCATCGGACAGGTGCAGGCCCGCGCGCGGCTGGACAGCCGCGGGGCGGCGGAGACAGCGACCCGCGCGAGCCTGGAGACGCTGGCGGAACGCATCCCGCCGGGGCTGGCCGAGAAGCTGGCCGCGCAGCTGCCGCGGGAGATCGGCGAGAACCTGCGGCGGGTGGCGTACGCGCCCGACCTGCCGGACACGGGCGTGCGCATGGCGCGGGAGGAGTTCTTCGACCGGGTGGCGCAGCGGGCCGGGGCGGACGTTCCCAAGGCCGTGCACGAGGCCCGGTGCGTGATGGAGGTGACCGGGGAGGCCACCCAGGGCGGGCTGACGGACCGGATCCGGCAGTCGCTGGACGAGGATCTGGCGCGGGTGCTCTTCTCGGGCAGCGGCGGCCCGTCGTCCTGATGAGGGACGCGGCAGGGAGGGAGCAGGGAGGCAGCATGTCCGACGAGACGATGGGCGACGAGGTCTACCAGCCCGACGAGACGCACCCGGAGGACCGGGAGGACGTCGACCTGGACAACGCGCTGGAGGAGGGCCGGCAGGACGAGACGCTGGACACCGGCTATTCGCCGCCGGAGAAGCCGCTGGCCGTGAACGACTACGGCACCACGGCCTCCGGGCAGCACGACGGCGAGCCGCTGGAGATGCGGCTGCGCGAGGAGGTGCCCGACGTCGGGGTGCCGGACGGGGACGGCATCGGGGACGCGCGGGACATGGCCGGGGAGCCGCTGGAGGAGGACCTGGCCGGCGAGCGGCGGGCGGGGCGCCTGGTGCGCGGCGGCAACGTGGTCGGCGAGGACGTGGGCATCGACGGCGGGGCGGCCTCGGCGGAGGAGGCGGCGGTGCACATCGCGCGGGAGAGCGAGCTGGAGGAGGCGGGCGAGGCGGAGCCCGGCGAGGACTTCGGGGACGACGCCCGCGGCGGGGGTGGCGGGCGGCGGGCCGCCTGACCCTGGCCGGGCGCCCGTCCCAGGGTCAAGCGCGGGCGCCCGCCGCCGGGCGCGGGGGCGGTGGCTACGATGGTGGCCGCCATGGACAGTGCAGTTGATTTCCGGAGTTTCGCGGCGCTGGGGGATTCGTTCACCGAGGGCATGTCGGACGTTCTGCCCGACGGGAGTTACCGGGGCTGGGCGGACGTGCTGGCGGGGCGGCTCGCGGCGCGGCGCGCGGACTTCCGTTACGCGAACCTCGCCGTGCGCGGCAAGCTGATCCGCCAGATCGTGCGGGAGCAGGTGCCCGCGGCGGTGGCCATGCGGGCGGACCTGGTGACGCTGGTGGGCGGGCTGAACGACGTGCTGCGGCCTCGCTGCGACCTGGGCGAGGTGTGCGGGCTGCTGGAGGAGGCGGTGGAGCGGCTTGCGCCTGCCTGCGGGCGGCTGGTGCTGATGCGCTCGCCGGGCCGCGAGGGGCCGGTGCTGGAGCGCTGCCGGGGGCGGCTGGAGCGGCTGTTCGGATTCATCGACGAGCTGGGGGCGCGGCACGGGGCGGTGGTGGTCGACCTGTTCGCGGCGCGGTCGCTGGCCGATCCGCGGATGTGGGCGGAGGACCGGCTGCACCTGACGGGCGAGGCGCACCGGCGGGTGGCGGAGGCCGTGTGGCAGGGCCTGGGGCTGGAGGCGGAGTTCGCCTGGGACAGCCCGCTGCCCCCGGCGGTGCCGGGGAGCCGGTGGGCGCGGCGGGCGGCGGACCTGCGGTTCGCGCGGGAGCATCTGCTGCCGTGGATCGGACGGCGGCTGACGGGCCGCTCCTCGGGGGACGGGCGCCCGCCCAAGCGCCCGGAGCTGGCGCCGCTGGTGCTCCCGGAGGCTCCTCCGCTCGGGCTCCGGGAGGCCCCCGTGGCCGTGGAGGAGGGGCCGTAGAATCCGGTGCGTGACTGACAAGCCCCGCATTCCGAACGTTCTGGCCGGCCGCTACGCCTCGGCGGAGCTGGCCGCGCTGTGGTCCCCCGAGCAGAAGGTGGTGCTGGAGCGCCGGCTGTGGCTGGCGGTGCTGCGGGCGCTGGCCGAGCTGGGCGTGGCGGTGCCGCCGGGGGCGGTCGCCGACTACGAGCGGGTGCTGGAGCGGGTGGACCTGGGGTCGATCGCGGCGCGGGAGCGGGTGACCCGGCACGACGTCAAGGCGCGGATCGAGGAGTTCAACGCGCTGGCCGGGCACGAGCAGGTGCACAAGGGCATGACCTCCCGGGACCTGACGGAGAACGTCGAGCAGCTGCAGATCCGGCTCTCCCTTGAGCTGGCGCGGGACCGTTCGGTGGCGGTGCTGGCGCGGCTGGGGCGGCTGGCGGGCGAGTACGCGGGCCTGGTGATGGCGGGCCGTTCCCACAACGTTCCGGCGCAGGCCACGACGCTGGGGAAGCGTTTCGCCACGGCGGCGGACGAGCTGCTGGTGGCGCTGGGGCGGGTGGAGGAGCTGCTGGCGCGCTACCCGCTGCGCGGGGTCAAGGGCCCGGTGGGGACCTCCCAGGACATGCTGGACCTGCTGGGCGGGGACGAGCGGAAGCTGGCGGAGCTGGAGGGCCGGGTCGCCGGGCACCTGGGCTTCGGGCAGGTGTTCACCTCGGTGGGGCAGGTCTACCCCAGGTCGCTGGACTTCGAGGTGGTCACGGCGCTGGTGCAGCTGGCGGCGGCGCCCTCCTCGGTGGCGAAGACGATCCGGCTGATGGCCGGTCAGGAGCTGGTGACCGAGGGCTTCCAGGAGGGCCAGGTCGGCTCCTCGGCGATGCCGCACAAGATGAACACCCGCTCCTGCGAGCGCGTCAACGGCCTGGCCGTGGTGCTGCGCGGCTACGCCTCGATGACCGGGGAGCTGGCGGGCGACCAGTGGAACGAGGGGGACGTCTCCTGCTCGGTGGTGCGCCGGGTGGCGCTGCCGGACGCGTTCTTCGCCTTCGACGGGCTGGCCGAGACGTTCCTGACGGTGCTGGACGAGTTCGGGGCCTTCGAGCCGGTGGTGGCGCGGGAGCTGGACCGGTACCTGCCGTTCCTGGGGACGACGAAGGTGCTGATGGCCTCCGTGCGGGCCGGGGTGGGCCGGGAGACGGCGCACGAGGCGATCAAGGAGCACGCGGTGGCGGCGGCGCTGCGGCTGCGGGAGGGCGCCGAGCGCAACGAGCTGCTGGAGCGGCTCGCGGCGGACCCGCGCATCCCGCTGGACCGGGCGGGCCTGGAGGCGCTGATGGCCGACCGGCTGTCGTTCACGGGGGCCGCGGCCGGGCAGGTGGCGGCCGTCCTGGCGCGGGTGGAGGAGGTCGTCAAGCGGCACCCGGAGGCGGCCGGGTACGCGCCGGGGGCGATTCTCTGAGGGCCCGGGGGCCCGGGGCGGGCCACGACGGCGCTTCCTCCTCCGGGCCTCGCCCCCCGCATCCGTCCGGGAGACATCCGGGGCCCGCGGGCGGGGGCGCTCCCCCGGCGGACCGGGGTTCGCCGCAGCTCCTGCGCCGCATCAACTCGGCGGCGGTGCTGCGGGCGCTGCGGGACGCGGCGGCCCCGGCGACGCTGTCGGAGCTGACGCGGGCGACGGGATTGTCGCGGCCGACGGTGGAGGGGGTGCTGGAGGGGCTGGCACGCGGGGGCCTGGTCGCGGAGGAGGCCGGGGGCGGCGGAGGGACGCAGGCCAGACGCCGGGCCGGGCGGCCGGCGCGGCGCTTCCGGTTCCTGGCCGAGGCGGGCCGGGTGGTGGGCGTGGAGATCGGCCCCGGGCGGCTGTCGGCGGTGGTGGGCGACCTGGCGGGGCGGCCGCTGGGGGCGGCGGCACGAAAGGTGGCGGCGGAAGCGGGGGCGGGCCCGCGGCTGGCCGCGGTGGAGGGCCTGGTCTCGGGCCTAGTGGCGGGGGGCCGCGGCGCGGGCGCGCTGCGGGCGGTGGGGGTCGGCTCGCCGGGGATCGTGGGGGACGACGGAGTGGTGCGGCTGTGCACGGCGCTGCCGGGGTGGACGGGGCTGCCGCTGGGCGAGCGGCTGGGGGCGGCGTTCGGCTGTCCGGTGCTGGTGGAGAACGACGCGAACGCCGCGGTGGTCGGGGAGCGCTGGCGCGGGGCGGCGGCGGGCGCGGAGGACGTGGTGA
>NZ_JAVREN010000080.1:0-13811 GCF_031845405.1 Streptomyces boetiae
GGGTCCAGGAGCTGGGCGAGGTGGGCGGCGCGGCCGGCGGCGTCGTGGGCGAGGCCGGCGGCCTCGGCCAGCGCGCGCCGCTCCTCGGGCCAGGGGGCCAGGAGGCGGTCGGCCTCGGCGAGGGCGGCCTCGTCCGCGGCCTGTTGCCCGGCGAGGCGGTCCAGCTCGGCGGCCAGGGCGCGGGCCCGCTCCTCGGCGCGGCGGGCGGCGGTGGGGGCGGGGTGGCCGGGAGGGCCGTCGGGGGGCGGGCGTTGATGAGGCGGGTGACCTCGGAGGCCACGGGTGCCGGGAGCCAGCTGTCGCGGCGCTGCAGCATCCGGCCCGGGGACAGCGCGCGGCAGGCGTCGATCACCTGTGCGGGAGTCGGCCGCTGGGCCGGGTCCTTGGCGAGGCAGGCGTGGATGAGGCCGCGCAGGGCCTCGGGGGCCGCGCTGACGTCCGGGGGCTCCTGGACGATCCGGTACATCAGGCCGTGGGCCGTTCCCTCGCCGAACGGATGCGCGGCCGTGGCGGCGTAGTGGGTGACGATGCCCAGCGCGAAGACGTCCGTGGCGGGCGTCGCGGAGGTGCCGGTGATCTGCTCGGGCGCCATGTAGGAGGGGGTGCCCACCCGCACGTCCGTGCCCGTCAGGGCGGTCGCGTCGGCTGCCCGCGCGATGCCGAAGTCGATGACCTTGGGGCCGTCGCCGGCCAGCAGGACGTTGCCCGGCTTCAGGTCGCGGTGGATGACCCCGGCCGCGTGGATCGACTGGAGCGCCTCGGCGACCCCGCCCACCAGGAGGAGAACGCTCTCCAGGGGCAGCGGCCCGTGGGCACGCACGGCGTCGGAGAGGGAGAGGGCGGGAACGTACGCGGTGGCCAGCCAGGGGGCCGCCCCCTCGGTGTTGCTGTCGAGCACAGGCACCGTGTAGACGCCCTGCACCCGGCGGGCGGCCCGCACCTCCTGCTCGAAGCGCCGCCGGAACTCGGGGTCGTCGGCGAACTCGCCGCGCACCACCTTCAGGGCGACGGCCTGCCCTCCCCGCGTATAGGAGAGGTACACCGTGCCCATCCCCCCGGAGCCCAGCCGCGCCTGGAGCCGGTAGCCGGCCACCTCGCGCGGATCGCCGGGGCCCAGTGGGCCGAACGGCGACGGCGGCGCGTCGCTCGGAGCCATGCGTCTTCCCCCCTGCCGGAATCTGTAAGGCGTAGCGAGCATCGTAGGACGGAACCGAACCCGCCGGAGAACGAAGGGGGCCCGCGCGCTCATGGATGACCACGGAACGCTCACGTACCGGGAGGCGGGGGCCACCCGCGACCCGGCGCGACTGCCGCCGCCCGGCTACCGCCTGCTGCGCACCGGTACCGAACTCGGGCGCGGTCGGGCGGTGTTCGAGGCGGCCGGGGACGCGCTGCTGGGCTGGGGCATGCACCGGGCCGCGGGCCTGGGCGTGGCGGCGACGGCGCCGCGGGCCGCGCCGGGGGTGCGGGTGACGGTCACGGCCGGGGCCGGGCCGCTGAGGCTGAACGCTCCCTGCGAGGTGGTGTGGACAGTGGAGGAGCCGGACCGGCGGGGCTTCGCCTACGGCACGCTGCCGGGCCACCCGGTCTCGGGCGAGGAGGCGTTCGAGGTGGTGCGGCGGCCGGACGGCTCGGTGCGGCTGACGGTGACCGCGTTCAGCCGGGGCGCCGCCTGGTACGCGCGGGCGGCGGGCCCGCTGGGGCGGGTGGCGCAGCGGGCGGCGGCCCGCCGCTACGGCCGGGCCCTGCGCCGTCTGGCGAGCGAGGCGCAGGCGCCGGACGGCAAGGGCGGCGCGGGCGGGTGAACGCGGCCGGCGAGGGGCCCGGCGGCGCCCCGCGCGCGGCCGTTCGCGGGGGCGCGCCGGGCCGCGCGCGGGGCGCCCGGAGGCCGGTGAGAGGCGCCGCGCAGGGGGGTCACAGGGCTCGGAACGGTGCGGTATGGTTCTCGCGTGTTGGCCTGCCAACACGCTGTGCTGCCAGCGTCGTCACTCCCACCCCGGCGACGGCTGGCGGGGCGGACCGTGAGCCACCCCCCCCCGCTCCGGTCCGGCCCCACTCAAACGGGCCGGTCTGCCCCTCCCCCCCACTCGGGCAGGCCGGCCCGCGTGATGTCCGGGCCCCGCTCGTTACGCTCGGCCCGTGTCGCACCCTCTCCTGATCGCCGGCTCCGCCTGCTTCGGCGCGCTGGCCGGGCTGCTGCTGCCCCGCGCGGCCTACCGCCTGGCGGTCGAGCCGGGGGAACCCTGGCGTTCCGCCTGCCCCGCCGGGCACCCCCTGAGCGCCTCGGGACGCGCGGGCCGGCGAGCCGCCTGGCTGGGCCCGGCCCGGTGCGCGGGCTGCGCGCGAGGCCCGGACGAGCCCCGGTACGGGGTGCCCGCCGCGCGCCCGGCCGCGCTGGTCGCGGCCGGCTGCGCGCTGCTGGCCGCCGCGGTGGGCCCGCGGCCGGAGCTGGCGGTGTGGCTGGCGGCGGCGCCGGTGCTCGTGCTGCTGGCGACGGTGGACTTCGCGGTGCAACGGCTGCCCGACGCCCTGACGCTTCCCCTCGCCGGGGCGGTGGCCGGGGGCCTGGGCCTGGCGGCGCTGGCGGACGGCGCGGCGGGCAGCTGGCGGCGGGCGCTGCTGGGCGGCCTCGTGCTGGGCGGGGTCTATCTGCTGCTGTTCCTGATCAACCCGTACGGAATGGGGTTCGGGGACGTCAAGCTGGCGCTCTCGGTGGGTGTCGCCCTGGGGTGGTACGGCTGGTGGAGTGTGTTCCTCGGCACATTCGCCGGCTTCCTGCTGGCAGCCGGATACGGTCTCGCCCTGGTGCTGGCGGGGCGCGCGGGCCGCCGGACCACCGTTCCCTTCGGTCCGTTCATGGCGCTGGGGGCCTTCGCGGCGCTCCTCGCGGCGGGACTCGCCGCGTGAATGTCCTCCGCGCTGCACCCGGTAAGGCCAAACATGCGTTACGGTGGAATCCCCCCCTCGGGCCGGTCCGTAACCCCCCCCACGGACCGGCCCGCTTTCTTTCCCGGACACGCCCCACGCCGGGCCCGCCGGCCCCCGCCTCCCGGACACGGGTCCTCCGTCTTGTCCCCTCCCCGGGGGCATCCCGGACGGATGTCCGGATGCGGCGCCCGGGGCGGCTGCCCGGCAGTAGGCTTCCGGGCACGGCAGGAGCGGGCGAGGTCACCGGGCGGAGCTGGGGGTCATGGACGGGCGGGCACACAGGATGCGGACCATGCGGGACAGGCTGCGGCGGCTGGCGGTGCGGCTGTACGCGTGGCGGGTCGAGGGTCGGCTCGACACCGACCAGGGCCCCAAGCACATCGGCGTCATCCTCGACGGGAACCGCCGCTGGGCGAAGGCGGCCGGCAGCACCACCCGCCAGGGCCACGAGGCGGGCGCGGCGAAGATCCGCGAGCTGCTGAGCTGGTGCGAGGAGACGGACGTCGAGGTGGTCACCCTGTGGCTGCTCTCCACGGACAACCTCAACCGCGCGCCCGAGGAGCTGACCCCGCTGCTGTCGATCGTCGAGGGGGCGGTGCGCGGCCTCGCCGAGGACGGCCGCTGGCGGGTCAACCACGTGGGCGCCCTGGACGTGCTGCCCGAGCGCACCCGCCGGGTGCTGCGCGAGGCCGAGGAGCTGGCCGCCGACCGGACGGGGATACTCGTCAACGTCGCGGTGGGCTACGGCGGCCGGCAGGAGATCACCGACGCGGTCCGCTCGCTGCTGGCCAAGCGGGCGGCCGAGGGCCAGACGCTGGAGCAGGTCGCCGAGGGCCTGGGCGTGGAGGACATCTCCGAGCACCTGTACACCAGCGGGCAGCCGGACCCGGACCTGGTGATCCGCACCAGCGGGGAGCAGCGCCTGTCCGGATTCATGCTGTGGCAGAGCGCCCACTCGGAGTACTACTTCTGCGAGGCGTACTGGCCGGCGTTCCGGAAAGTCGACTTCCTGCGGGCACTGCGGGACTACGCCGCCCGCCACCGGCGCTACGGCATCTGAGGGCCGACGGCCCGGGGAACTCCGGGAAAACGGCCGGAATCCGCCGTTCGCGGGAACGGCGGGACGCGGGCGCCACGGCGTGCGGCCGGGCGTTCTTCGCATGAGATGCGCAACGGGCGGGCATATTCACGGCGGACCGCACGACGGTGCGGTCCGCCGGGAGGCCCGTTTGCGCACCACCGCACCCCCTTTTTCAGCCGGGGAACAGGGCCGGTCCCGGCCCCGTGCGCGGCGGCCTGGGACCGGCTGTTGTGACCCCCGGCGCCCGATGGGTTCTGGCCCCGTGCGGCGCCACCTTCCCGCACCTCATCCGAGGGGGTTCGTCCACTCGTGGCCACCAGCACAAAGCGCTCCACCGACCGGCGCATGTACGTCCTGGACACCAGCGTTCTGCTCGCCGACCCGGGAGCCCTCACCCGCTTCGACGAGCACGAGGTCGTCCTCCCGGTCGTCGTCATCTCCGAGCTCGAAGCCAAGCGGCACCACCCCGAGCTGGGCTACTTCGCCCGGCAGGTCCTGCGCCGCCTCGACGAGTACCGGGTGATGCACGGCCGGCTCGACACCCCGCTGCCGATCGGCGACCTGGGCGGAACGCTCCGGGTCGAGCTGAACCACTCCGACCCGGCCGTCCTGCCTCCCGCCATGCTCAACGAGCGCGGCCGGCTCGCGGACAACGACTCGCGCATCCTCGCGGTCGCCCGCAACCTCCAGGCCGAGGGCCACGACGTGACGGTGGTCTCCAAGGACCTGCCGCTGCGGATCAAGGCGTCCTCCGTGGGCCTGGCGGCCGAGGAGTACCGCGCCGAGCTGGCCATCACCGAGGCGGACGGGTGGACGGGCATCCAGGAGATCACCCTGGCGCCCGAGGCCGTGGACGAGCTGTACGCCGCCGAGCGCGTGCGGGACGAGGCGGCGGCCGGGCTGCCGGTGCACACCGGCCTGGTCATCTCCTCCGAGCGCGGCCGGGCCCTGGGCCGGGTCGCCCCGGACGGCTCGGTGCGGCTGGTGCGCGGGGACCGGGAGGCGTTCGGCATCCACGGCCGCAGCGCCGAGCAGCGGATCGCGCTGGACCTGCTGCTGGATCCGGAGGTCGGGATCGTCTCGATGGGGGGCCGGGCCGGCACCGGCAAGTCGGCGCTGGCCCTGTGCGCGGGTCTTGAGGCCGTGCTGGAGCGGCGGCAGCACAGCAAGGTGGTCGTCTTCCGCCCGCTGTACGCGGTCGGCGGCCAGGACCTGGGGTACCTGCCGGGCACCGAGGCCGAGAAGATGAACCCCTGGGCGCAGGCGGTCTTCGACACCCTCTCCGCCGTCACCACCCGGGAGGTCATCGAGGAGGTGGTGGCCCGCGGGATGCTGGAGGTGCTGCCGCTGACTCACATCCGCGGGCGCTCGCTGCACGACACGTTCGTCATCGTGGACGAGGCGCAGTCCCTGGAGCGCAACGTCCTGCTGACGGTGCTCTCCCGCATCGGCCAGGACTCGCGGGTGGTCCTCACCCACGACGTGGCCCAGCGCGACAACCTGCGGGTCGGCCGTTACGACGGGGTCGCCGCGGTCGTCGAACGCCTGAAGGGGCACCCCCTCTTCGCCCACGTCACGCTGACCCGCTCCGAGCGCTCCCCGATCGCCGCGCTGGTGACCGAGATGCTGGAGGAGGGCCCCCTGTAGACGGGGGCACGTGCGGGGCCGCCCGTCTGTCCCCGGCTGACAAAAAGGGGGCGGACGGGCGGAGTTCCTGGCGATCTTGCACCAACTCGGCGAAACGGACGACGTGGTGCTTATCTCCGTCCGCGCCCCGTGCGGGCCGCCGTATCGCCGCTGGCAGCGGCCCCGAAACTACTCCTTCCGGGTCTGACAAGCCCGCGCTGATGTGACCTTTCCCACAGAGACCCGAATTGCCTCGGGGCATCCGTCTCCGGCAGTGTGTGCGTCTGTCAGGCCCCGCATATGGCAACGATGTCCACCCGGACAGCACAGGACGTTCCGCTCAAGACAACTGAACAGCCGCTCGCCGTATGCCGCCCGAGAGTTCCTCGTGGTCCCGCGCCCCCCGCGCGGCGATCCCGAACGGGCCAGCGCCTCCTGTGACCGTTGCAAGGGGAGGCCCGTGTCAGGGGCACGATTGCGCCCGCAGGGTCACTCCGAAGCGGGCGATGTCGGAAGGAAACCGTGTGACCGGGATTTCGGTCCGGGGATTCGCAGTGGCGTCCGCTACCGCGGTCACCACCGTCGGCGCCGCCGTCGGTGTTGCCTCGGGAGACGAACAGGGCCGCGCCACCGATCAGGTGGAAATCGTCGCGGCCGATGCGACGCTGCTTGCCGAGATACCCGTCGGCACGAACACCCAGCTGCACACCGCGTCGCTGACGCAGCAAGCCGAGTCGCAGGCCGAGGCCGCCGACGCGGAGGCCAGGCGTGCCGCCCAGGAGGCCGCCCGCGTGCAGGCGGCCGAGGACGCCCAGGAGCGCCGGGCCGAGCAGGAGCGCGAGGAGCGTGAGCGCGCCGAGCGGGAGGCCGCCGAAGAGGCCGCGCGCGAGGCGCAGTCCGCCGCGGCCCGCGCCGACGCCGCCGCCGACCTGCCGGTGCAGTCCTCCTACAGCGTCTCCGAGGTGCAGGCGCTGGCCCGCCAGATCGTGGCCGCCGACCAGTTCCAGTGCTTCTCCAACATCGTGGACCACGAGAGCGGCTGGGACCACACGGCGACCAACCCCTACTCGGGCGCCTACGGACTGATGCAGGCGCTGCCGGGCTCGAAGATGTCCTCGGCCGGCGCCGACTGGCAGACCAACCCGGTCACCCAGATCCGATGGGGCGTCAACTACATGGAGAGCCGCTACGGCAGCCCCTGCGGCGCCTGGGACTTCTGGCAGGCCAACGGCTGGTACTGACCGGGCCGCGCCACGAGCGCCACGCCCCTGCCCCACGCCCCACGGGACCCCCGCACCGAGCGCCGGTGCGGGGGTCCCGGCGTGCGGGGGCCGTGCCCGCGCCGTTACGGCCGGGAGACCCTTTCGCGGCGGCCCGCGCGGTAACGTGCGTCCCGCACCGCGGTGAGGTACCCCCGCGGTGAGGTAGCTGGGGGCGGAGGGACAACGGAATGTCAGGATGGGGCCGGCTCAGGGCCGGCGTGTCGCGCGTGGCCGGGCTGAAGAGCGCCGCCGAACGCGAGCAGGAGCGCCTGGAGCGGGAGGCCGGCGAGCAGGGCGAGGCCGAGGCCGCCGCCGTGGTCCCGGACATCGGCCCCGAGCCGGGCCCGGACCGGCCGCGCCCCGCGGCCCCCGCCGCCGCGCCGGAGCGCGCGCCCGAGCGCGAGCCTGCGGGCGCCGGGCGCGCCGCGGCCCCGCCCCCGGCCGTCGCCCGCCCCGCTGCCCGTCCCGTCGCCCCGCCCACGCCCGAGCCGGCCCCGCGGCCCGCGCCCGCCGAGGCCATTCCGTGGGGCGTGCGCGTCGCGGCCGAGGCCGGGTGGCGGATGCTGGTCCTGGCGGGCGTCGTCTGGGTGCTCGTCCAAGTCGTCGGCGCGGTCAGCCTGCTGGTGGTCTCCTTCGCCTCCGGGCTGCTGATCACGGCGCTGCTCCAGCCGTTCGTCGCCTGGCTGAAGCGGCTGGGCTTCAGCCGGGGGGCGGCCACCGCGGTGACGGCCTTCGGCGGCTTCGCGGTGATCGGCCTGATGGGCTGGTTCGTCGTCTGGCAGGTGATAGAGAACTCCGAGCAGCTGGCCGACCAGGTGCAGGACGGCGTGGAGCGCCTGCGGGACTGGGTGCTGACGCTGCCGTTCGACATCACCGAGGAGAACATCGACGAGTGGGTCGAGAACATCAACGACTGGATCAGCGAGAACACCGACACCCTCACCTCGGCCGGCCTCGAAGGCGTCAACTACGCGGTCGAGTTCCTGGCGGGCGCCGGTATCACGCTGTTCGTCGTCCTCTTCCTGCTCTACGACGGGCGCGGGGTGTGGCACTGGTTCCTGCGGCTGGTGCCGCGGGCGGCGCGCGAGGGCGTGGCGGGCGCCGGGCCGCGCGCCTGGATCACCCTCACGGGGTACGTGCGCGGCACGGTGATAGTGGCCCTGATCGACGCGATCGGCATCGGCGTCGGGCTCTTCATCCTCGACGTGCCGCTGGCCGTGCCGCTGGCCGTCATCGTCTTCGTCTCCTCTTTCGTGCCGCTGGTCGGCGCGATCGCCTCGGGCGCGCTGGCCGTGCTGGTGGCGCTGGTGACCAACGGCGTGTTCGACGCGGCCCTGGTGCTCGGCGTGGTCCTGCTGGTGCAGCAGATCGAGGGGCACATCCTCCAGCCGTTCATCCTGGGCCGGATGGTGCGGGTGCACCCGTTGGCCGTGGTGCTCGGAGTGGCCGCGGGCTCCACGCTGGCCGGCATCCCGGGCGCGGTGGTGGCCGTGCCGCTGATCGCCGTCACCAGCACCGTGGTCGGCTACCTGCGGGCGTATCAGGAGGAGGCCGACCGGCGGGCGGCCGGGGGCGGCGGCGCGATGATCGCGGAACGCGACCCCGAGGAGGAGGGCGAGACCCCCTCCGGGGAGGAGCCGGCCCCCGTGGCCGCTCCCGTACCGGCGGCGGGCCCGTCCGAGGCGGAGGAGGGCGGGGGCCCGGAGCCCGCGCCGGGCACGGCCTGAGCCCTCGCGGGCTCAGCCGGCCCAGCCGTGGCGCGGCGGGTGCCTGACCTCCAGCAGCCAGCCCAGGCGTTCGGAGTCCTCCGCGGTCCAGCCGCCCTCGGGGGGCGCCACGGCCGCCCAGGCGTCCACCGGGTTGGAGCCGTAGCGGTGCCCGTGCGGGGCCGGCGCCCCGTAGGAGACGGCCATGTCCACCGTGGTCTGCCAGAAGGTGACGAACGGGAACCAGTCGATGGCCGAGGTCACGTCCGGGCCCAGCGGCTGGTTCAGCCACTCGGGGCGGCGGAAGAGCAGGTCCGGGGACCACCACACCACCGGGTCCGAGGCGTTCTGCAGGTAGACGATCCGCGGGTCCTCCCAGGCCGCGCCCTCCGGGAGCCGCAGGTCCCGCTCGGGGTACTGGGCGAAACGCACGTGCCGCCCGCCGTCGTACACCGGCCGCCACACCGGGCTGCCCGCGTCGCGCTCGCGGGTCAGCTCCGCGTGGATCGGGCTGAAGTCCGGCGGCCCGATCATCAGCGCCCCGTCCGTGCGCTCGATCATGTCGTCCAGGCCGTCGAAGGCCGACTCGATCGCCGAGACGGCCAGGCTCTCGCCGAAGACCAGCAGCCGCGGGCGTTCGCCCTCCGGCTCCTGCTGCCAGCGCGCGTACACCGCGTCGAACAGGGCCTCGGTCGCCTCGCCCGCCTCGTTCCTGTCCACCATGAACGAGGCCCAGCTCGGCAGGTAGGAGTACTGCATCGCCACCACGGCCGTGTCGCCGCCGTGCAGGTACTCCAGCGCCTCGACGGTCGTGGGGTTCACCCAGCCGGTGCCGGTGGTGCCGGTGACGGCCAGCACCTCGCGTTCGAAGGCGCCGGTGCGCTCCAGCTCGCGCACGGCCAGCTCGGCGCCGTCCGCGTAGTCCTCGTAGGCGGCGCGGCCCACGTAGGCGCGGATGGGGTCACGGGCGGGCTCGCCCGTGAAGCCGGAGATCTCCTCGCCGGAGATCGCGGTGCCGGTGAACGTCCGGCCCTTGTTGCCCAGGTCCTCCCAGGCGATGAGGGAGTCCGGGCTGCCGGAGAGCGCGGGGGAGTACGGCCGCAGCACGCCCGGGTCGGTGGAGCGGTCCTTGGCGGCGGCCAGCCGGTCGGCCACCTCCAGCACGCCGCGGTCCCAGACGACGTCGCGGGTGCCGACCACCACGAGGGTGGTGGACAGTGCCATGCCGAGGGCGACGGCGACGGGCCAGGGCACGAAACGGTTCAGCAGCCGGGTCAGCAGCCGGGTGCCCAGCCGGATCGCGCGGGCGGTCACCAGCAGCAGCGCGAGGACGGCCAGCGAGATGGCCGTGATCATCAGCGAGTGCCAGGTGAGGGTGGGCGGCAGCTCCTGGAGCCGCCGCAGCTCCCGCTGCATGTCCGCGCTCTGGCCCAGCATGATGCCCACGGCCCAGGGCAGGGCGAGCAGGTAGACCAGCCAGCAGCGGGCCCGCGCCCTCTGGCTGGGCTGCCAGGGGGAGACCAGCCGGAACAGGCGGCTGAGCAGGGCGCCCAGGCCGTAGCCGATGGCGGCGGTGATGCCGCCGATGACGCCCTGGTAGTACCAGGGGCGGGGGACGAGGGAGGGGGTCAGCGACAGCCAGAAGAAGAAGGTGGCCACGAGGCAGGCCGTCAGATCCGGCCACCGCCGCACGACCCAGTCCGCACCGGCCCGCTCCCAGTAGGGCTGCCGCGCGAACCGCAGGGCGACCGCTCCGACGGCCCGCACCGCGCGCCGGGCGCCGCTGTCCGCTTCCGCGTCATCCGCTTCCGCGCCGGGCGCGTCCGCGCCGGGCGCGTCCGCGGCGGTGCTGTGCCCGGCGCCTGCCGCCTCTGCCGCTGGGACACCGGGCCCCGCCGCGCCGTCCGCCGCGGGCGCTTCCGCGCGGGGCGCTGTTTCCGCGCCGGGCACGGTCATTCCGGCCGCGCCCTCCGCGGCCCCGGCCCGGTCGTTCTCCGTCCGCTTGCCGGGGCGGGCCGGGCCTGCTCCGGCGGGCCGTGCGCCGTGCGCCGCATGTGCTTCCGCGCGAGGCGCCCCGGCCGTCTCGACCGCGCCTGTTCCGGCGGCCCGTGCGGTGCCGTCCGCGGCTTCCGCCGCGCCCGCTGTCGCGCCGCGCTCTGTCCGCGCGCCGTGGTGGGCCGAGGCCGTCCCGGCGACGGCGGCTGCCGTCCCCGTCCGGCCCGTCGCGGCCGTTCGCCCTCCGGCCGCGCCGACGACGGCGGTCCCGCGCGCCTCGCCCGCCGCGGGCGTCTCGGATTCACCGGCCTCGGCCGACCCGGTGGCGACCGGGGTCGCGCCGGGCTGCGCAGCCGGTTCCGCACTGGCGGTCCGAGCCGCGCGCCGGGCGTCCCCGTCGGCGTTTCCGCGAGGCGCCTCGGCCGGTTCCGGTCCGGCCGCCCCGGCGGCAGCCGTTTCCGCGTCTGCGGACGGTCCGGTCCCCTCGGCCGAGGCGGTGACCGTTCCCCCGGCGCCCGCGCGAGCCTTGGCCCCCGTGGTCGTTCCCGCCCCGCCGGCGGAGCCCGTGCCCCCGGGGGCGGTCGGGGGCGCCGGCTCCTGCGCGGACGTCGCGGCGCGGGGGCGCGGGCCGGCCGTTTCCGCGTCCTCGTCCCCGGCGGCAGCGGGCGCGCCGGCCCGGCCAGGGCAGGGCTCCGTGCCGGCCGATCCCGGCCGGGCCCGGCCCGGCAAGGGCCTTCGCGTCTGGTCCGTCACATTCACTCCGACCGTCGGCCCGGCGGCTGCCCGCAGGGCCTGCTTCCTCACGCTAGGGGATCAGACGCGACCGGGGCGGGCAGCGTTGCCCGGCCGTGCCCTTCCGTGCTCTCCGGTCCGGGGCGCCGAAAAGGCGCCCGGTAGATTCCTCCCCATGAGTGGTACGAACGAATACCGCGTCGAGCACGACTCGATGGGCGAGGTGCGGGTGCCGGCCGACGCCAGGTGGCGGGCCCAGACCCAGCGCGCCGTGGAGAACTTCCCGATCTCCGGCCAGCGCCTGGAGCGCGCCCACATCGCCGCCCTCGCCAGGATCAAGGCGGCGGCGGCCACCGTGAACGCCGAGCTGGGCGTCGTGGAGAAGGACATGGCCGAGGCCATCGCCGCCGCCGCGGAGGAGGTCGCGGAGGGCCGCTGGGACGAGCACTTCCCCGTGGACGTCTTCCAGACCGGCTCCGGCACCTCCTCCAACATGAACACCAACGAGGTGCTCGCCACCCTCGCCACGGAGCGGCTCGGGCGCCCGGTCCACCCCAACGACCACGTCAACGCCAGCCAGTCCTCCAACGACGTCTTCCCCTCCTCCATCCACATCGCCGCCACCGCCGCCGTCACCGGCGAGCTGATCCCGGCCCTGACCCACCTGGCCGCCGCGCTGGAGCGCAAGGGCGCCGAGTTCGCCGAGGTCGTCAAGTCCGGCCGCACCCACCTGATGGACGCCACCCCGGTCACCCTCGGCCAGGAGTTCAACGGCTACGCCGCCCAGGTGAGGTACGGCGTCGAGCGCCTCAACGCCGCCCTGCCGCGCCTGGCCGAGCTGCCCCTGGGCGGCACCGCCGTGGGCACCGGCATCAACACCCCGCCCGGCTTCTCCGCCGCCGTCATCGCCGAGGTGGCCCGCGCCACCGGCCTGCCGCTGACCGAGGCCCGCGATCACTTCGAGGCCCAGGGCGCCCGCGACGGCCTGGTCGAGACCTCCGGCCAGCTGCGGACCATCGCCGTCTCGCTCACCAAGATCTGCAACGACCTGCGCTGGATGTCCTCCGGCCCGCGCACCGGCCTGGCCGAGATCGCCCTGCCCGACCTCCAGCCCGGCTCCTCGATCATGCCGGGCAAGGTCAACCCGGTGATCCCCGAGGCCGTGCTGATGGTCGCCGCCCAGGTCATCGGCAACGACGCCACCGTCACCACCGCCGGCGCCTCCGGCAACTTCGAGCTGAACGTCATGCTGCCGGTGATCGCCAAGAACCTGCTGGAGTCCATCAGGCTGCTGGCCAACGCCTCCCGGCTGCTCGCCGACCGCACGGTCGACGGCGTCACGGCCAACGTCGAGCGCGCCCGCGAGTACGCCGAGTCCTCCCCGTCCGTGGTCACGCCCCTCAACCGCTACATCGGCTACGAGGAGGCGGCCAAGGTCGCCAAGCGTGCCCTGGCCGAGCGCAGGACGATCCGCGAGACCGTGCTGGAGGGCGGCTACGTCGAGCGCGGGGACCTGACGCTCGAACAGCTCGACGCCGCCCTGGACGTCCTGCGGATGAC
The DNA here is from genome assembly GCF_031845405.1 of Streptomyces boetiae. Lineage (NCBI taxonomy): Bacteria > Bacillati > Actinomycetota > Actinomycetes > Kitasatosporales > Streptomycetaceae > Streptomyces > Streptomyces boetiae. The sequence goes on from NZ_JAVREN010000080.1 coordinate 12,891, forward strand.
GCGTCCTTGACCGTCTGACACCGCGTCGGTTGATAGGATGGGAGTCTGCCTTCGGGTGGCGGGCAGGGTTTGTCCGCGGCTCAGCCGTGAGGCCGAGCGGGAAGCCCCCCGGCTCCGGCCGTGGGGGAGGAGTCACGTGTAGATGACAACGGGAATCGACAGCCCCGGCGACGCGCATCTACGGCGCCCAGGCGATCACATCCTGTGGCGGTATCGGGCCAACGGCCCGGAGGGGGCCGGCGGACGTATTCACATCTGCCGGCCCGTCACCGTCGTGCAGGACACGGAGGACCTGCTGGCCGTCTGGCTCGCGCCCGGCACCGAGTGCATCAAGCCCGAGCTGGCCGACGGCACCCCGGTGCACGACGAGCCCCTGGCCACGCGCTACACCAAGCCCCGCGCGACCGTGCGCTCCCGCTGGTTCGGCGCCGGGGTGCTGAAGCTGGCCCGCCCGGGGGAGCCGTGGTCCGTGTGGCTTTTCTGGGACCGGGGCTGGCGCTTCAAGAACTGGTACGTCAACCTTGAAGAGCCCCGGACCCGCTGGCCCGGCGGGGTCGACTCCGAGGATCACTTTCTCGACATCGCGGTCTATCCCGACCGCAGCTGGGAGTGGCGGGACGAGGACGAATTCGCCCAGGCGCAGCAGGCCGGGCTGCTGGACGCCGGGCAGGCGGAGCGCGTGCGCGCGGCCGGCCGGGAGGCGGCCGGGCTCATCCGCGCGTGGGGGAGGCCGTTCTCCGAGGACTGGGCCGCGTGGCGGCCCGACCCGCGCTGGCGCACGCCGCCCCTGCCGTCCGACTGGGACCGGCCCGCCGAACGCCCCGCCGACCGCCCCGCGTCCGAGCGGGCCCGCCGTCTGCCCCCGCACCCGCGGGCCTCCTGAGGGCGCGGACCGGCGCCCGCGTGGCCGTTGCGCCCCCC
>NZ_JAVREN010000081.1:0-12202 GCF_031845405.1 Streptomyces boetiae
GGGGCGCGGGGCCCCCCCCCCCCGCAGTGCCGGGGTGCGGGGGCGTCCCGCCCCCGCACTCGTCGTCCTGGCGCCCCCGGGGGGCGTCAGCCCGTGTTGCGCAGGCCCGCAGCCACCCCGTTGACCGTCAGCAGCAGGGCCCGGGAGAGGAGCTGGTCCGGCTCCTCGCCGCGGGCCGCGGCCTCGCGCTGGCGGTGGAGGAGGGTGACCTGGAGGTAGGAGATCGGGTCGAGGTAGGCGTCGCGGATGCGGAGCGTGCGCTGGAGGGCCGGGGAGTGGTCCAGCGGCTCCCGCTCGCCGGTGACCCGCAGCACCTCCTCCACCGTCAGCCGGTGCTCCGCCTCGATCGTCGCGAAGACGTGCCGCAGCTCCAGGGGAACGAGCGTCTCCACGTAGTGCCGCGCGATCCGCAGGTCCGTCTTGGCGAGCGTCATCCCGACGTTCCCCAGGAAGTTGCGGAAGAAGTGCCACTGCTCGAACGCCTCGGCCAGCACGCCCTCAAGGCCCGCCTCCCGCGCGGCCCGCAGCCCCGAGCCCACGCCGTACCAGCCCGGCACGATCTGCCGCGACTGCGTCCAGCCGAAGACCCACGGGATGGCCCGCAGCCCGTCCAGGCCCGCCCCCGAGTCGGGGCGCCGCGAGGGCCGGGAGCCCAGGTGCAGCTCCGCGAGCTGGTCCACCGGCGTGGAGGCGAAGAAGTACGCCGGCAGGTCCGGGTCCTCCACCAGCGCGCGGTACGCCGCGTGCGCCGCCTCCGAGACGGTGTCCATGGCCGCGTCCCACCGGGCCAGCGCCTCCCGGGACTGCCGCGGCGCGGTGTGCAGCGCGGAGGCCTGGAGCGTGGCGGCAACGGTCAGCTCCAGGTTCTCCCGGGCGAGGGAGGGCACCAGGTACTTGTCGGAGATGACCTCGCCCTGCTCGGTGACCTTGATCTCGCCCTCCAGCGTGCCCCAGGGCTGGGCCAGCACCGCGTCGTGCGTGGGCCCGCCGCCCCGGCCGACCGTGCCGCCGCGGCCGTGGAAGAGCCGCAGCCGCACCCCGTGCCGGTGCGCGACGTCGCGCAGCCGCCGCTGCGCGCGGTGGATCTCCCACTGCGAGGTGGTGATCCCGCCGAACTTGGAGGAGTCGGAGTACCCGAGCATGACCTCCTGCACGTCGTCGCGCAGCGAGACCAGGCGGCGGTAGGAGGGGTCGGAGAGCATCGCGTCCAGCAGCCGGTCCGCGATCCGCAGCTCCTCGGTGGTCTCCAGCAGCGGGACGATCCCGATCCTGGCCCACCCGGCGTGCAGGTCGATCAGCCCGGCCTCACGGGCCAGCACCGTCGCCGCGAACACGTCGTCCGCGCCCTGGCACATGGAGATGATGTACGACTCGATGACCTCGGGCCCGAAGGTGTCCAGCGCCCGCCGCACGGTGGCGAAGACGCCCAGCGTCCGCGCGCCCGCCTCGTCCAGCGGCGCGGGCGTGGGGGCCAGCGGGCGGCGCGAGCGCAGCTCCTTGGCCAGCAGCCGGGTGCGGTAGTCGCGCGGCATGTCCACGTAACGCCAGGACTCCTCGCCGAGGCGGTCGAAGAGCTGCCCCAGCGCGTGGTGGTGCGCGTCCGCGTGCTCGCGCACGTCCATGGTGGCCAGCTGGAGCCCGAACGCCCCCAGCGTGCGCAGCAGCCGCTCCACCCGGCCGTCGGCGATGAGGCCGCCGCGGTGCTCCCGCAGCGAGGACTGCACCAGCCGCAGGTCGTCCAGCACCTCGCCGGTGCCGAGGTAGTCGCGGCCCGGCACGTGCGGGCCGCCGTCCTTGAGGCGGGCCAGGGTGTTGAGCAGCTTCTGCCGCACGCAGGTGACCTTCATCCGGTACGGCTCCTCGGAGTTGAGCCGCTTGTACCGGGGGGTGATCTCGGGCAGGGCCTCCAGGTCGGCCTGGAGGGACTCCAGCAGCTCGGGGCTGGCGCCGGTGTTCCGGATGGAGCTGGACAGGGCCCCCCGGAGCTGGTCGATGTGCCGCAGAGCGCTCTTGATGCCGTGCTCGTGCTGGAGCAGCAGCACCTCCCAGGTGACCTCGGGCGTGACGTTGGGGTTGCCGTCCCGGTCGCCGCCGATCCAGGTGCCGAACGACAGGGGCCGCCCGCCCGCGGGCAGCGGCGCCCCGGCGCGCTCCAGCTCGCCGGCCAGGTCCTCCAGCACGTCCCCGACCGCGCCCGCGGCCAGCTCGTCCAGGTAGTAGACGGCGTTGCGGGCCTCGTCGGCCGGCTCGGGGCGGGCCACGCGCAGCTCGTCGGTCTGCCAGATGAGGTCGATCGTCTCGGCCAGCCGCAGGTCGGTGCGGCGCCGGTCCCCGCCGTGCTCGGTCTCGGGGTGGTCCAGCAGCTCCGCGATGGTGCGCAGCTTGGTCAGCACCGAGCGGCGGGCCGCCTCGGTGGGGTGCGCGGTGAACACCGGCCGGATGCCCAGGTGGGCGACCGTCTGCCGCAGGTGGGCGGGGTCGGCGTCCTTGAGCATGTCGGCGGCGCGGGAGAGCTCGCCGCCCTCGGCGGCGCGCCGCTCGCGCAACTCCCGGCCGCGGTGCACCTGCTCGGTGACGTTGGCCAGGTGGAAGTAGGTGGAGAACGCCCGCACCAGCTTGGCGGCGGTGGCCAGGTCGGTGTCGGCCAGGAGGGCGGCGGCGGCCTCGCCGTCGCTGCGGGTCAGCGCGCGGACGCGCTCGACCAGGTCGAGCAGGGCGGGCCCGTCCTGCCGGACCAGGGTCTCGCCCAGCAGGTCCCCCAGTCGCCTGATGTCGGCGCGCAGGGCGCTGCTGCCGCCCGCGCCGCCGCCGTCCGGAACGGCCTTGGCATCGGGAACGCCGGCGACGGCCGGCGACGGCGAAAGGTCATTCGAACTGCTGTCGGCACTGCTCACGGTTGCGGCTCCTCGCGGCGGGCTGGGGTGACTCGGCTCTCCGGGCTGGCGTGTCGAGGCGGAGTTGAGGCGGAACGGTCGTGCGCTGTCGCGGGCACGTGGGGATCGACGGACCGGCCCCGGGGCGGGAGCCGCGAAGTTTCCGGCTGTCCTTCCCGTGGCAGTCGGCACGTCACGGACCGCGCTGTCCGACATGCACCATCGTAATGAGGTACTCCCCCACGGTCCGCCACGTCCGTCACATCGCCGCCGCTTCCGGGCGGGGGCCTTGTGACACGGCGGCGAACTGCAATACTTACGAAGCCGTAGGTTACGGTCCCGTAGGTACCGGTAGCCCTACCTCACGTCCCCTCCCCCGAGGAAGCGCCCATGACCACATCCCCCGACCTCGTACCCTCGCCCCGGTCCCGAGACGTGCCGGCCCCCGCGTCGGCCGAGGAGCCCGAGCCGGTCGTGTCCGGCACGCTGAGCGGCGACGAGCGCCGCTCCGTGGAACAGATCACGCTGCTGCTCTTCATCACGGTCCCCTTCCTCGCCCTGCTGGCCGCGGTGCCGCTGGCCTGGGGCTGGGGGGTGAGCTGGCTGGACCTCGGCCTGCTGGTGGCGTTCTACTTCATCGGCTGCCACGGGATCACCATCGGTTTCCACCGGCACTTCACCCACGGCTCGTTCAAGGCCAAGCGCCCGCTGAAGATTGCGCTGGCCATCGCGGGCTCGATGGCCCTGGAGGGCCCGCTGGTCCGCTGGGTGGCGGACCACCGCAGGCACCATAAGCACTCGGACGCCGAGGGCGACCCGCACTCCCCGTGGCGGTACGGCGAGACCGTGCCCGCGCTGCTCAAGGGGCTGTGGTGGGCGCACATGGCGTGGATGTTCGACAAGGAGAAGACGCCGCAGCAGAAGTACGCCCCGGACCTCATCAAGGACCCCGACCTGCGCCGCGTCTCGCGGCAGTTCGTGCTGTGGACGACCGTCTCCCTCGGCACCCCCGCCCTCATCGGCGGCCTGGTCACCTGGTCCTGGCAGGGCGCGCTGTCCGCGTTCTTCTGGGGCTCGCTGGTCCGCGTGGCCCTGCTGCACCACGTCACCTGGTCGATCAACTCCATCTGCCACGCCACCGGCAAGCGCCCCTTCAAGTCCCGTGACCGCTCCGGGAACGTCTGGTGGCTGGCCGTGCTCTCCTGCGGCGAGTCCTGGCACAACCTGCACCACGCCGACCCGACCTGCGCCCGGCACGGCGTCGACCGCTGGCAGCTCGACTCCAGCGCCCGCCTGATCCGCTGGTTCGAGCAGCTCGGCTGGGCCTACGACGTGCGCTGGCCGCGGCAGGAGCGCCTGGACGCCAAGCGCGCCGCGAGGGACGAGGGCCCGGGGGAGGGTCCCGGCGCCGCCAGCGGATCCGGCCGGGGCGAAAACCGGAAGGAAGATTCCGCTGCCCACGCGGCATGATGAGTCCGTGGCCACCGATAACAGCATCACGGACAGCGGCGGCAAGGACCGCCCCGCTCGCCAGGCGAGGCGGGCCCGCCGGCGGATGACCGGGACGGAGCGCCGGGAGCAGCTGCTGGACATCGGCCGCACCCTCTTCGCCGCGCGGGGCTTCGACGGCACCTCCGTCGAGGAGATCGCCGCCAGGGCCGGCGTCTCCAAGCCCGTCGTCTACGAGCACTTCGGCGGCAAGGAGGGCCTGTACGCGGTAGTGGTGGACCGGGAGATGAGCCGGCTGCTGTCGATGGTGACCGGCGCGCTGACGGCCGGCCACCCGCGCGAGCTGCTGGAACAGGCCGCGTTCGCGCTGCTGGACTACATCGAGCAGTACACCGACGGCTTCCACATCCTGGTCCGCGACTCCCCGGTGGCGCAGACCACCGGGACGTTCGCCTCGCTGATCGGGGACATCGCCACCCAGGTCGAGGACATCCTGGGCACGGAGTTCAAGGGCCGCGGCTACGACCCGAAGCTGGCGCCGATGTACGCGCAGGCGCTGGTGGGGATGGTGGCCCTGACCGGTCAGTGGTGGCTGAGCGTCCGCAAGCCCAAGAAGGCCGAGGTCGCCGCCCACTTGGTGCACCTGGCCTGGCACGGCCTCCAGGGCCTGGAGGCCAACCCGCGCCTGATCGGCCGCCGCCGCATCTGAACGCCCTCGCGCGCCGCGTCCGGACCGCGCGCGGCGCCGGGCACCCGCACACCACGAGGGCCCCCTTCCCCGGAACGATGGTTCCGGGGAAGGGGGCCCAAGCTGTGCGGGCGGCCGGGCGGAAGGCCGGCGGTCCGGCCGTCCGCCTGCCCTGGCGCGGAAGGCACCTCCCGCCGCCCGGACCTCGCGTCCGGGGCGGCCCTGTGCAGGTCAGGACTTGTTGACGCCGTTCTGCGACAGCACCGGGATGTTGGAAAGCACGCTCGACAGCGGGTCGTCGCCGTCGACCACGACGCTGCCCTCGGAGCAGGCCGCGTTCGGCTCGCTGTTGAGGAGGTCCTGGACGCTGACGTTGACCAGGTTGATGACGTTGACGAGCTGGCTGAGGTCGATCTCCTGGATCGGGATGCAGGGCTTGTTCAGCGAGCCGTTGATCAGGGAGATGTTCGGGCTCATGTAGCCACCGGTGGTGGTGTTGCCGTAGACGTTCTTCACCCCGTTGCCGTTGAACGACGTGTTCTCCACGTTGTCCTCGCTGATGGCCATGGCGGGGGTAGCGGCGATACCGGTCGCACCGACGACCCCGGCCGCAACGGCGACCGTGGCCAGCGTCTTCTTGATCACGAGCTTGTCCTTCCGGATTCTGGAATGCCCTGTTTCTGGAGCGCTCTGCACAACGCCCCGGACGGCATTCGGTTGTCGCCGTTCACCCGTTTCGCCCAATCCCGTGGCCCTTTCAGCGGCGGGTTGACGGGGCCTTGCGCGCTACGGCGAAGACGCGCCGGAAGGGCAGGACCGTGCCGTCCGGGCCGGGGGGGTACGCCCCGCGCAGGGCGTCGCGGTACTCGGCCAGGAACGCCTCCCGGGCCGCCGGATCCTCCGCCAGGGCGGCGAGCACCGGGCGCAGGGCCGTGCCGCACGCCCAGTCCAGGACCGGGTCCTCGCCGGGCAGGACGTGCAGGTAGGTGGTCTCCCACACGTCGGCGGAGCAGCCGAGCGCGGTGAGCGCCGCGAGGTAGCCGGCGGGGGTGAGGACGGCGTCCTCGTGGCGCAGGACCGCGCCCAGCCGGCCGCGCCAGCGGGGGGCGGCGCACAGCTCGCGCAGCAGCGCGTGGGTGGGCGCGCCGAAATTGCCGGGGACCTGGAACGCCAGCACCCCGCCGGGCCGCAGCCCGGCCACCCAGCCGGCGAAGCGGTCCGCGTGGCCGGGGACCCAGTGCAGGGCGGCGTTGGACAGGATCAGGTCGAACGGCTCGGCGGGCCGCCACGCGGAGAGGTCGGCGTGGGCGAAGTCCAGGCCGGGGCGGGCGAGGGCGGCGGCCTCGGCGAGCATGGCGGGGGCGTTGTCGTAGCCGGTGACGCGGGCGGCGGGCCAGCGTTCGGCCACGGCCAGGGTGGGGCGGCCGGGCCCGCAGCCGAGGTCCGCGATCCGGGGGGCGGCGGAGGGCAGGGGCGGGATCCGGTGCAGCAGGTCGGCCAGCGGGCGCCCGCGGTGGGCGCTGTGGCGTTCGTACCGGCCGGGGTCCCAGTGGGGGGTGGGATCGGTCATGGTCCGATCCTGCCCCCAGGGTATCTTGACGTCAAGATTATAAACATCGTGAGACTTCACATCGACACAACTGGCTAGACTGGGACGCTATGGAGGACGAGGTGGACCGCCTGGTGGCGGCCTGGCGGCGGGAGCGCCCCGATCTGGACGTGGAGCCGCTCGAGGTGCTCAGCCGGGTCAGCAGGCTGGCGCGCCACCTCGACCGCGCCCGCCGCCTGGCGTTCGCCGAGCACGGCCTGGAGCCCTGGGAGTTCGACGTCCTCACCGCCCTGCGCCGCGCCGGGCGGCCCTACCAGCTCTCCCCCGGCCAGCTCCTGACCCAGACCCTGGTCACCTCCGGCACGATGACCAACCGCATCGACCGGCTGGCCAAGCGCGGCCTGGTCGAGCGCCTGCCCGACCCCAGCGACCGCCGCGGCGTCCTGGTCCGCCTCACGGCCACCGGCCGCGGCCACGCCGACGCGGCCCTGGCCCGCCTGCTCGACCAGGAGCGCGCCCTGCTCACCGGCCTGAGCACCGCCCAGCGCCGCGATCTCGCCGCCCTGCTGCGCTCGTTGACCGCCCCCTTCGACAACCCCGGCGCCTGAGGGGCGGCGCGATGGAACGGGACGTGCGCCTCTGCTTCGTCGGGGACTCCTTCGTGGCCGGGGTCGGCGACCCCCAGCACTTGGGGTGGGCGGGGAGGCTGTGCGCGCGGGCGCACGCGGCCGGGGTGCCGCTGACGGCGTACAACCTCGGCGTGCGGCGGCAGACCTCGGCGCAGATCCTCGGGCGCTGGCTGACGGAGTGCGCCCCGCGGCTGGCCGAGGCCGGGGAGCCGCGGCTGGTGCTGGCGTTCGGCGTCAACGACACCACGCGGGAGAACGGCCGCCCGCGCGTGGAGCCCGCCGGCTCCCAGGCTCACCTGGCGCGGATGCTTCAGGAGGCCGCGGCCCGCGGCTGGAGCACGCTCGTGGCCGGGCCGCCCCCCGTGGACGACGCCGCGCACAACGCCAGGACGGCCGTTCTCGACGCCCGCTTCGCGGCGGTGTGCCGGGACGCAGGCGTGCCCTACGTCCCCGTGCTGGAAACGCTGTCGGCGGACGCCGTCTGGCGGCGCGAGGTCCGCGCGGGCGACGGCGCGCACCCCGGCGCGGGTGGTTACGACGCCCTGGCCGCCCTGATCGCCCCGCACTGGGACCGCTGGCTGGCAACGCCCCCCGCGCGGGCGGCCGTCACGGGAGCCGGGTCAGGAAGCGCTTGAGGACGATGTCCAGGGCCACCGGGTTCTCCAGGTGCAGGTCGTGGCCGGTGCCCTGGACGCCGACCAGCGTGGTCATGGTGGGGCGGCGGCGCTGCATCTCCTCGGCCTCCTCGGCCGGGATGTAGCTGGCCCCGGCCAGCACCAGCAGCGTCGGGCAGCGCACCTGGTCCCACTCCTCCCAGAAGGCGCGGGTGGCCGTCTCGGTGAGGGAGCGGGCCATCACCTCGGGATCGAAGCGCGGGTACCAGCCGTCGGGGCGCAGTTCGAGCCCGGAGGCCCAGGCCCGGCCGCGCCGCCCGCCGCCGAAGAAGGCCGAGGCGGTCTCCACGGTGGGGAACGGCACCGGCCAGGACGCCAGCCACGCGCGGATGCGCTCGGGCGCCTCGGGGTCGGGGCCGCCGGGCCCGCCCTCGATCATCGCCAGGGCCCGCACCCGCGCGGGGTGCGCGGCGGCCGTCAGCATCGCGGTGTGCGCGCCGAGCGACTGCCCGGCGAGGATGACCTGCGGCTGGCCCAACTCCTCGATCACGGCCGCCACATCGGCCACGTAGGCGGCGCGCGAGACGTCCTCCGGATAGCGCTCGCTGGCCCCGTGACCGCGCTGGTCCAGCGCGAGGACGCGGTGCTTGCTGGTCAGCCACCGGGCCGTGGTGTCCCATTCCCCCGCGTGGCCGGCCAGGCCGTGCAGCAGCAGGATGGGCGTTCCCGGGCCGCCGCCGTAGTCGCGGACGTGGAGGCGTACGCCGTCGCGAATGAGCCGGGAATCCATATCTTCAGTCTGCCGGTGGTACGCCGGCGCGTCGGGCCAGGGCCACCGCCGCGAGCGTGGAGTGCACGCCGAGCTTGCTCAGGACGTTCTGCATGTGGGTGCGGACGGTGTGCGGGGACAGGAAGAGGCGCTCGGCCACGGCCTTGCGGCCCAGGCCCGCCAGCATGCAGCGCAGCACCTCCAGCTCGCGCGGCGTCAGGGTCTCGACCAGGCGCTGGTGCTCGCTGCGGTGGTGCCGGTCGCGGTGCAGCTCGCGCAGCACCCCGGTCAGCAGCGCGGGCGGCACGTGGGTCTCCTCGCGCAGCACCCCGCGCACCACCGACAGCAGCCGGGCCAGGGAGCTGTCCTTGGCGACCCAGCCGGCGGCCCCGGCGCCCAGCGCCCGGGCGGCCAGCGCGGGGTCGTCCTCGGCGGCCAGGATCACCGTGCGGACCAGGGGGAAACGGTCCCGCACGGCGGCCAGCAGGGCGCCCTGCGGGTCGAGGCCGATGTCGAGCAGCAGCACGTCGGCCGGGGCCCGCTCCAGGGCCGTCAGGGCCGCGGGGACGCCGCCGACGGCCGTCGCCTCGACGTCCTGCTCGGCCGTGAGCGCGGTGGCCAGCGAGTCGGCGAAGATCCGGTGCCCGTCGACGACCAGCACCCGAATACGGTCCACGGCAACCTCCCGGCATGGGGTCTCCCCCTGGAAGCACTTCCCTGGGGGCACCTCCCGGACGGAGTCCGGAGGATCCGAGGGAGGAGCCTGGGGGAGGAGCCTGGGGGAGAGGGGGGCGCGGCGGGCGGGCGCGACGCCGGTCGTTACGGCCGCCGCCGTGGGCGTCGCACCCACCACTCTCGCCCCCTGATCCGCACCGGCCCCCACCGGCGCCCTCTTCAGACTACGGATGCCTTCCCACGGCGGAAGGAGTTTCGCTCAAGGCGAGGTATCGAAGCGGTTACGGGTGGGGTCCCTGGGGCGTGCGGGGCGGCGCGTGGTCGAGCAGGCCGGTGCGCACGGCCAGCGCCGCCGCCTCCAGGCGGGAGGCCGCGCCCAGCTTGGTCAGCAGCCGCTGCACGTGGGTGCGGGCCGTGGAGGGGGCCACGCCCATGCCCTGCGCGATGCGGCGGGTGTCCTCCCCCTCCACGATCCGGGCCAGCACGTCCGCCTCCCGCTCGGTCAGCAGCGCGGCCAGGCGCGCGCCCTCGGCCTGGTCCCCGGCCGGGGGGTGCAGCAGCTCGGCGAACGCCTCCCGCAGCAGTTGCGGACTGACCGCCGCCTCCCCGGACTTGGCCTTGACCATGGCCCGCTCCACGCCCTCGATCCGCTCGTCGTGGCGCACGTACCCCCGCGCCCCGGCGGCGAAGGCGGCGGCGACCCCGCGCGGGCTGGGCACGGGCCCGAGCACCACCACGGCCACGCGCGGGCACTCCCGGCGCAGCCGCAGCACGGGGTCGAGCGCGCCGGGAGCGTCCGGCTCAAGCGAGCCGAGCAGGCAGACCTCCGGGCGTTTGGCGATGACGAGTTCGGCGCCGCGGGGCACGGGGGCGACGGCGCCCAGCACGCGGTGGCCGCGCACCCGCAGGGCCGAGGCCAGGGCCTCGGCGACCAGTCTCCGGTCGTCCACCACGACCACCCGGACGCTCACGGGCCCCTACCGGTAGACCAGGAGGGCGGGCCGGTCGCGCCCCTCGCCGGGCGGGAAGGCGAGCCCGGCCAGGACCAGGGTGCGGGAGGGGCCGTGCCACAGCGGTCGCTGGTCGTGGATCGCCGGGCCGTTCATCAGCGCGGCCTCCCGGGCGCGGGCGGACGGGTCGAGGAACATCGCCCGTCCCGCCTGCCCGGTCGCGGGGTCGATGGCCACCACCAGGCCCTCCACCTGCCCGCTCGCGGGCTCGTAGGCCAGGACGCGGCCGTCCTGCACCGCGAACGGCAGGATCCGGCCGCCGCCCTCGGCCGGGACCTCGAACCGCGGCCGGCCGGTGCCCAGGTCGAGGGCCACGACCCGGTTGCCGCCGCCCGGGGTCTCGCCGGGGACGGCACCGGGGGCCTCGGGCGGGAGGTTGGTGGACAGGTAGAGCAGCCCGTCGTGGACCACGGCGGGCCAGCAGTCGTGGAACGCGTCCCGGCGGCACGGCCCCAGGTACGGGGCGGCGTTCAGGTCCAGCTCCCGGGCCACGGAGGCGTGGTCCTCCGAGACGACGAGGACGCGGGGGGCCGAGGAGCCGTCCTCCTCGCGGACGGTGGCGGCCACCACCAGCGGCTCGGCGGAGATCACCGCGTCGACCTGGAACGGCCGGCCCGCGTGGGCGGGCCCGAATTCCCACTCCCACAGCTCGGCCCCCGACTCGTCGGTGGCGCGGACGCTGCCGCCGTCCCGGCCGAAGCCGCAGGACTGCCGGGAGACGAAGGTCCCGTCCAGCACGGTGTAGTCGGTGTCCCGGCAGCGGTCGGTGGTGTTGGACTCCCACAGCTTGGTGCCGTCGCCGACGCGGAAGCCCATGCTGCCGGCGCCGGTGCCGATGGCGACGGTGTCGCCCAGGATGGCCAGGGAGGCGTTCTCGTTCGCGGGCCAGAGCGAGTCCAGCGGCGTGGTCATCACCTCGGCGCCGGCCGCGATGTCCACCACGGTCAGGCGGGCGCAGGCGGGGCCGTGGAGCAGGGCGACGCGGTCGCGGGAGGCGGCCGGGGAGGCGCCGCACAGCCCGCCGGGCTCCAGGGGCACGGTCCAGTTCTCCGCGCCGGTGGCCAGGTCGCGGGAGAACAGGCCGCCCGGCATGGCGCGGACGAGGTCGTCGCCGGTGAACCAGACTCCGCGCGCCACGGCGGGCCGCGAGCTTCCTTCCGGGGCGGGGGCCGGGGCCGCCGACTCCCAGGCCAGGGCGGCGGATATGGGGTCGGCGGGGAGGGTGCCGGGGGTGTCCCGGTTCGCGTCCCCGTTTTCCGCGCCGCTCCCGCCCTCGGGGGCGGCCTCGGCGGCCGGTGCGTCGTCGTCGGCCGCGATGTACAGGACGGCTCCGCCGGCCAGCAGGGAGAGAGCGGCGGCGATGACACCCGCCTTCCGGCTGATCCGCGCGGCCGGGAGCGGGGGCGCCCCCGCCGCGGCGTCGGTGCCCAACGCGCCCGGCGCGGACGGCCGTGCGGAGGCTGGCTCCGGCGCCTGGGCCCGGGTCGACGGCTCCGCCGCGGGCGACCGTCCGCACGACGCGTCTGCGTCGGCGGGGGCCGTCAACGGCCGGTCCGGCGTGAGCCGTTCGGGCGCGGCCTCGGCGGCCGGAGGCGCGGGCGGGGTCAACGGCCGCTCGAGCGCGTGTCGTTCGTCACGGTGGTCCGGGGCCGACGCCTCGCCGACCGGGGGCACGGGAGGCGCGGGCGGGGTCAACGGCCGCTCGAGCGCGGGTCGTTCGTCACGGTGGTCCGGGGCCGACGCCTCTGGGGTGGGCGGGCCTTCGGGCGCGGGCTCGGCGGCCGGGACCTCGGGGGGCTCGGAGACGGTCAACGGCCGGGGCGCGCGCGGGCGTTCGGGCGCGGGCTCGGGCAGCGGCCCTGCGGCGCGCGGCCGTTTCTCCGTGGCGTCCGCCTCCGCAGCGTCCGGGGGCGCCACCGCGTCCGCGTCGACCAACGTCCTTATGG
>NZ_JAVREN010000082.1:0-10482 GCF_031845405.1 Streptomyces boetiae
GACTCCGACCGCCGACCCGGCCCCGGCCCCCGCTCCGGCTCCACCTCCGGCCGCCGCCTCAACGCCTGCTCCTGCCGCAGCCGCTCCGACGCCGACCCCGCCTCCCGCCGCCGCCTCAACGCCCGCCCCTGTCGCGGCCGTTCCCCCGCCGACGCCGGCTCCGGCCGCCATCCCGACGCCGGCCCCCGCCACGGCCGTTCCCACGCCGCCCCATGCTTGGGGGCCGTCGCCGGTCCGGGCCATGGCGCACGCGACTCCGGTCGCCGTTCCAACTCCGGCCCCCGATGGGGAAGTTCAAGCGCCGCCTACGGCCAAGGGCGTCCCGACTCCCGCCCCCGCGGCGGACGTCCCGACCCCCGCCCCGGCGCCCGCCGAGCCGGAGCCGCAGGCCGCCGCCGGGCCCGAGCCCCCAACGGCCGTTCCGCTCCCCAAGCTCGCCGCGGAGCGGCGCGGCGCTCCGGCGGTCCGGACCGGGGCGCTGACCTGGCTGTTCTGGCTGCTGATCGCCTGCTGCACGGCCAGCGCCGCGCTGCTGGCCGGCACCTTCGGCTACGACGGAACGGCCGTCGGCGGCGGGCTCGACCTCTGGATCACCCTCGGCACCGGCCTCCACGCGGCCCACGTCGCGGTCAGCGCCGCGCTGGTCGTGTCCTGGCTGCGGTGGTTCGCCGCCGCCCGCCGCCGCGCCGAGGCGCTCGCGCCCGGGCGGCTGCGGTACCGGCCCTGGATGGCCGGGCTGTGCTGGTTCCTGCCCATGGCCAACCTCGTGCTGCCCAAGCAGATCGCCAACGACATGTGGCACGCCGCCTCGCGGCCCTCCCGCTCCGGCGGCATGGCGCCCCACGGCCGGGTGAACGCCTGGTGGGGGACGGCCCTGCTGCTCGCCCTGCCCGCCGCGGCCCCGCGCCTGCTGCCCCTGGACCAGCCCTGGGACCGGAACGGCGGGTACGAGCTGGACCTCCCGCTGGCCGTCGTCATGCTCGCCTCCTACGCCGCCACCGTCGCCGCGGCCGTCGCCGCCCTGGTCTTCGCCCGGCGCCTGAGCGCCATGCAGCGCGCCGCCCTCCGCGCGACCCGCCGCTGAACGCTCCCGGCCGCCCCCGGGGACCCGCCGCCGTCCCGCGTCCGGCGTCAACCGCTGTGCTCCTGACCGGCGTTCGGCATGACCGACTCCCGTTCGGGTCCTCCCTTCCGTTCTCGGGTCATTTTTCGGCCACGGAGACAATAGATGCACGGTGCATGAATTACTCGGACACCTCTTCCCGGCGGACGAGGCCGCGTGCAGACTCGCAGCTCACAGACCCTTCAGGCGCCCCGGCGCCCCCTGCACGCAAGGAATCGCCCATGCACCACCGCACCCGCCCCCACGGCCTTCGGGTGTGGCTGAAAAATGCCCTCGCCACCCTCGTCGCCGGCGTCCTGGCCCTCGGCATCGTCGCTGCCGCCGACGGCACCGCCGTCGCGGCCGAGCAGGAGTACCGGCGCGGGCCGGCCCCGACCCTCAACTCGCTGCGGGCCGCCCAGGGGCCGTTCTCCTACGCGCGCGTCACCGTCCCCGAGCAGCCCGGCTTCGGCGGCGGAACGATCTACTACCCGACGAACGCCGGCGGGGGCACGTTCGGCGCCGTCGCCATGTCGCCCGGCCTCAACGCGGACCAGGGCAGCCTCGCCTGGTACGGCCCGAAGCTGGCCACCAACGGCTTCGTCGTCTTCACGATCAACAACCTCAACACCGCCACCGACTCGCCGCCCGCCCGGGGCCGCCAGCTGCTCGCCGCGCTGGACTACCTCACCGGCCGCAGCGCGGTCGCCAACCGCGTCGACCCCGCGCGGCTGGCCGTGGCCGGCCACTCGCTGGGCGGCGGCGGCGCGATCAACGCCGCTGCGGAGCGGCCCGGCCTCCAGGCGGCCATCCCCCTCACCCCGTACGTCTTCGACAGGTCCTGGCCCGAGGTCCGCGTCCCGACCTTCATCCTCGGCGCCGAGAACGACAACTCCGCCCCCGTGGCCCAGCACGCCGAGCCCCTGTACCAGGGCCTGGTCAACGCCCCGGAGCGCGCCTACCTGGAGCTGGCCGGCCGCGGTCACCTGGCGCCCAACTTCCAGAACGCCACGATCGGCCAGTTCACCCTGGCCTGGCTGAAGCGCTATGTCGACAACGACACCCGCTACGAGCGGTTCCTCTGCCCGCCGCCCGCCCCCAGCGACGTGATCGCGGAGTACCGCGACACCTGTCCCGGCGCCTGAGCACCCACGGCCGCGGCGCCCCGCGCCCCGGATCCACCGGGGCGCGGGGCGCCGTCGCCTCAGCGGCCGGCGCGCCCGCGGAGCCCGCGGCGCAGCCGCCGCACGCCGCGCCGGCCCAGCACCCGCAGCAGGTCCCGCGCGGGCACCCGCCGCACGGGCCGGTCCTCCACCGCCGGGTCCTCCGTCTTCAGCGAACCCTCCGGCCTCGAAGCCTTCGCCCGCTCCGGCGGCGGCACGGGGCGCGGGCGCGGCACCGCCGCGCCCGCCGCTATCCCGCCCAGGACGGCCTCCACCGCGACGGCCGTGGGGATCACCTCCGGGGCCGCGCATGCCTGGGGGCCGCCCGGGGGCGGCGTCAGCGCGGCCAGGTCACCGATCACCCGCAGGCCCGAGCCGGCGATGGCGGCGACCATCTTCTCGGCCACCGCGGACGCCGCCTCCTGCGCCCAGGCCGGCGTGACGATCCGCGGCTCGCCGGGCGCGGGACTGTAGCCCTGCAGACGGGGCACCACCCCGTCGCGCACCAGGGCCTGGCGCGGGCGGCCGGGCACCGGGCTCTCGGCCAGCCGCCGGTTCAGCCGCAGCAGCAACTCGGCCTGCCCGAGCGTGAGGGAGCGGTTGCCGCCGCCCTCCTCGGGGACCAGCAGCCCGTCCGGCAGGCCCAGCAGCTTCTCGAACGACCGGAACAGCCGCTCGGGACGGGCGTCGTCCACCACGACCACCGTGACGTTCTCCGCCCCGGCGGCCACCGCCCACCGCTCCAGCAGCAGGTCGTGCCGGTGCCGGTGCCAGAACTCGGCGGCCGGCGGCTCGTCGGCGGGGCGGCGCAGCAGGCCGGTCAGCCAGTCCTCGTAGGAGTGGCACAGCCCGTGCTTGACGTACTGCTGCCAGTGCGAGGGCAGGATCCGCAGCAGCGGGCGGAGCGTCACCACCACGTGCGCCGGCCCGCCCCGCAGGCCCTCCACCACGGCCCGGGCGGCGTCCTCGTCTGCGTTGGAGAAGAACTCGCTGCTGATCATCACCCGGCTCTCACCGGCGCTCTCGGCCTCCGCGCACAGCGCCTCCCACGGGCCCAGGTCGCCCCCCGGCCCCTCGGTCACCGCGACGGCCGGCTCCTTGGCCTGCCGGCCGCTCCCGGCGTACAGGACGCCGTGCGCGGCGAGTTCCTCCCGCGCGCGGTGAAAGGCGCCCTGCAGCGCGGTCGTTCCGGTCTTGTGCGGCCCGATGTGCACCAGCCGCGTGCGCGGCGCCACGGTACATCGATCCTCTGCCATGAGGCGTGCGTCCCTCCAGGTCCTCGGCGGAAGACCCCGCTGGAGCGGGGTCACGCACGGCAGCGTAGGGAGCGCCGGTGAGCGCGGGCTCATCGTTCCATGAGAGGTCTGTGAGAGATCAACAGGGGCTGAGGAACCGTCAGATTCCCGGGCCCGGCGCCGCCGGCGGCGCTATCATGCCCGCACACGCGAGCCGCGCGGGGGAGGGGCGATGGAGTTCACGCTGGCCACGTCGGCCGTCGGCGCCGGGGACGAGGCCGAACTGCGGTCGTTGCACCGCTGGTTGACAGAGGATCCCTACGTCCGCCGGAACGCCAGGGCCGACCTGGCCGGCGCGGTGCCGGCCGAGGGGGAGATGAGCGGGGGCGCGCTGGAGTACGTCCGGCTCGTGCTGGACTCGGGTTTCCAGCTCGCCAACCTCGCGCTCGCCTGGTATGCCTGGCGCGGCACCCGCCCCCGGCCCCCCGAGATCACGGTCGAGCACGGCGGGAAGAAGGTGACGCTCTCCGGGCAGGACCCGGACACCGCCGCGCGCCTGCTGGCCGCGCTGACCCGCGAGGAGCCGTGACCACCGGGAGCCCCGTCTCCCCGGGCCGCTCGGCCGCCGTGCTGATCGGCGTCAGCTCCTACGCGCACCTGGCCGACCTGCCGGCCGTGCGCGCCAACGTGGCCGACCTGGCCGTGCAGTTGCGGGACGCCTCGGTGTGGGGCCTGCCCGGACAGCGCTGCCACCTGGCGCTCGAACCCCGCAGCGCCGCCGAGGCCATCGGCCACCTGCGCCGGGCCGTGGACTCCACCACGGACACCCTGCTGGTGTACTACGCCGGGCACGGCCTGATCGACCCGGACCGGGGCGACCTGTGGCTCGGGCTGCCCGGCTCGATCGCCGGCGAGCCCGACACCACCCTGCCCTGGGACTGGATCAGGCGCCAGCTCCTGCGCAGCCGCGCCGAGTGCCGCATCGTCGTCCTCGACTGCTGCTACAGCGGGCGGGCGCTGGGCATGATGGCCGAGGCCCGCGCCGCGCTGGCCAACGGCGCCGCCGTCGAGGGCACCTACCTGATGGCCTCGGCCGCCGAGTCCGCCCAGGCCCTGGCCCCGCCGGGCGAGACGCACACGGCCTTCACCGGCGAACTCATCGGCCTGCTGCGGCGCGGCGTCCCCGAGGGCCCCGAACTCCTCGCGCTGGACGACGTGTTCGCTCTCCTCGCCGACGGCCTGCGCGCCAGGTCCCGCCCCGAGCCGCAGCGCCGGGTGCGGAACGACGCCGGGCGCCTGCCGCTGTTCCGCAACCGGGCCTGGGCCCCGGCGGGCGGGGGCCGCCGGATGCTGGCCGGGCGCTACGAGCTGCACGCGCCGCGCCGCCGCGGCGCGCTCAGCGATTCCTTCGCGGGCACGGACACCGTCCTGGGCCGGGAGGTGATCGTCCGGCTGATGCGGCCCGAGGCGGCGGCCGAGCCCGCGCTGCGGCGGCGCTTCGAGGCCAGGACCCGCTCGCGCGCGCCGCTGGGGCACCCCTCCATCGCCCTGCTGCTCGACCTCGGCAGCGACCGGGGCGAGGGAATCGCCCGCCCCTTCCACGTCGTCGAGGCGCCCGGAGGCCGCCCGCTGCACACGCTGGTGGCCCAACGGCCCCTCCCGCCCGCCGAGGTGGTCCGCCTCGCATCGGGGCTGCTCGGGACGCTCGAACACGCCCACGGCCTCGGGGCGGCCGGCTGGGATCTCGTTCCCGAGAACCTGACCCACACCCCGGAGCGGGGCATCAGGCTGCTCGAACTGGCCGAGGGGCCGGGCCCGGTCGGCCCCGATCCGGACGCGGGGGCCGACCTGCGGGCCGTGGGCGGCCTGATGTACCGGCTGCTCACCGGCCGCCCGCTCACCGGGGACGGCCGCCCCACCGGGCCGTCCACCCACCGGCCCGAGGTGTCCGAGGCGTTCGACGCCGTGGTCCTGCGGGCCCTGGCCGCCGACCCGGCCGCCCGCTACGCCGGGGCCGCGGAGATGCGGCAGGCCGTGGACAGCCTCGCCGGCCAGGAGCTGCGCCCGGCGCCCTCCCCGCCGCGCGCGCCTGCGGCGCCCCCGCGCGTGCGCCGCCCCTCCCCGCCCCCGCCCCCGCTGGTGCTGCGCTTCGCCGCGGGCTCGCACACGGGACTGGTCAGGAAGTACAACGCGGACTCCGGGTACGCGGGACCGCGACTGCTGGCCGTCGCGGACGGGTACGCCGCCCCCGTCGCGTCGGCGGAGGTGATCTCCGTGCTGAGCCGCCTGGACGCGACGCCTCCGGCCGGCGACCCCGCCGAGGCCCTGGGCAGGGCGGCGGCCCTGGCCGACACCAGGGTGAAGGCCCTCGGACACCCCCTGCGAGCCGTGAGCAGCAGCGCCACCGCGCTGTTGTGGAACGGCGCGGGGCTCGGGCTGATGCACATCGGCCGCACGCGCGCCTATCTGCTGCGCGCGGGCATGCTGTACCTCTGCACCCGCGACCACACCTGGGCGCAAGGGGAGACCGACGAGTGGGGTCCGGCCGAGGAGGAACCGGCGGGGCACGGGCCGCCCGAGCTGCCGTTGTTCCGGGAGCTCGGCCTTGGCGGCGTCTCCGCAACGCCTGACCTGGCGCTGCGTCAGGCCCAGGCGGGCGACCGGTACTTGCTCTGCAGTGACGGCCTCTCGGGCCCGGTCTCCCCGCAGCTCCTGCATGACGCCCTGACCGCCCACCCGGCCTCGCCCCAGGACGCGGTCAACGCGCTCACCGAATACGCCCTCCGCAGCGGCGGGCCCGACAACATCACCTGCGTCGTGGCCGACGTGGCCGAGCCCACCCCCGAGAGCGCGGGGGACCAGAGCCCGCCCTACGTCGTGGGCGCCGTCGCCGCCTCCCCGCCCTTCGACGCCGCCGACCCGCCCGCCTAGCAGCGCCCGGACGTCGCCAGAAACTTGTAGTAGAAGCCGCAGTCCCGCAGCTCCCCCGAGGGGTCGGCCGCGTAGGCGGGGACCAGGCCGTAGGGGGTCCAGCCGGCCGCGCGGTAGAGGCGTTCCGCGGGGCTGCCGGTCTCCGTGTCGAGGAGCAGCAGGGCGGCGCCCCGGCGGGCGGCCTCCGCCTCGGCGGCGGCCAGCAGCGCCCGGCCCAGGCCCCGGCCGCGCGCCTGCGGGCCCACCATCAGCTTGATCACCTCGGCGCGGTGGCGGCCGTTCGGCTTGGCCTCCGGGGCGAGGCTCACGGTGCCCGCGACCGCGCCGGGGGAGGTGCCCGGCACGGCCCACACCAGCAGGCTGCCCCCGGCCACCGCCGGCTCGCGCTCCCGCCACCAGGCGGCGGCCTCGGACGCGGTGAAGGGGGAGAGGAAGCCCAGCGAGGCGCCGCCGGCCACCACCTCGGCCAGCAACGCGGCCAGGCCGGGCACGGCCTCGCGGAACGCGTCGGGGGAGAGGAGCACGGGCGCGCTCACGGCAGGACCACCAGCAGCGCGTAGCGGGCCGGGTCCGGGCCGGGGCAGCGGAAGCGGGTCCCCTCCCACACCCGGAACCGCAGGCAGTCGCCGGGCCCCAGCGCGTGCACGGCCGCGCCCACGGTCACCTCCAGCGCGCCGCCCAGCAGCCACAGGTGCTGTTCGAGGCCGGGAACGGGCGGCCCGTCGTAGGCGAGGTCGGCCCCGGGCCGCAGCAGGCCCTCGACCACCTCCCCGCGCAGCCCGGGGTGCGGCGGGGAGACCGACCGGCGCGTGAACCCCGAGGTCTCGTCCCGCCAGACGGCCTGCTCCCCGGCCCGCACCAGCGCCGGCGGCTCGGACTCGGCTTCCACCTCGGCCAGCAGGCGGGACATCGTCCGGCCGTAGGCGGCGCAGAGCCGGTTCAGCAGGGCGGCCGTGGGGCTGATCTCCCCGCGCTCCAGCCGCGAGAGGGTGGAGCGGCTCACGCCGGTGCGCCCGGACAGCTCCTCCAGCGACCACCCGCGCTCGCCGCGCAGCCGCGCCAGCCGCCCGGCCAGCCGCACCTCGACCTCGTCCCGCGCCGCCTCAGGAATTCCCATGAACGGGAGGATATCCCGTATCCGGGACGGCCTTGTGGCGGGCCCCTCGCTCAGCGCTGAGGGGAGGCGCCGCCCGCGCTGCCCGCGACCGCCGGGGGCGTGCCCTCCCGGCCCTCCTCCGGCCCCTCCCGCGTCGGCGCCGCCGCCGCGGCGTGGGCGGGCCACGGCAGCCAGGCGGTCAAGGTGAAATCGCCGTCCCGGAAGCCGTGTTCGACGCGTCCGCCGGCCAGCGTGGCGCGCTCGGCCAGCCCGATCAGGCCCCGGCCCGAGCCCGGGATGCCGGGGGAGGCGGCGGGCGCGGCAGCCGCGTTGCGCACCTCCACGCGCAGGCCCTCGCCGGGGCCGCCGCCGACCGTGACGGCAATGGGCGCGCCGGGCGCGTGCTTGCGGGCGTTGGTCAGGCCCTCCTGAACGACCCGGTAGGCCGTGCGACCCGTCGCGGCCGGGGCCGGGGCCGGGGCCGAGGACGGGTCCGCGGTCCGCACCCGCAGCGTGACCCGCGCCCCGGCCGTCCGGGACTCCTCGGCCAGCCGCGGCAGGTCGGCCAGAAGCGGCTGCGGGCCCTCGGCGCTCTCCGGCGAGCGCAGCACACCGATGATCTCCCGCAGGTCCTCCAGCGCCTGGTGCGCGCAGGTCCGGATCACCCCGCAGGCCCGGCCCACCTCTTCCGGCGGGGCGCCGGGGTTGAACTCCAGCGCCCCCGCGTGAACGCTCAGCAGCGACAGCCGGTGCGCGAGCACGTCGTGCATCTCCCGGGCCACGTCCTGGCGGGCCTGCCGCCTGGCCTCGGCCGCGGCCCGGTCTGCGCGCTCACGCAGCGAGGCGATCAGCATCCGCCGCGAGCGCCGGTACAGGCCCCAGCCGAAGGCCGCCGCGATCAGGGTGAAGTACGTCAGCGCCGAGGTGGTCTCCTGGCCCGGGTCGGGGGAGCGCAGCAGGAAGAGCGGCAGCGGCGCCGCGGCCAGCGCCCCGACCCAGGCCGTGGTGCGTGCCGGCCGCCGGGCGGCCACGGTGTAGACGGCGACCAGCGTGGGCCCGGTGACGAAGTGCAGGACCGCGCCCGAGAGCAGGAGCGCCACGGCCAGCCGCACCGGCCACCTCCGGCGCAGGAGAACGGCCGCGCAGGCCGCCGCCCCCGCCGCGCGGTCCGCCGTCAGCCACCCCGCCGGGACGTCGTCGGGCACCACCGAGTCGGAGGTGAGCACGGCGAAGGCGGCTGCGAACAGAAGCAGGCCCAGGTCGGCCAGGCGTTCTCGGGACACGACGACGACGGTACGTCCGGGGCGGGGCGGGCGGAACGCCGCGGCCGGGAGGTCGAGACCTTGGGATGACACACGCCGGCGCGGCGCAGACCTTCGTCGGGAACGGCCGGGCCTCGAGACGGCGGCCGGGCTTCCCGGCAGCTATCGGCTCCGGTGAACGGCCCGGCGTGCGTCGGTCGCGTGTGCGCCCCCCGCCCCCGCCCGGCGACCGGACTTGGTCGCGTACCGACCACAAATGACCAGCCATTGCCAGCAGTTGGACCGAATGCCCGGGGCTGCGGCCCCATGATGTCGATTACATCTCGTAGTGCTGGCGTGCCACAGGGTGGAGGGGGTAGGTTCCGGGCAGACGAGGAGGCCCGGCCGGTCTGCCAACCGTGCAGCCGGGCCCCTCCGGCACCACACTGTCAATCGACCGTTGAGGAGAGGCTGCATGCCTCCTGATCGCATGACACCGGGGCGGCGAGGACCGGGCTCCGACGGGCCGCGGTCACCGTCCCCGCGTGACGGTAGCATCCCGCGCCCCGCGGTGGTTGAAACCAGAAGCGGCCGTACCCGCGCGGGCAACAGCCGCGCCCCGGCCCTCCCCGCCGCCCCCCGGCCCGCGCGTTGCGCCCCCGGCCCGCCGCCCCGTGCGGCCCGCCGCCCGCCCGGCGCCCGGTACCGCCCGATTTTCCGCGGCTGACACCGCCCGTCCTGCCCCGACGACACCCCCTCGCCCCGGCGCGCCACCCGGAGCGTTCGCGCTTCCGGCCGCGCGCCCCCCGGCCGCGTCCCGCACGCCTTTCGCCCGGGGCGGCGAGCCCATCCCGCGCCGCCCCACGGCGAAACCGCACGGCGGCACCCTCACCCTCAGGCGACCACCCGGGAATCCCCGATGTCCTTAGCGCAGAGTCCGTACGACTCGTTCCAGACCCGCTGCAAGAACGCCAAGTGCCGCAAGGCGCTGATCCGCAACCGCCTGGGCCGCCCCAAGGAGTACTGCGACAAGCGGTGCCGCGACGCGGCGTACCGCGCCCACCAGGCGGCCCCCTCCGCCGAGGCCGCCCGGTACACCGCCTACGTCCGCGCCCTCTCCGAGAGCCTGGCCCGCAGCGCCGACGCGCTGCTGAACGCGGCCTCCACCGAGGGTGCCGGCGAGGAGTCCTCGCTGCGGGTGCTCCACTGGTGCGCCGAGATCGAGCGCCGCACGCACGACGTGCAGGCCGCCGCGGTCGGCCTGGCCCGCACCCAGCGCGTCCCGGCGGCCGGCATCGCGCGGGCCATGTCCGTCACCCCGGCCAAGCTGCGCACCACCTGGCCCGCCGACGTGGTCGAGCGCCGGATGCACCGCAACGTCGGCGTTCCCTCCGAGGCGGTCCCGAGCGCCGGGGAGCGCGCGGCGGACCGCGAGCGCGCCGGCGATCTGCTGCCGCGCCCCCGCCGGGCGGGCGCCCGGCGCGGCGACCCGCGCGACGGGGAGGAGCGGCCCCCCGGCGGCCTGTCCCTGGCGCTGGCCACCCTGCACCGCTCCAGTGGCCGGACCCTGCGTGACCTGGGCCGCGCGGTGGGCGTCTCCGCCTCCTACCTCTCCCGGGTGCTGGCCGGCAAGCGGTGCCCCTCCTGGCGCCTGGCCCAGAGCCTGGCCGAGGAGTGCGGCGGCGACCCCGACGACATCCGCCCGCTGTGGGAG
>NZ_JAVREN010000083.1:0-9620 GCF_031845405.1 Streptomyces boetiae
GGGTTGGTGCGCTCCCCCGGCCCCGCCTGGCCGCGCGGCAGCCGCGCGGGTGGCTCAGCCGGCCGTCAGGAGGCCCGTGTCCACTCAGGAAGGTTCCACACGATCCCGTTCTGGGAGGGGTTGTTGACGATGTTCTGCACGTCCGGGTTCCAGGCCACGATGCCGGGGTGCTGGTAGAGCGGGATGGTGACCATGTCCTCCCACAGCATCGCCTCGATCTCGCCGGTGATGGCGTCGGCCTCGGTCAGGTCGGAGGTCCGCAGCACCTCGTCGAGCAGGGCGTCAAGATCCGGGTTGGAGTAGCAGCCGTTGTTGTTGCCCTTGCCGTCCGGGGTGCACTCGTTGACGGACCGGTAGGTGGAGTTCCAGCCGGAGCGGTCGGGGGAGCCGGACCAGGCGAACATCGCGACGTCGAAGTTGTTCTCCGGCAGCGCGCTGTCGAAGAAGTCGGCGGCGGGCTCGAACTCCACGTTGAAACCGGCCTCGTTGCAGGCCGCGACGATCAGGTTGCCGGCGTCGTTGCGGCGCTGGTTGTCCAGCGTGCCCAGGCGGACCGTGGTGCCGACGGCGTCCTCGGCCTCCAGGATCTCTCGGGCGCGGTCGATGTCCTGCTCGCCGAACTCCTCCAGCGAGGCGGAGGACGCCTCGACAGCCGTCTGGTACGCCTCCTGGTCCCACGGGACGACGTTGCGCACGTCCTTGACCACGGCGTCGGGGACGACCGGGCGGATGAGGTTCTCGACCAGCGTCTCGCGCGGCACGCACAGGGCGAACGCCTGCCGCAGCGGCAGCGAGTCGGCGAAGGGGCCCTCGTTGAAGTTGAAGTCCAGGTGCTCGTAGGTGTTTTCCTCGGCCACGCTGGATTCGATGCCGGGGGAGGCATCCGCGATCTGCTGGGCGATGTCCACCGTCGGCTGCGGCTCGATGACGTCCACATCGCCGTTCTGGAGGGCGGCTATCTGCTCCTCCTCCGGGATCTGGCGGATGACGATGCGGTCGACTCCGGGCGCCTCGCCCCAGTAGTCGGGGTTGGCCGAGAGCGTCACCGACTGCTCGGGCACGTAGTCGGTGATCATGAACGGCCCCGAGGACGGGATCAGTTCGGGGTCGGGCAGCCCACCGCTCAGCGTCCAGCCCTCGTTGTAGAAGGCTGCGGCGTCCTCGAGCGGCGCCGGGTCCTCGCCCTGAAGGGCCGTCAGGAACTCCTCCGAGGTCAGCCCGCCCTGCTCGGCCACCACGTGGGCGGGGAGCATCGTCGTGTTGCCGTGGCTGGGGCCGTTGAACTGCCAGTCGGCGAAGGGCGTGTCGTACGCCAGTTGGAAGGTGCGGTCGCCGGGCGCGCACTCGGGGCGCGCGGTGTCCTCGACGCCGTCGGTGCCGATGGCGGAGAACAGGCCATCGAAGGCACCGGACTGGGCCGTCCACCACAGCAGGATGTCGTCGCAGTCGATCGCCTCGCCGTCCGACCAGACGGCCTCCTCGTTGATCGTGTACTCGACCGTCAGCGGGTCCTCGGAGACCTGCTCGAAGGTGCCGAAGGTCTCGTCACGGACCAGGTCGCCGTCCTCGTTGCCGAAGTACCAGAAGCCGGAGAGGACCCATTCGGTGACCTGTCCGTTGGCGACCGTATTGGCGCTGGCCGTGGTGTTGTTGTACGCCGTGAAGGGCTGCGCCATGCCGTAGGTGATGGTGGTTTCGTCCCCGCCACCCTCCTCGCCGTCGTCGCCGCTGCCGCCGCAGGCCGCGAGGAGGAGGGTGCCTCCCACTACGGCTGCCGCGAGTCTTGCCCGTTTGCCAATTCGCTTCATGGGTTGAGGGCCTTCCCGCAGGAGGTTCACATCGAGGTGTGAAGTTGCCGAGAGCTTCCTCAGAAGCGGGTGGGCGAACAAGGGCGCACGGATGGTCGTTGTGCACCCGAGATGTGAAGAACGCCATGCCGTTACCAGCATTTCGGTTCATTCCGGTGCAATAGGGTCCGTTCTCTCGGAGTCTCCGCGCGTTGACTCGCCTTTTCGTTCGCGATGCGCGCGTGCGATTGGGAACACCTGACCCACCGTGTCCCCGAGGGGATGGAAACCTGACGAAGTTGGGTAAAAACGCTGTGGCGGCGGCGTGTTACGTGATTCGGTGGTCCCGATGTCTGCCGGAGGGCCGGTTCGCACCACCCTCACCTGCCCGCATGCGGGAGCCGACCCATGCTCACCACGATTCACACCGCCTTCACCGACACCCGGGCCCATGACCTGGCCTGGGCCCTGGGCCGGGAGCCGCTCCCGTCCCTCGCCACCCTCGACCTCGACATGGCCGGGGCGCGCGTGCAGTTGCGCGTGCTGGGCGCCTCGCACCAGGTGCTCCTGGAGAGCCGGGAGGGGACCTGTTCCGAGACCGTGGCCTGTATGCCCGACAGCAATACCCCCCTTCCCCTGGGCGTGTCCAAACGGCTGGGCAATTTCGAGTACGAGTTCGCCGCCCGCGTCGAGAGCCTGAGCGCCGGGTCGTTCGCGGGCCGCGCGCAGGAGTTGCTGGCCCTGGTGGCGGAGCACCCCCACGGCCTGGCGGGCCTCTTCCCCGGCGATCCCAACGCGTTCACGGCGCTGTTGGCCCAGCGCAGGGGCGGGCAGGTGCACTGGCGGACCTGGCACGCCTATCCCCAGGAGGGCCGGCTGGTCGCGACGCGGACCCGCGTCGGGGACGCCGGGGTGGCCGTGGATTCCACTCCTGTGGGTGACAAGGCGAATCCAAGGTGTGACGTAACGTTCGGTTCATGATCGACACGCCGGAGAGTTCGACTGCCGGGCACCCGGCCGCCCCCGTGCTGCCGGTCCCCGCCGGGATCGGGCGGTTCCTCGTGCTGGTCGTCGTCTTCTTCTGCGCCGCCTGCGGCCTCGTCTACGAGCTCGAACTCATCGCCCTGGCCGACTACATGGTCGGCGACACCGTCACCCACACCTCCATCGTGCTCTCCTCGATGGTCTTCGCCATGGGCCTCGGCTCGCTGGGCGCGAAGCGGCTGCGGGCCCGCGCCTCGGTCAACTTCGGTGTGGTGGAGGCGCTTCTGGCCCTCATCGGCGGCTGCTCGGCGACCGCGCTCTACGGCTGCTTCGTGTGGCTGGGCGAGGCCAGGCCGCTGCTCGTCCTCTTCTCCCTGGCGATGGGCGCGCTCATCGGGGCCGAGATGCCGCTGCTGATGACGCTCATCCAGCGCATCCGCGAGCAGGACCCCGGCCGCGCGGTCGCGGACCTCTCCGCGGCGGACTACGTCGGCGCGCTCCTCGGCGGGCTCGCCTTCCCCTTTCTCCTGCTCCCGCTGCTCGGGCGGCTCAACGCGGCGCTGTTCACCGGCGTGGTCAACGCCCTGGCCGGCGCCCTCGTCGTCCTCTGGCTCTTCCGGCACGACCTCTCCCGGCGCACCCGCCGCCGCCTCGCCGCGCTCAACGCCGCGGTGGTCGTTCTCCTCCTGGCCTGCTCCGCGGTGGTCGGCCCGCTGGAGCGCGCCGCGGCGCACCCGGCGACGGGACCCCCGGCCGCGTGCGTCCGCCCTGTGCCCCACGCCATGCCGCTTGCACTGCCTTATGCGCCCCCCAGTGGGTAGGCTCCGCGCCATGGAGCACGAGGTCTTCCTGCCCTGTCCCGCCGGCGCGGTGCGCGCCGCGCTCGGCACGCTCGCCGACCCGGAGCGCCTCGCCCGCTGCGTCCCCGGCCTGCAACTCGACGCGGACCCCTCCGGGGCGGCGGCGGTCGGCAGGCTGAAGCTGCGCATCGGCTCCTCCTCGATCACCTACCGCGGCACGCTGACGCTCACCGAGCGCGGCGAGGGCGTGGACGTCCAGGCGGAGGGCACGGAGGCCCGCGGCACGGGCACGGCGAGCGTCCTGCTCAGCCTCGTCCCCCGCCCCGTGGAGGACGGCTCCGGCACGACCCTCTCCTTCAGCGGCACAATCGGGGCCAAGGGCCGCCTCACGGACTTCGACCCGGCACAACGGGAGACGGCGGGCCGCCGCTTGCTGGATCGTTTCGCTGCGGCTCTGGGCGACGTCCTAGGGGCGGACGATCCTGGACCGGACACGGCTGCCGCCGGGCGTTCGGCTGCCGCCCGGCCCTCGGCTGACGCCGGGGGCGCGTACGCGGCTGACGCCGCGGCGGAGAGTGAGTCCGGGCTCGATGAGCCCGGAGCCGCCGAGGCTGCGCCCGGCCAGGCCGCGCCGCCGGCTGATGTCGGGCCCGACCGCACGGATGGACACGCGGCTGGCGCCGGGACTGTCCGGGACGAGTCGGAGTCTTCGGCTGACGCGGCGGCGGTTCGGGACGCGCTCGACTCTTCGGCTGATGCCGGTTCGGGACTTGAAGGCGGGCTCGGTGAGTCCGAGTCGCCTGCGAGCGGGGACACGTCCGGGGCTTCGGCTGACGGCGCGGACGGGCTCGGTGAGTCCGAGTCGGCCGGGGCCGCGTCCCGCTTGGCGGTGCCGGATGCTGACGCTGCGGCGGAGCCCGCCGAAGGGCCGCCTGCGGCAGAGGCCGGGGCTGACGCCACGGCGGGGTCGGCTGTGGCCGGGGCCGAGCCCGGCGCCGACGCTGGTCCGGGGCGTGCCGACGCCGCTGAGCCGGCCCGGGCCGAGTCTGTCGACGGGCCCGCGGGCGTCGGTGGTCGGGAAGCGTGTGCGGATGAGGAGGACGTGCCGGTGGTGGGAGGGATCGGGGGGCCCGAGGACAATGAGCCGGTGATTCCCGGGATTCCGGCGGCGCCGGAGGAGCGGGGCGGGGCGGGGGTGGAGATTCCCGCGCCGGCGATCGATCCCGAGGAGGAGGCCGTCGCCGAGGCCGCCGGCGTCACGGCCGGTCCGCCCGAGCCGGAGGCGGACTTCGCCCGGCGCACGATGATCGGCCGCAGCGCCGAGGAGGTGGACCACGCCCCCCCGCGGGGCCGGTACGCCCCCGCGCCCGCGCCCGGCAGCGTTCCCGACCCGGCCTCCACGCTGCGCTGGGCCGCGCCCACCGCCGCCCTGGCCGTGGCCTCCGCCCTGGTCCTCACCCGCACCCTCCGCCGCCGCGCCCGCCGCCGCCGTTCCTGAACAGGGTCGATGGGATTTTCGTACCGGCGGTGACTATCGTCGGGGGCGTGAGCCTGAACGACACCGAGCGCGCCGTCCTGCTCCGCGCGGGCGACGCCGAGCTGACCCTGCGCCCCGACCAGGGCGGCCGGATCTCCTCGCTGCGCGTGCGCGGCGACGAGCTGCTGCGGCAGGGCGAGCGCTACGGGTCCTTCGTGATGGCCCCCTGGTGCGGGCGCCTGGGTTACGGCCGTTTCCGCAACGGCGGCCGGATGGTCCAGGTCCCCACGGACCCGGGGCCGCACGCCCTCCACGGCACCGTCCGGCGCCGCCCCTGGCGCACCGTCACCGCGACCACCGCCTCCGCCGTGCTCGACCACGCCCTCACCGGCCCCTGGCCGTACGCCGGAACGGTCACCCAGGAGGCCGAACTGGCCGAGAGCGGCGGCTCGCTGACGTTGCGCCTTGGCGTGGAGACGGCCGGCGACTCGTTCCCCGCCCAGGCGGGCTGGCACCCGTGGTTCCTGCGGCGCCTGACCCCGGGCGGCGAGGGCGTGCGCGTGGACTTCGCCGCCGACTGGCAGGAGGAGCGCGGCCCGGACCACCTGCCCACCGGGCGGCGGATCGACCCGCTCCCCGGCCCGTGGGACGACTGCTTCGGGATGAACGACGGGGTGCGGGTCACCCTGACCTGGCCCGGCCGCCTGGAGCTGACCGTCACCGCCCGCACGACCTGGTGCGTGATCTACGACGAGCAGGAGGAGGCCGTCTGCGTCGAGCCGCAGTCCGGCCCGCCCAACGGCCTGGTCACGCACCCGCGCCTGGTCACGCCCCTGGAGCCGCTGGAGATCACCACCACCTGGGCCTGGCGTCCGCTCTCCTGAGGCGCGGCGTAGGGTCGGGGGCCATGAGCGCGCGCGAGACCCTGCTGCGGCAGATCAAGGAGAAGGCCGTGGTGCACGGCCGGGTGGTGCTGTCCTCGGGCCGGGAGGCCGACTGGTACGTCGACCTGCGCCGGATCACGCTGGACGGCGAGGCCGCCCCCCTGGTCGGCGAGGTGCTGCTGGATCTCACGGCGGACCTGGACTACGAGGCGGTCGGCGGCCTGACGCTCGGCGCGGACCCGGTGGCGGCGGCCATGCTGCACGCCGCGGCGGCGCGCGGGCGGCGGCTGGACGCGTTCGTGGTGCGCAAGGCCGGGAAGGCGCACGGGCTCCAGCGCCGCGTCGAGGGGCCGGACGTGGCCGGGCGCCGGGTGCTGGCCGTGGAGGACACCTCGACGACGGGCGGCTCGGTGCTCACCGCCGTGGAGGCGCTGCGCGAGGCCGGGGCCGAGGTCGTGGCGGTGGCGGTGATCGTGGAGCGGGGGGCGGCGCCGGCCGTGGAGAGCGCCGGGCTGCCCTACCGTTCCGTGTTCACGGCGGAGGACCTGGGCTGAACGTCCGGGCCGGCCGGGTCGGGCCCGCGCGGGCCGCGCCGCCGAGGCGCCCCTGACCGGGCCGGGGCGGTCTGGGAGGATATTCGGGCAGTCGCACCCGACCCTCGCGCATGACCCTGACTTCTGACCCCAAGGAGCGCACAGATGCCCATCGCGACCCCCGAGGTCTACAACGAGATGCTCGACCGGGCGAAGGCGGGCAAGTTCGCCTACCCGGCCATCAACGTCACCTCCACGCAGACCCTGCACGCCGCGCTGCGCGGCTTCGCCGAGGCGGAGAGCGACGGGATCGTCCAGATCTCCACCGGCGGCGCGGAGTTCCTGGGCGGGCAGTACAGCAAGGACATGGTCTCCGGCGCCACCGCGCTGGCCGAGTTCGCGCACGTGGTCGCCCGCAAGTACCCGGTGAACATCGCCCTGCACACCGACCACTGCCCCAAGGACAAGCTCGACGGCTACGTCCGCCCGCTGATCGCCCTTTCCGCCGACCGCGTCGCCCGCGGCGAGAACCCGCTCTTCCAGTCGCACATGTGGGACGGCTCGGCCGAGACGCTGAAGGACAACCTGGAGATCGCCGAGGAGCTGCTGGCCCAGGCCGCTGCCGCGAAGATCATCCTGGAGGTGGAGATCACCCCCACCGGCGGCGAGGAGGACGGCGTCTCGCACGAGATCAACGACGAGCTGTACACCACCCCGGAGGACGCGCTGCGCACCGCCGAGGCCCTGGGCCTGGGCGAGAAGGGCCGGTACCTGCTGGCCGCCTCGTTCGGCAACGTCCACGGCGTGTACAAGCCGGGCAACGTCGTCCTGCGGCCCGAGCTGCTGAAGGACCTGCAGGACGGGGTGGCCGCGAAGTACGGCAAGGCCGCGCCCTTCGACTTCGTCTTCCACGGCGGCTCCGGCTCCAGCCAGGAGGAGATCGCCACCGCGCTGGCCAACGGCGTCGTCAAGATGAACCTCGACACCGACACCCAGTACGCCTTCACCCGCCCGATCGCGGCGCACATGTTCACGCACTACGACGGCGTGCTGAAGGTGGACGGCGAGGTCGGCGCGAAGAAGTACTACGACCCGCGTAGCTGGGGCAAGCTCGCCGAGGCGGGCATGGCCGAGCGCGTGACCCAGGCGTGCGCCGACCTGCGGTCCACCGGCACGAAGCTCAAGTAGGGCCGAGGCGGCAGACTGGACACCATGGCCATGCACGAGAACCTCCTCGGGGGCCCGCCCCCGACCCACCTGCCCGACGACCCCGAGCCCCGCGCGCTGCTGGCCGCGGGCACGGCTCCGGCCGAGGTCGCGGCGAAGTACCCGGCGTCCTCGCTGGCGTGGGCCCAGCTCGCGGACGACGCCTTCGCCGAGGGCCGGACCGTCGAGTCCTACGCCTACGCCCGCACCGGCTACCACCGCGGCCTGGACGCGCTGCGGCGCAGCGGCTGGCGCGGCCAGGGCCCCATCCCGTTCGAGCACGAGCCGAACCGCGGCTTCCTGCGCGCGCTGCACGCGCTGGCGCGGGCCGCGCAGGCCATCGGCGAGCAGGAGGAGTACGAGCGCTGCACGCGGTTCCTCCGCGACAGCTCCCCCACGGCGGCCGACACGCTGTCCTGACCCCCGCGGCCTGACCCTCACCGCGCGAGCGCCCCGCCGTTGCCACGGCGGGGCGTCTCGCGTTGCGCTCTCGCGTTCCGGCGGCGGCATTCAGGGGGTGGCGGCGCCGGAGCCGGTGAGGCGGGCGTAGGCCACGATGTTGGAGTCGTAGCCGCCGTCCTGGGTCCACGCGCCGCCGCAGGTGATCAGCCGCAGTTGCGGCGTGTCCACGGAGCCGTAGACCCGCTGGTCGGGGAATTCGCTCTTCGGGTACTGCTCCACCGAGTCCACCGTGAAGACGGCGCGCTGCCCGTCGGCCCGGTCGATCTCGATGTTCTCGCCGGGCCGCAGCGAGCCGAGGCCGGCGAACGCGGCCGGGCCGTCGTAGGTGTCCAGGTGCCCGACGAGGATGGCCGCGCCGCGCTCGCCGGGCGCGACGCCGCCCGCGTACCAGGCGGCCCGCAGCGCGTCCTGCTCGGACGGCGAGGGCGGCCCGCCGTCCGGCGCGAGGTCCGCACCGAACACCTCCACGTCCGTGGCGAGCTGCGGGATGCGCACCCGGATGGGGTCGGCCCGGGGCATCGGGGGGGCGACGACGGAGGAGGGCTGGCCGGACATCGAGGGGTCGAGGTTCGCCGTGGACCCGGAGTCGGGGGCGGCGCCCGGGGCGTCCACGGCTCCCGGGCGCGAGACGCCCTCGGCGATGCTGCTGGAGGAACGGGCCTCCCGCACGCCGTCGCCCGCGTCCGGGGCCCAGACCCCCGCCGCCACGCCGATCGTCACGGCCACGGCTGCGGCCACGGCCTCCAGCCGGCGGCTGCGCACGCTGAGCCGCTGATGCCGGGTCCTCGGCCCGGTGTGCCGCCACGCCCGCACCCGCTCCCGCCCCTGCGGCAACCGCAACCACCGCGCGACGGCCCCACCCGCGCGAATGGCTGCCCGCCGGGGGGCACCGGCGATGCGTGCGCACCGCCGCGCCGCGCGCTGTCTCAACGGCGGGCGCCCCCCGCCCGCGCGCTTCCGCGCGCCCCGGCGGCGGCCCGCGCCTGCGCCGGCGGCGGGCTCCGGGCCGAGCAGGGCATCCACGGCGGCGGGCGGACGCGCGGTGTCCTCGGCGTCCGGCGAGGACGGCCGGGCCCGTCCGGTCGTTTCACGCGAAACATGCGCGGACGACGGCGCGTCGTCCCGCCGCGCCCACCGCGGCGGTCGGCGCCCTTCCGGCCCCTGCACCGCCGCGTTCCCGCCCCCGGCGCCGTCCTGACCGGAGGTCCCTGCCGGGCTCGCGCCCGGAGGGGTGTCGCCCTGGGCGGGGCGAACGCCCGTGGCCGCCGGGGTGCCGTCCGAGTCCGGACGGCCCGGCGCGGGGCTCGGGCCCGTGGCCTCCCGGTCGGGGGCCGGTTTCGTGGTGCCGCTTGCAGCGGCGTCGCGTGAGCGCGCCGGGGTGGCGTTCCGGGCCGGACGGCCGGGCGTGGAGTCGTGGTGCGTGGGGCGTGGGTCCGTCGCCTCGTGGGCCGGGGGTTGTGCGGCGTTTACGCCCCCGGCGGTGTGGG
>NZ_JAVREN010000084.1:0-8668 GCF_031845405.1 Streptomyces boetiae
CGAAGGCGACACCGCCGAAGGCGACACCGCCGAAGGCGACACCGCCGAAGGCGACACCGCCGAAGGCGACACCGCCGAAGGCGACACCGCCGAAGGCGACACCGCCGAAGGCGACACCGCCGAAGGCCCGGCGTCCCGGGCGGCAGAGCCGCCGGGGTGCCGGGCCTTCGAGGACCGATCCCGGGCGGGGAACGCCCCGCCCGGGAGGGCTAGCCCTGGTAGGGGCCGTAGTCGTAGTCCTCCAGCGGGACCGCCTGGCCGGAGCCGCTGCCGAAGGGCGAGTAGTCGATGTCGTCGTACCCGACGGCCGAGTACATCGCGGCCTTCGCCTCCTCGGTGGGCTCCACCCGGATGTTCCGGTACCGGGACAGGCCCGTGCCGGCCGGGATCAGCTTGCCGATGATCACGTTCTCCTTGAGGCCGATCAGGGAGTCCGACTTGGCGTTGATCGCCGCGTCGGTCAGGACCCGGGTCGTCTCCTGGAAGGACGCCGCCGACAGCCAGGACTCGGTGGCCAGCGACGCCTTGGTGATGCCCATCAGCTGCGGGCGCCCGGAGGCCGGGTGACCGCCCTCCGCCACCACGCGGCGGTTCTCCGACTCGAACTTCGAGCGCTCGACCAGCTCGCCCGGCAGCAGCTCCGCGTCGCCGGACTCGATGATCGTCACCCGGCGCAGCATCTGCCGGACGATGATCTCGATGTGCTTGTCGTGGATGGCCACGCCCTGGGAGTTGTAGACCTTCTGGACCTCGCCCACCAGGTAGACCTGCACCGCGCGCTGGCCCAGGATGCGCAGCACGTCGTGCGGGTTGGCCGCGCCGACGGTCAGCGGCTGGCCGACGTCGACGTGGTCGCCCTCGCCCACCAGCAGCCGGGACCGCTTGGAGACCGCGTAGGAGGTCTCGTCGGAGCCGTCGTCCGGCGTGACGATGACCTTCTTGGTCTTCTCGGTCTCCTCGATCCGCACCCGGCCGGCCGACTCGGAGATCGGCGCGACGCCCTTGGGCGTGCGGGCCTCGAACAGCTCGACCACGCGCGGCAGACCCTGCGTGATGTCCTCACCGGCGACGCCGCCGGTGTGGAACGTCCGCATCGTCAGCTGGGTGCCGGGCTCACCGATGGACTGCGCGGCGATGATGCCCACGGCCTCGCCGATGTCCACCAGCTTGCCGGTGGCCAGCGAGCGCCCGTAGCACATGGCGCAGGTGCCGACCGCGGACTCGCAGGTGAGGACCGAGCGGGTCTTGACGGTCTCCACGCCGTGCAGGACCAGCTCGTCGATCAGCACGTCGCCCAGGTCGGTGCCGGCCGGGGCCAGCACCTTGCCGTCGGCCACGATGTCCTCGGCCAGGCAGCGGGCGTACACGCTGGACTCGACGTTCTCCGCCTTGCGCAGCACGCCGTCCGCGCCGCGCTCGGCGATCGCCAGCTTCAGGCCGCGCTCGGTGCCGCAGTCCTCCTCGCGGATGATGACGTCCTGGGAGACGTCGACCAGACGCCGGGTGAGGTACCCGGAGTCGGCGGTCCGCAGGGCGGTGTCGGCCAGGCCCTTGCGCGCGCCGTGCGTGGAGATGAAGTACTCCAGCACGGACAGACCCTCGCGGAAGGACGCCTTGATGGGCCGCGGGATGGTCTCGTTCTTGGCGTTCGAGACCAGGCCGCGCATGCCGGCGATCTGCCGCATCTGCATCATGTTCCCTCGGGCGCCCGAGTCGACCATCATGAAGATCGGGTTCGTCTTCGGGAAGTTCTCGCTCATGGCCTCGGCGACCTCGTTCGTCGCCTTCGTCCAGATCGCGATGAGCTCCTGGGTGCGCTCGTCCTTGGTGATCAGGCCGCGCTCGTACTGCTTCTGGACCTTCTCGTCCTGGGCCTCGTAGTTGGCCAGGATGCCCTTCTTCGCCTCGGGCACGACGATGTCCGAGACGGCGACGGTGACTCCGGACCGGGTGGCCCAGAAGTAGCCCGCGGCCTTGAGGTTGTCCAGCGCGGCGGCGACGACGACCTTGGGGTAGCGCTCGGCCAGGTCGTTGACGATGCCGGAGAGCTGCTTCTTGCCCACGGACTGGTCCACGAAGGGGTAGTCCTCGGGCAGCAGCTCGTTGAACAGCGCCCGGCCCAGCGTGGTGCGCAGGCGGAAGCTGTCGCCGGGCTGCCACTCCGGCTCTCCCTCGCCGGGCTCCGGCGGGGTCCAGCCGCGCGGCGGGACCAGGCCGACGGGGAAGCGGATGTCGATCTTCGCCTGGAGCGAGAGCTCCCCGGCGTCGAACGCCATGATCGCCTCGGCGGTCGAGGAGAACGTCCGCCCCTCCCCGCGCACCTCGCGCTCCTCCTCGTCGGTGGTGAGGAAGAAGAGGCCGAGCACCATGTCCTGGGTGGGCATGGTGACGGGCCGGCCGTCGGCGGGCTTGAGGATGTTGTTCGAGGACAGCATGAGGATGCGGGCCTCGGCCTGCGCCTCCGCGGACAGCGGCAGGTGCACGGCCATCTGGTCGCCGTCGAAGTCCGCGTTGAAGGCGGTGCAGACCAGCGGGTGGATCTGGATGGCCTTGCCCTCGACCAGCTGCGGCTCGAAGGCCTGGATGCCGAGGCGGTGCAGGGTCGGGGCGCGGTTGAGCAGGACGGGGTGCTCGGCGATGACCTCTTCGAGGACGTCGTACACCACGGTCCGGCCGCGCTCGACCATCCGCTTGGCGGACTTGATGTTCTGCGCGTGGTTGAGGTCCACCAGCCGCTTCATCACGAAGGGCTTGAACAGCTCCAGCGCCATCGCCTTGGGCAGGCCGCACTGGTGCAGCTTCAGCTGCGGGCCGACCACGATCACGGAGCGGGCGGAGTAGTCCACGCGCTTGCCGAGGAGGTTCTGGCGGAAGCGGCCCTGCTTGCCCTTGAGCATGTCGGACAGGGACTTCAGCGGCCGGTTGCCCGGACCGGTGACCGGACGCCCGCGGCGGCCGTTGTCGAACAGCGCGTCCACGGCCTCC
Organism: Streptomyces boetiae; assembly: GCF_031845405.1. Taxonomy (NCBI): domain Bacteria; kingdom Bacillati; phylum Actinomycetota; class Actinomycetes; order Kitasatosporales; family Streptomycetaceae; genus Streptomyces; species Streptomyces boetiae. The sequence goes on from NZ_JAVREN010000084.1 coordinate 2,986, forward strand.
TGGAGCATGCGCTTCTCGTTGTTGACGATGATCTCGGGCGCGCCGAGGTCGAGAAGCCGCTTGAGGCGGTTGTTGCGGTTGATGACGCGGCGGTAGAGGTCGTTCAGGTCGGAGGTCGCGAAGCGGCCACCGTCGAGCTGCACCATCGGGCGCAGGTCCGGCGGGATCACCGGGACGCAGTCCAGCACCATGCCGCGCGGGCTGTTGGAGGTCTGCAGGAACGCGGAGACCACCTTCAGGCGCTTCAGGGCGCGGGTCTTCTTCTGGCCCTTGCCGGTGCGGATGATCTCCCGCAGCCGCTCGGCCTCCTCGTCCAGGTCGAAGGTCTCAAGACGCTTCTGCAGCGCGGCGGCGCCCATCGAGCCGTCGAAGTAGGTGCCGAAGCGGTCGCGCAGCTCGCGGTAGAGCAGCTCGTCGCCCTCCAGGTCCTGGACCTTGAGGTTCTTGAAGCGGGTCCAGACCTCGTCGAGCCGGTCCAGCTCGCGCTGGGCCCGGTCGCGGAGCTGCTTCATCTCCCGCTCGGCGCCCTCGCGCACCTTGCGGCGGGCATCCGCCTTGGCGCCCTCGGCCTCCAGCTCGGCCAGGTCGGCCTCCTGCTTCTTGGCCCTGGCCTCCAGGTCGGCGTCCCGGCGCTGCTCGATCTGCTGGCGCTCCACGGAGATGTGGGCCTCCAGCGAGGGCAGGTCGCGGGTGCGCCGCTCCTCGTCCACGTACGTGATCATGTACGCGGCGAAGTAGATGACCTTCTCCAGGTCCTTCGGGGCGAGGTCCAGCAGGTAGCCCAGCCGGGAGGGAACGCCCTTGAAGTACCAGATGTGGGTCACGGGCGCGGCCAGCTCGATGTGGCCCATCCGCTCGCGGCGGACCTTGGCGCGGGTCACCTCGACGCCGCACCGCTCACAGATGATGCCCTTGAAGCGGACGCGCTTGTACTTGCCGCAGTAGCACTCCCAGTCCCGGGTGGGGCCGAAGATCTTCTCGCAGAAGAGGCCGTCCTTCTCGGGCTTGAGGGTGCGGTAGTTGATGGTCTCCGGCTTCTTGACCTCGCCGTGGGACCACTGACGGATGTCGTCAGCGGTGGCCAGGCCGATCCGCAGCTCGTCGAAGAAGTTGACGTCGAGCACTCTCGTCAATCCCTCTCAGGGTCGTGTCAGTCAATGGTCTGTCGGGGTCCGGGTGGGGGCGGCCGGGAGTCCGGGGGGACCGGCTCCCGGCCCGGCCCGTCAGACCTCTTCGACGCTGCTCGGCTCGCGCCGGGACAGGTCGATGCCGAGCTCCTCCGCGGCGCGGAAGACGTCCTCGTCGGTGTCGCGCATCTCGATGGACATGCCGTCCGAGGACAGCACCTCCACGTTGAGGCAGAGCGACTGCATCTCCTTGATCAGCACCTTGAAGGACTCCGGGATGCCGGGCTCGGGGATGTTCTCTCCCTTGACGATCGCCTCGTAGACCTTGACGCGGCCCGTGACGTCGTCGGACTTGATGGTCAGCAGCTCCTGGAGGGCGTAGGCGGCGCCGTACGCCTCCAGCGCCCACACCTCCATCTCGCCGAACCGCTGGCCACCGAACTGCGCCTTACCGCCCAGCGGCTGCTGGGTGATCATCGAGTACGGGCCGGTCGAGCGGGCGTGCAGCTTGTCGTCGACCAGGTGGTGGAGCTTGAGGATGTACATGTACCCGACGGAGATCGGGTCGGGGAACGGCTCTCCCGAGCGGCCGTCGAACAGGCGGGCCTTGCCGGAGGGCAGGACCAGCCGGTCGCCGTCGCGGTTGGGAATGGTGGACTCGAACAGGCCCGCCATCTCGTCCTCGCGGGCGCCGTCGAAGACCGGGGTGGCGACGTTGGTGCCGGGCGCGACCTCGTCCGCGCCGATGGCCCGCAGCCGCTCCTTCCAGTCCGCGCCGTCGCCCTCGACGTGCCAGCCCTGGGAGGCCAGCCAGCCCAGGTGGATCTCCAGGACCTGGCCGGGGTTCATCCGGGAGGGGACGCCCAGGGGGTTGAGGATGATGTCGACCGGGGTGCCGTCCTCCATGAACGGCATGTCCTCCACGGGCAGGATCTTGGAGATGACGCCCTTGTTGCCGTGGCGGCCGGCCAGCTTGTCGCCGTCGGTGATCTTGCGCTTCTGCGCGACGTAGACGCGGACGAGCTGGTTCACGCCCGGGGGCAGCTCGTCGCCCTCCTCGCGGTCGAAGACGCGCACGCCGATGACCTTGCCGGTCTCGCCGTGCGGCACCTTCAGCGAGGTGTCGCGGACCTCGCGGGCCTTCTCTCCGAAGATCGCGCGCAGCAGCCGCTCCTCGGGGGTCAGCTCGGTCTCGCCCTTCGGGGTGACCTTGCCGACCAGGATGTCGCCGGCCTCGACCTCGGCGCCGATGCGGATGATGCCGCGGTCGTCCAGGTCGGCCAGGACCTCCTCGGAGACGTTCGGGATGTCCCGGGTGATCTCCTCGGGGCCCAGCTTGGTGTCGCGGGCGTCGACCTCGTGCTCCTCAATGTGGATCGAGGAGAGGACGTCGTCCTGCACCAGCCGCTGGGAGAGGATGATCGCGTCCTCGTAGTTGTAGCCCTCCCACGGCATGAAGGCGACCAGCAGGTTCTTGCCGAGCGCCATCTCGCCGCGCTGGGTGGAGGGGCCGTCGGCGATGACCTGCCCGGCCACCACGCGCTCGCCCTCCTCGACCAGCACCTTCTGGTTGTAGGAGGTGCCCTGGTTGGAGCGGTGGAACTTGGCCAGCCGGTGCGTGACGTGGGTGCCGTCGTCGTTCTGGATGGTGACGTAGTCGGCGGAGACATCGCTGATGACGCCGTCCTGCTCGGCCTTGATCACGTCCCCGGCGTCCACGGCGGAGCGGTACTCCATGCCGGTGCCGACCAGCGGCGACTCGGCCTGGATCAGCGGCACGGCCTGGCGCATCATGTTGGACCCCATGAGCGCGCGGTTGGCGTCGTCGTGCTCCAGGAACGGGATCATGGCGGTCGCCACCGACACCATCTGGCGCGGGGAGACGTCCATGTAGTGCACCTCGGTGCCCGGGACGTAGTCGATCTCCCCGCCGCGGCGGCGGATGAGGACGCGCGGCTCGGCGAAGCGGTAGTCGTCGGTCAGGCGCGCGTTGGCCTGGGCGATGACGTACCGGTCCTCCTCGTCGGCGGTCAGGTAGTGCACCTCGTCGGTGACCACGCCGTCGGTGACCTTGCGGTAGGGGGTCTCCACGAAGCCGAAGGCGTTGACCCGCCCGAAGGCGGCCAGCGAGCCGATCAGACCGATGTTCGGGCCCTCGGGGGTCTCGATCGGGCACATCCGGCCGTAGTGCGAGGGGTGCACGTCACGGACCTCCAGGCCGGCCCGCTCGCGGCTGAGGCCGCCGGGGCCCAGCGCCGAGAGGCGGCGCTTGTGGGTGAGCCCGGAGAGGGGGTTGGTCTGGTCCATGAACTGCGAGAGCTGGCTGGTGCCGAAGAACTCCTTGATGGAGGCGACGACCGGCCGGATGTTGATCAGGGTCTGCGGCGTGATCGCCTCGACGTCCTGGGTGGTCATCCGCTCGCGGACCACGCGCTCCATGCGGGCCAGGCCGGTGCGGACCTGGTTCTGGATCAGCTCGCCGACGTTGCGCAGGCGGCGGTTGCCGAAGTGGTCGATGTCGTCGGTCTCGACCACGATCGTCCGGCCCTCCCCGATGGCCGTCTCGGTCTCGCCGGCGTGCAGGCGCACCAGGTACTTGATGGTGGCGACGATGTCCTCGACCGTGAGTACGCCCGCGTCCAGCGGCTCGTCCCCGCCCAGCTTCTTGTTGATCTTGTAACGGCCGACCTTGGCCAGGTCGTACCGCTTGGGGTTGAAGTAGAGGTTCTCCAGCAGGGTCTGCGCCGCCTCGCGGGTCGGGGGCTCGCCCGGGCGCAGCTTGCGGTAGATGTCGAGCAGCGCGTCGTCCTGGCCCTGGGTGTGGTCCTTCTCCAGGGTGGCGCGCATGGACTCGTAGTCGCCGAACTCCTCCAGGATCTGGTCGGAGGTCCAGCCGAGGGCCTTCAGCAGCACGGTCACGGACTGCTTGCGCTTGCGGTCGATGCGCACGCCGACCATGTCGCGCTTGTCGATCTCCATCTCCAGCCAGGCGCCCCGGGAGGGGATGATCTTGGCGGAGAACAGGTCCTTGTCCGAGGTCTTGTCGATGGAGCTGTCGAAGTAGACGCCGGGCGAGCGGACCAGCTGGGAGACGACGACGCGCTCCGTGCCGTTGATGACGAAGGTGCCCTTGTTCGTCATGAGCGGGAAGTCGCCCATGAAGACCGTCTGGGACTTGATCTCGCCGGTCTCGTTGTTCGTGAACTCGGCGGTGACGAAGAGCGGGGCGGCGTAGGTGAAGTCGCGCTCCTTGCACTCGTCGATGGAGTTCTTCGGGGGCTCGAAGCGGTGGTCGCGGAAGGTCAGCGACATCGAGCCGGAGAAGTCCTCGATCGGGGAGATCTCCTCGAAGATCTCCTCCAGGCCGGACTTGGTGGGGACGTCCTGCCCGCTCTCCAGCGCGGCCTCGACCCGGGCTTTCCAGGCGTCGTTGCCGAGCAGCCAGTCAAAGCTCTCGGTCTGCAGCGCAAGGAGGTTCGGAACCTCTAGGGGCTCCTTGATCTTCGCAAAAGAGACACGCAGGGGCGCGGTGCTGGTGCCGTTGTTCGTACTGTTGGTCGAGGCGTTGCGCGAGGCGGCCAAGAGGGGGTCCTTCCGAGGGCTCGGACTCTCTGCGCGCGTGCCCTTCCTCCTGGTGACGGGCAGGGAGGAGCCGGGCAGCGCAAAGGGTCAGTGTAGCCACAAGACCCACTGATGTCCAATGTGCTTATCAATCATCGAGGAGCCACCCTCGGTGAAACGTCACGCGGTCCCGTCACGGGACCCGCGCGTACCCTGCGCGTGCCCTCAGGGCCTGCTCCCGGCCGCCTCGAACGCCGGTCGCGGACCCGTCTGCCGCATCACTTCCCGCTCCGCGTTGAATCCATGCCTCGATCATGGATTTCGTCCGGACCTTCGACGGGGACGAACAGGAGAATCGCGCGCCCGCTGCGGTTCGTCAAGGCCCCGGCCCCCTGGGGAGCTCGCGAAGATCACCATACCCGCCGCCGTCGCGGGGGCAAGGGGACGGCCGCGGCAACGCCGGGGGGCGACCACCCGAACGGGTGATCGCCCCCAGTGCGAACGCGGCCGGTGGCCGGGCGTTACTTGACCTCGACGCCGGCGCCGGCGCCCTCAAGGGCCTCGCGGGCCTTGTCGGCGGCCTCGCGGTTGACCTTCTCCAGGACGGGCTTCGGCGGGTTGTCCACCAGCTCCTTGGCCTCCTTCAGGCCCAGGGAGGTGAGCTCGCGCACGACCTTGATGACCTGGATCTTCTTGTCGCCGGGGCCGGTGAGGACGACGTCGAACTCGTCCTTCTCCTCCTCCGCCTCGGCGGCGGCGCCGCCGCCGGCCGGGCCGGCCGCGGCCACGGCCACGGGGGCGGCGGCCTCGACGTCGAACTTCTCCTCGAACTTCTTCACGAAGTCCGAGAGCTCCAGCAGGGTCATCTCCGCGAACTGCTCGAGCAGCTCGTCCTGGCTCAGCTTCGCCATGATGGCGTCCTTCCTCTTCGGTCGGCGGGGGTGCCGGCGATGGATGTCTCGGGGGTGGGCGGGCGGGGCCCGCCCGGGCCGCCT
>NZ_JAVREN010000085.1:0-8650 GCF_031845405.1 Streptomyces boetiae
CCCCTTCACCTTTCGGATCCAGGTAAGTCATCGGGCCCAGGAACCTCCTTCCGAGTTCCTCCCGGCTGAGCCGGAGATACAAACAGAGCGCCTCGTGGCGCACAAGGCGCGCTCGACGACCCAGCGGCGGCGGCCCAGTCGCCGGCTCGAGTCCGTGCCCTTGCGGGCGGTCCGTGGCGTGATGCCGCGTGTCCGCAACCATCGCCGCAGGTAGGCGTAGTCGTAACCCCTGTCGCCGTGGAGCTCGCCGGGCGGCGGCGCCGTCGCCCACGCCGGGAACGGATGGGCGGTACGCCTCGCACCAGCGGTATCAGGGCCTGGGTGTCGTCAGTGAGCCTTTTCCAGCCTCAGGATTCGGTGGTCAGGTGGGGGGTGAGGACGGCTTTGACCAGGTTGGTGATGCGGGTGGTGCTGCGTCGCAGTTTCCGCAGGAAGCGCCAGGACTTCAGCGTGGCGACGGCTTGTTCGCCCAGGGCTCGGATCTTCGCGTGAGAGCGGTTGTGGGCCTGCTGTCCAGCCGACAGCCTCTCCCACCGTGCCCAGTAGGGCACGCGGACGGTTCCGCCGGTCCCGCGGTAGGCCTTGTCGGCCCAGCATGGAAGGTTTGCGCCGGCCAGCACGTCGATGAGGCCGTGCGTACGGGCCGCTTTGATGTCGTGGATGGCTCCGGGCAGTGCCGGCCAGGCCCACAAGAGGCGTCCGGAAGGATCGGCCAGGATCTGGACGTTCATGCCGTGCCTGTGGTGCTTGCCGGAGCAGTACGGGCGGTCGGCGGCGATCCGGCCGATCGGCAGCAGCGTTCCGTCCGGCACGACGAACACCTTGCAGGCCGCTGACCGGACTGCCGCGGTGATGTCCGGTGCCAGAGTGGCCAGGACCTCCACCGCCTTGGTGACGTACCGGTAGTCCGTGGTGGTGCCGATACCGCAACCGGCCGCGAGCTGGGCGTAGGCATGCCCGCACCGCAGATGCGCCAGGACCAGCAGAGCCTGGCGGCCGGCCGGAAGGCGCCACCACCGCGTCCCGCGCTCCAGCCGCCGGGCGGCCAGCAGACCGGACAGACGGCGAAGAGCCGAACTGGACAGATCGATCCCCGATGGGTGGAGGCGCACGTGAAGCTCCGGGCGGACAAGTCGATCTTGGTCGACAACCCATCCACCAGGAGCTTCACCCATACCCGCACCCAGCCCCTGCCTCCACACCACCTGCCACGAACCAGGTTGGAAAAGGCTCCCTGTCGCCGATCGCGAGCACAACCGGCCGCCGGATCATCCGCGGCCTCCGCGTGGCGGCGGCCCTTTTCGCTTCCGGACAACCAAGGGCTGCCGTAGAGTCCGGGCCACGAGACGGGGGGAGGGGTGAGGTGCGCGGGCGTGCTCTCGTTCCGGTGGCGGGCGCGGTCACCGGTGCGCTGGCGGCCTTCCTGGCCGTCCTGGTGCAGCAGGCCACCGGGCAGGGCACGTGGCCGGGCCCGCTGGACTGGATGCGGCGCGAGCCCTGGTACGCGATTCCCGTCGTGGCGGGGCTCTTCCTGCTGGTCACCTGGGCGGTGGACCAGTTGCAGCGTCCGCCCGTCCCGCGGCGTGTACCGGCACCGCCCGGGTGGGCCGTGAAGCGTGACGAGACGGACGGGGTGGTGCGTGCCCTGAGGCCGCTGAAGAGGCGCCGTCTCAAAGCCGTCGGGATCACGACGTCTCTGTGGGGAGCCGGCGGGTTCGGCAGGACACTGCTGGCGCAGCTCGTCGCCCGGGACCGCCGGGTACGCCGTCGTTTCCGCCGCGGCGGTATGGAGATGGTGACCATCGGCCGCGCAGTGCGCGGCCGGGCGGACCTGGCGGCCAAGGTGGCTGAGGTGACCGAGCGCCTCACCGGTGACACGAGACCGTTCTCCGACCCGGACGAGGCAGGTGTCCATCTGGGCTCGCTGCCGGACTCCGGGCCGCTGCGGCTGCTGATCCTGGACGACGTGTGGGACCGCGACCAGTTGGAGCCCTTCCTCCAGGGCGGGGCCCGGTGCGTGCGGCTGGTCACCACCCGGAATTCCCGGCTCCTCGACTCCTCCGCGCCCAGGGTCCGCGGGGACGGCATGTCCCCGGTTCAGGCTCGAAGCGTGCTGACCGCCGACCTGCCGGATATGCCGGAGGCCGTGGTCGAGGACCTGTTGCGGGCGACCGGCGGCTGGGCGCTGCTGCTGCGGCTGACCAATCGCCTGATCGTCGCTCAGGTCACCACCGGCAGGGACGCGACGGAGGCTGCGCGTGACATGGCGTCGCGGCTGCGCGCGCACGGCCCCGCGGTGGTCGACGGCCTGGCGCCGGGCAGCGGGTTCGAGGTCGATGACCCGAAGCTGCGTGCCCGGGCGGTCAAGGCCACCGTCGAGGCCTCCACCGGGCTGCTGCCGCGCGGCGGCGTCGAGCGCTTCCGGGAACTCGCCGCTTTCCCCGACGGCGAGGCGATCCCCGTCCGGCACGTGGCCCGCCTGTGGGAGCGGACCGCGGGATTCGACGAGACGGCCACCCGTCTCCTGTGCGACCCACTGTCCGGCCTGTCCCTCTCGCAGGACCCGGGCTCGGGAGCCAGCACATCCCGCGACCCCGAGACGCGCGATGCGGATTCGCGTCTCGCATGACGTCGGCTGGAAGCTTGTGACCGAGCGTTTCCCAGTACTGCGCGAGTTGCACGTCGGTCTTCAAAGTGGCCTTCACGCGGCGCGCGCCGCAGCCGTGCCGGGCGTACGTCAGGCCGGGACGCAGGTGGCCGAAACTCCTGGGCCGCCAAGGTCTGCAGGGCCTGTGCCTCTGCCTCGGCGGGCGCGGCGTGGGGTCGCGAAGTCTCTTTTCTGCGTGGGGTGTTGGGTTCGGTGTGGTGGGTGTGTGGGTGGGAGGTGATGGCTGGTCATGAGGGGCGGGCGGGGGAGAGCTGGGGTGTGGGCCGGGGTGGCGGTGCTGGTGCTGGGCACGGCGCTGGTGCTGGTGGTCGTGCGGTCGGGGACGGGGGATGTGGACCCGGCCGGGGCGCTTGTGGGGGCTGCGGGTCTGGCGGCCGGGGTGTGGGCGGTGGTGCTGGGGGTGCAGGCCCGGGGGTGGCAGGACTCGGATACCGCAGGTCTGGCGGACCGGCTGGCGGCCGTGGTGCTGGAGGCGGAGACGGCCGTGTGGCGGGGGCTGCTGGGCGGCTCGGACCGCACGATCGATGTCCCCTTCGTCCACCGCCCCGCCCCCGCGCACGAGGCGGCCGGCGCCGCACCGTCCGGGACGCTGCGCGAGGTCGCCGGCTACTACCGCAGCCTCCGGCCGGGCCGCCTTGTGGTCACCGGCGCGCCGGGCGCGGGGAAGACGGTGCTGGCCCTGCACCTGATGCTCCTGCTCCTGCAGGACCGCGCCCCGGGAGACCCGGTGCCCGTGCGGCTGCCGCTGCCCGGCTTCGACCCCGCCCAGCACAAGCCCGATCGCGCTCTGGCGGAGTGGGTCGCCGCCCGCCTGGCCACGGACTACGGCCTGCGCCCGGCCGCAGCCGCGGCACTGGTCGCTGCCCGCAAAGTCCTGCCGGTGCTGGATGGCCTGGATGAGATGGACACCGACCCCCGGCCGGGTTACCGGTCCCGTGCCGCCGCCGCGCTGCGGGCGATGAACGCCTACCAGCAGGGCACGGCCAAGGGCCAGCTGATCGTCACCTGCCGCACCGCCCCCTACGCCGCTCTGGAGGCGCTTCGGGTGTGGGCGCACGACGCGGCCCGCATCGACATTGTCTCGCTCGGCGCGGGCGCCGCGTGGGATTTCCTGACCGGACGCGTCACTGATACCAGCCGCTGGGAAGGCGTTCTGGACCGTCTGGCTGCCGACCCGGCCGGGCCGCTCGCGCAAGGTTTGTCGACGCCGTGGCGGCTGACGCTGGCCGCCACCGTCTACGAACAACGCGAGCCTGCGACCGGCGTCCATCCCCGCCACCCCGGCGAACTCCTCGACCCGGCTCTGGACACCCCCGACAAGGTCCGCGACCACCTGCTGGGGCTGTTCATCCCGGCCGCCACCGCCATCCACCCGGCGCCCGACGGCACCGCCCACAACCCGGAGCACGTCCGCGCCTGGCTGACCACCCTGGCCCGCTACCTCAACACCAACGCCACCACCGGCCGCACCCTCTCCGGACGCGCCCTCCCCGGCACCGACATCCTCCAGCACGAACTATGGCCTCTCACAGGCGGCCACCGCGCCCGCGTCATCGCCGCCGCGGTGACCGGCGCGATTCCGATGGCGGCCGGTGTGGCTGCGGCCGCAGCAACGGCAGAACCCTCCGCCGCGGCCAGCGCGGCCTTGATACCGGTGCTCTGGGCGTTGGTGTCCTGGCTTACGGTGTGGCCTGAGCCGGGAACACTGGACCTTCGACGTTTGCGGACACCGGCGGACCGACACGACCTCGTATTCAGACTTGCGTTCGGGCTAATGCTCGGGCTAATGCTCGGGGTCACGTTCGGGTTCATACTCGGAGTCACGCTCGGACTCGCGGTCGGCTTTCCGTCCGGGCTCGCGTCCGGGCTGGCGTACGGGCTGGGGTACGGACTCGCTTTCGGGCTCATGGCCGGGTTCACACGGCCGGGGACCGTGGGGGCGGTCAGCGCAAAGGACGTGCTGCGCAAAGCCCACGTGTTCGGGCTCGCATTCGGGCTCGCATTCGGGTTCGTGTCCGGGTTCGCGGTCGGGTTCGTGTCCGGGTTCGCGGTCGGGCTCGCCGCAGGGCTCGCCACAGGGCTTGCCGCAGGGCTTGCCGCAGGGTCAGTCAGTGTCCGCTACGTGGTGCTGTTGTGGCTGGCCCGGCGGGGGAGCGGGCGGTGGCTGCCGTGGCGGCTGGGGCGGTTCCTGGAGTGGTGCTGCCAGGCAGGGCTGATGCGGACGGCGGGGATCGCGTATCAGTTCCGCCACCGTGAGCTCCAGGACTTCCTCGCCCGCACCGCCCCCTGACCTCCGCCCGCCGTCGTCGTCGGGTTGCCGCGTCTACCGGCGGTGGATGTAGGCGGCGCCGGTGTCGCGCAGGGCGGTGTGCGCGTCGCGGGAGCGGGTCCGGCCAGCGTCGAGCGCGGTCTCGGACAGGCCGAGTTCGGTTTCGGACAGGCCGATCGCGGACCACGCCGCTTCCGCCGCGGCGGCCAGCAGGCGGGGGTGGGCGGTAGTCATGGCCAGGCGGTCCATGGCCTGGGTGACAGCGGAGCGGGCCGCGTAACGCCCGGCCCGCTCCTCGGCCGTCTCGGGCTTGCCGTCCCGAGCGGAGGCGCCCCGCAGCCAGAAACGCTCACGGCAGGCCAGGGCCGCGGCCAGCACCTCGGAGACGCGGGCGGCGACCTCCTGGCGGTGCTCACGCTGCTCGCCACGCCGGGTCACCAGGTGCTGGGTGACGCTGGCCAAAGCGGTACCCGCCAGCGTCCCCAGCACGGCTATCACCGTTCCCCAGAAAGCCACCTCAGCCCTCCCACCGGATGCCCAGCTCGTTCAGCGCCTCCGCCCGCTCCGGCGTCAGCGCGCCGCGCCTCGCCTTCTGATTGGTCAGCCAGATCCCCAGCTTGACCTCGGTCACGCCCGTCTCGTCGATGACGGTCTCGACATGCTTGCGGCTGACGCCCTCAAGGGTGCCTTCCCGCTCGAGGTACTGCCGTGCGGCGGCCAGGCCGCGCTGGAAGGCCGCTTCCCGTGCTCCGCCCGGGGCCGGCGCGGTGTTTTTCCCGGCCGGGGCGGCTCCCGCCGTCCCGGCTCCGGCCTCGGCCTCGGGTGGGGTGACGCCCAATGCCGTGAGGCGGCGGCGCTGTTCGTCGTTGAGCTCGCCCCACGCCTCCCGCTGCCGCTGGAGCCACCGTCCGACGTCCTCACCGCCAAGCACGATGCCGGGGTGGATGTGTTCGACGTCCCCGCCGCCGTCCACGCAGGTCTGCAACTTCACGAACAGGCGCTGCCAGTCCACCGACCAGCCCTTCCCCGGCTCGCGCGGGTTCCAGTCCGGGTCGATCGCGGCGAGCTGCGCCGCGCGCCGCGCCGCCTTCTTCGCGTTCTTCCCCAGGCCGCCGGGGCGCCTCAGGTTGGTCAGCCACTGCCCGACCGCCTTGCCCTCGGCCGCGGCGGTCTGAGGGGCGCACAGCGTCCCGTGCTCCGCGAAGTAGGCGCGGGCGGCCGCCAGGTTTTCCTCCCACGCCAGGTCCGGCGCGGACCACACCATCCCCAGCTCGTTGAGCCACTTGATCCGCTTGCGGCCCATGTCATCGGCCTCCAGACGGCCGGCGGCGTACTCGCTGCGCTGCTCCGAAATCCACCGGCCCAGCGGCGCGTTCGTCTCCGGCTCCCGGTAGTCCAGCGGCACCCGCAAGTCGCCGTGCTGCTTGCGGTAGCGGACGGCCGCCGCGTAGCCGCGGGCCCAGGACTCCCGCAGCGGGTTGATCACCTGCATGTTCACGAACCTGCGGATCGTTGCCGGGTCCCGCTTGGTGGAGAACCGCAGCAGCAGCCGCTGCTCCTCCTCACCGTCCTGAGGTTCGTCGCCGATCCACTCGGACGGCTCGACGGGCTCCGAAGCCTCTTGCGGAATAGCGAGCATTTCCACCATCCGCGCATCGTGCGCCCGCAAAGCCGCCAACACCGATACCAGAGGCCGCCAGTCACCCGAGGCATACATGTCGTCCGGCTTCTCGTCCTTGTCGAGAAAGACCGGGACAAGAATCGTCGCCATCTTCCCCTGCTTGGGCTTCTGCCGCAACGCACGGCCGATGGCCTGGACGATATCCACAACCGACCCCTTCGGGTCGATAATCGCGACACTGTCCACGCTTGGAACGTCAATGCCTTCACTCAAGACCTTGCAATTCGAGAGAACCGCACGGTGCACGGGAAGTCCCCGCCGGTCGATTCCTTCGCCGAATTCCCGGAGCACGCTCCGGCGGTGGTCAGGCTCGTGCTCCGCGTACAGCCAGTCCGCCCACACCCGGCCCGGCTCCACGTGCCGGCCCGGGGCGTCCGCGTGCAGCTTCTTCGCCACCCCGGGCAGCCCGGCCGCCCACGCCTGCGCCTCCATCGTGAGGTGATGGAAGCTGATGAGGGTCTTCAGATCGTGCTCGGCCATCGCCTCCAGCACGGCCGTCTGCAACGCCGCCATCCGCTTCCCCCGGACCTTCTCCGACTTCCTGTCCTCCCCCCGCAGCTCCTCCGCCTTCAGCTCCTCATCCCGCAACTCCAGCACCACAATCTGAAACTGCGCGAGCAATTCACGGCGCACCGCCTCCCCGAGCGGAAGAAAAAAGACGGTAGGCCCGAAAATTGCCTCGTCATCCATCGAAGCGGCCATCTCCTCGGGCAGCGCCTCCCGAACCCCCTCGCGCACCTCCCGCGGCGGGCGGACCTCCCAGATCCGCGGCGTCGCCGTCAGATACAGCCGTCGCAGAGCCGGGATCACCTCCTGATCGTGAATCCGCGCCCAAGACTTCGCCAGGCTCCCGCTGGTGCGGTGCGCCTCGTCGGCCACCACCAGGTCCCACGGGGCGAGCGGCTCCAGGCCGTACAGGGCCCCGCCCATCCCGCCATGAGCCTCCTCCAGGACGTCCAGAGACGAGTAGGTGGCGAACACCGTCAGACGCTGCTTCCCGGCCGTCCACAGCGCCAGCTGCGGCGCGCTGGTGGTGGCCCGGACCCCGGCGCTCCACAGCGCCCCGTCACCCTCCAGCGAGCACACCGCGAAGGCGTCGCCGGCCCGGCCCTCCCGCCGCCACTCCCGCACGGTCTGCACCAGCAACTCCAAAGTGGGCACCAGCACCAGCACCCGGCCCCACGGCGCGATCCGCTGCGCCGCGTGCGCGGCGATGACGGTCTTCCCTGTCCCGCAGGCCGACACGACCGTCGCCCGCAGCCCGGCCGCCGGGAACGGGCGCCCCGGCGCCGGCTCCAGCGCCCGCACCGCGGCGTCGACGGCCTCGATCTGGTGCTCCCGCAGCGTGCTCGGACCCGTCCTCGCATCCCGCATCAGCCAACCCCCAGCCTCGAATCCGATTTACCGGCTTACTGCTCTACGATTTCCGCCACCGCATCCCGTAATTCCGCTACGATTCACCGGGATTGCAGCGGGGCAGTTCATAGCCTTCCGTGGCTCTCCCGGTGGTGCTGACACCCCGGCAGCGACCCGAGGCCCGGAGGGAGTGCCCTACTAGACAGAACTCTACATGACCCTTGCTTGTGATGCACACGGTTCGGTGAGGTTCCCCCTCGCGGGTGACGTCCGGTAGGGTAGCGCTATGGCGCGCCCCCGAGGGGGCTCTCCCGGGGTGATGCCCGCGAGGACCGCGCCCCTCTTCTCGCCCTGCCCCCTGGCGGCCTGTCAGGTCCTGGGCCCCAGGCGAGCCGGCCCCGAGTGGCCTCCGGGGCTGCGTCCCTCCTCTCCGCCGGGGCCTGCCTGGTTTCCGGGACTTCACATGGCTCACGAACCGATGCACACCCGCCCCCTCCCCCTAGGCGCCATCTTGTTCGCCGGAGCGGAGCGGAGGCGGGGGAATTCGCGCGGAGCGCGAATTCCCATCCCTTTTTCCGAATTCCCGCGAAGCGGGTATTCGTTTTCGGGCCCAGCGCGCCGGACGCCGCCCCCGCGGAGCGGGGGCGGCCTGCCAACGCGCGCAGTGCGTTGGGAC
>NZ_JAVREN010000086.1:0-8121 GCF_031845405.1 Streptomyces boetiae
ACGCACGCCGCGCGGCTCGCCGCCCGCGAGGAGGCGGCCCGCCGCTCCGCCGCCCGCTCCGCGCGCCGCGACGCCCTGCGCGCCGAGCTCGACGCCCTGGCCACCGGCCCCGCCCCCGCCGAGGGCGGCGACCTCGCCGCCCGCGCCGCCGCCCTCGCGGAGCACGCCGACGCCCTGGGAGCCGCCGCGGAGGCCGTCCGCGCCGCCGAGGAGAGCGCCGGCCGCCTCAAGCTCGCCGACGGACGCCTGGCCGACGCCGCCTACCGCGCCGGGTTCGGCACCCCCGCCCAGGCCGCCGCCGCCCTGCTGGACCCCGCCTCCCTGCGGCAGCTCCAGGACCGCGCCGACGCCTGGCAGGCCGAGGAGAGCGCCCTGGCCGCCGCCCTGGCCGACCCCGCGCCCGCCGCTGCCGCCGCCCTGCCCCCCGCCGACCCCGAGGCCACCGCCGCCGCCCTGGAGGCCGCCACCCGCCGCCTGCGCGCCGCCTCCGGCGCCGCCGAGGCCGCCGCCGCCCGCTGCGCCCAGCTCGACGCCCTCTCCGCCGACGCGGCCCGCCGCGCAGCCGCCCTGGCCCCCCGGCGCGCCGAGGCCCACCGCCTCGCCTCCCTCGCCCAGCTCGCCGCCGGCACCTCCCCGGACAACGCCTACCGGATGCGCCTGGAGACCTACGTCCTGGCCGCCCGGCTCGAACAGGTCGCCGCCGTGGCCAGCGCCCGCCTGCACCGCATGTCCGCCGGCCGCTACTCCCTGGTCCACACCGACGCCCGGGCCGGCGGACGCGGGCGCTCCGGCCTCGGCCTGCACGTCATGGACGCCTGGACCGGCCGCCCCCGCGACACCGCCACCCTCTCCGGCGGCGAGGCGTTCTTCGTCTCCCTGGCCCTCGCCCTGGGCCTGGCCGACGTGGTGGCCCAGGAGACGGGCGGCCGGCGCCTGGAGACCCTCTTCATCGACGAGGGCTTCGGCAGCCTGGACGAGCAGTCCCTCGACGAGGTCCTCGACGTCCTGGACTCCCTGCGCGAGCACGACCGCAGCGTCGCCATCGTCAGCCACGTCCCCGACCTGCGCACCCGCGTCCCCGCCCAGCTGGAGGTCCTCAAGACCCGCCACGGCTCGACCGTGCGCCACCACACATCCCCACAGACCGCGTGAGTCCCCCGGCCGGAGCAGGGCGACGTCCGGTGCGGGGATCGTCGCGCCAACCGGGCGTCAGTTCCGCACCGCGGGCCGCCCGCCGGGCCGCGGCCGGGCCCCGCCCCACCGTCCGGGGCGGCGGCCCGCAGGGCAGCGCGTCACAGCGCAGAGAGCTCCGCCACCAGGTCGTCCAGGCCCAGGGAGCCCTGCGACAGCGCCGCCATGTGCCAGCGCTTCGCGTCGAAGGCCGCGCCGTGCGCCGCGCGCGCGGCCTCCCGGCCCTGGAGCCAGGCACGTTCGCCCAGCTTGTAGCCGATGGCCTGGCCCGGCATGCCCAGGTAACGCACCAGCTCGCTCTCCACGAAGTCCGCGGGCCGCCCGTTGTGCCGCGCGAAGAACTCCTGCGCCAGCTCCGGCGTCCACCGCTCCCCGGGCCGGAAGGGCGAGTCCGCAGGGATGCGCATCCCCAGGTGCATCCCGATGTCGATGATCACCCGTACCGCCCGCAGCATCTGGCAGTCCAGGTAGCCCAGGCGCCGCTCCGCGTTGTGCAGGAAGCCCAGCTCGTCCATCAGCCGCTCCGCGTACAGCGCCCAGCCCTCGGCGTTCGCGCTGACCATGCCCACCGTCGTCTGGTAGCGGGAGAGGTCCTCCGCGACGTGCGCCCACTGCGCGAGTTGCAGGTGATGGCCCGGCACCCCCTCGTGGTACCAGGTGGAGACCAGGTCGTAGACCGGGAAGCGCGTCGCCCCCAGCGTCGGCAGCCACGTGCGGCCCGGCCGCGAGAAGTCCAGCGACGGGCTGGTGTAGTAGGGCGCGGCGGCGCTGCCGGGCGGGGCGATCATCGACTCCACCCGCTTGACCCGCTCCGCCAGCTCGAAGTGCGTGCCGTCCAGCGCCTCGATCGCCTCGTCCATCAGCCGCTGCAGCCACGCCCGCACCTCCTCCACACCGTCCACGGCCTCGCCCTCGGTGTCCAGGTGCCGCAGCGTCTCCCACGGCGTGGCCCCCGGCAGGACCTTCGCCGCCTCCGCCCGCATCTCCGCGTGCAGCCGGTGGAACTCGGCCCAGCCGTAGGCGTAGGCGTCCTCCAGGTCCAGGTCGGTGCCGTTCCAGTACCGCGCCCACAGCGCGTACCGCTCCCGGCCCACCGTCTCCGGGGAACGCCCCAGGGCCGGCGCGTACGTCCCGCGCAGCCAGTCCCGCAGCAGGGCCACGCCGCCGGCGGCCTCCCGCGCCGCCGCCTCCAGCTCCGCGCGCAGCGCCTCGGGCCCGGGCGCGACGAACTCCCCGAACCAGCCGCCGCCTTCCGTCCCGATCCACTCGCCCAGCTGCCCGATCACGGTCTCCACCTGCCGCGGCCCGGCCGGCAGCGACCGGGACAGGCCCTCGGCCAGGGAGTCCCGGTACCCGGCCATCGCCGCGGGCACCGCCCGCAGCCGCCGGGCCACCGCCGCCCAGTCCTCCTCCGTGTCCGTGGGCATGATCGTGAAGACCTCGCGCATCTGGTGCACGGGGGAGGAGAGGTTGCTCACCCGGCGCAGCGGCTCGCCCGCGTCGTGGACCGCGAGTTCCGCGCTCAGCCGCTCCCGCAGCAGGCGCGCGCACCGGCGTTCCAGCGCGTCCTCCGCACCCGGCAGCGCCTCGGCGGCCTCCAGCCGCCCCAGGGTGCGCCGCGCCAGGGCGGCCAGCTCGCCCTGCCCGTCAGGGGAGAAGTCGGGAAGGCTTCCCGCGCTGCCGGGAACGCCCAGGAAGGTCCCGGTGATCGGGTCGAGCGCGATCAGCTCGTCCACGTAGTGGTCGGCGAGCCGGCGGGGGAGGAGGGTCTCCGGGTCATCTGACATGCGCCCATCCTGGTACGGGCGCGCGTTTTCGTCACCACCCGGCGTGGGCCGGGAGCGCGTGGGCCCCGGGAGCGGTCACGCGCGCGCTCAGGACCAGCGCGCCCTCCTCCACCCGGTGGTCCACGGCCAGGCCGGTGCCGCGCATCAGCGCGATCATCCCGGCGTTCGAGGCCTGCGTCACCGCGTACACCACCTCGCGGCGGGCGGCGACGGCCTGCTCGATCAACGCCCTCAGCAGGGCCCGTCCCACGCCGTGCCGCTGCCAGGCGTCCTCCACCAGCAGCGCGACCTCGGTCTCCTCCCCGTCCCACAGCAGGTGCGCTAGGCCCACCACCCGGCCCTGCCCGTCCTCGGCGACCAGGCTCACGCCGTGCCGCGGGTCGAGCAGGTGGGCCAGGTACCGGTCCGCGTCCGTCACCGGGCCGTGGTACCGCAGCGTCAGCGTCCGGGAGGAGCAGCGGGCGTGCATCGCGCGGGCCTCCGCCGCGTCGGCCGGGCCCGCCGCCCGCACCACGACCGGCTGCCCGCCCAGCGCCACCGTCCGGCTGCGCACCACCGCCTCGCCGGCCGGGGCCGCCGCCGCACAGGGCCGCCCCGACCGGTACCCCCCGGAGGCGCGCCGCAGGCGGCGGCGCGGGAAGCGGAGGGACGAGCGCGGTACGTCGGAGTCAGCCATGAGTAGCACTCTCGTGCCCGTGTATTGCGCGATCACGAACGTCCTGTGACCGGACGGTAAAGGATGCTTATTCGCCAAATACCCTCTTCGCGCTCTTTGTTGCGCTTCGTGGGCCCCCCGCGCCCGTCCCGGGGGCCCGCCCGGGCCCGGCCCCGCGGCCCTGCCCGGCCGCGTACCCGGCGGCCCTGGCCAGCAGCCGGACCCCGTCCCGCAGGCGGCCCGGCGCCAGGTGGGCGTAGCCCAGGACGAGCCGGACCCGCCCGTCGGGCGGCGGCTTGGCGCCGTAGTCCTCCAGTGGCCGCACCGCCACGCCCGCGGCGGCGGCCCGCTCCAGGAACCGGGCGGGCGGCCCGCACCGCGCGGGCAGCGTCACGATCGCGTGCAGCCCGGCGGCGACGCCGGTCACGGACGCGCCGGGGCAGTGCGCGGCCAGCGCCGCGACCAGCGCGTCCCGCCGCTCACGATACGCCCGTTGGCACCGCCGCAGCTGCCGGTCGTACGCACCTTCCGCGAGGAAATCCGCGAACAGCGCCTGATCCAGCACCGGGTGACCCAAATCCATCATCCGCTTCCTGGCCATCACCTCCTCCAGCAGCCGCTCCGGCACCACCAGCCACCCCAGACGCAGGCCCGGAGCGAGGGACTTGCTGACCGAACCGGCGTACGCGACCCGTTGCGGGTCCAGTCCCTGCAACGCCCCCACCGGCGCCCGGTCGAAACGGAAGTCCCCGTCGTAGTCGTCCTCGATCAGCAGCCCGTCCGCCGCGCGCGCCCACGCCAGCAACTCCCGCCGCCGCGCGGCGCCGTACACGATCCCCGAGGGGAACTGGTGGGCCGGCGTCACCACCGCCGCCCGCGCCCCCGAGCGCACCAGCCGCGCCGGGTCCAGCCCCCGCGCGTCCACCGGCACCCGCGCCACCGCCAGCCCGGCCGCCGCGAACAGCGCCTCGTGCTCCGGGCTGCCCGGCGCCTCCACCGCCACCGGGCGGCCGGGCCCGGTGCCGGGCCCCCGCAGCACCCCGCCCAGCAGCGTCAGCGCCTGCGCCACCCCAGAGACCACCACCACCCGCTCCGGGTCGGCGACCACGCCCCGGCGCCGGGCCAGCAGCGCGGCCAGGGCCTCGCGCAGCGCGGGCAGCCCCCGCGGGTCCGGGTAGCCCAGGTCCGCGTGGGCGAGGCCGGCCAGCGCCCGGCGGTGCGCCGCGGCCCACGCCGAGCGGGGGAAGAGCGAGAGGTCCGGCGTCCCGGGCCGGAAGTCCGCGGCGGGCGCCCGCGCCGGCCCGGCGGGCCGGGCCCGGCCCCGGGCGGCGGCCGGGCCCTCGCCGCCGGGGGAGCGGGCCGCGTCCGCCACCCACGTGCCCGCGCCCCGGCCGCTGCGCAGGTACCCCTCCGCCGTCAGTTGCTCGTAGGCCCGGGTCACCAGGCCCCGGGACACACCCAGGTCGGTGGCCAGCTCGCGGCTGGCGGGCAGCCGCGTGCCCGCCGCCAGCCGCCCCTCGCGCACCGCCTGCCGCAGCAGCGCCTGCAACGCCCGCCCCCGCCGCCGCGGGGCCGCCCGCGTGACCCCGGCCAGCCCGGCCAGCAGCTCCCAGGCCGGCGTCCCCGCCCCGCCGCGGGGCGGGGAAGTCCCGCCCGCCGGCCCCCGATTGGTCCCCGTAGCCGTCATGGGAATGGACCTTAACCGGGACCACCTGCCGCCCTAGCGTCGCGCCCATGACATCGTCGGCCCCCGCCCCCGCCCCCGTTCGCGCCGGGAACGCCGCCGGCCTCGCGCTGGCCGCCACCGCCTGCGTGCTCGTCGGCGCCTCCTTCACGGCGGGCAGCGTCCTCACCGCCTACCCGCACGCCGGCGGCCAGGCCCTGCGCTACGCGCTCGCCGCCCTCCTGCTGATCCCCCTGGCGGCGCGGGGCGCGTTGCCCCGGCTGCGCGCCCTCACCGTGCGCCAGTGGCTGCGCCTGACGCTGCTCGCGGCCGTGGGCATGGCCGGGTTCAACCTCGCCGTGCTGGCCGCCGAACGCACCGCCGAACCCGCCGTCCCTGGCGTCCTGGCCGGGTGCGCGCCCGTCCTGGTGGCCGTCCTGGCCCCGGCCCTGGACGGGCGGCGCCCCGGCCGCGCGGTGACCCTGGGGGCGGTGACCGTGGCGGCCGGCGCCTTCGTCATTCAGGGCTGGGGCCGCACCGACGGCGCGGGCCTGGCCTGGTCGGTCGCCGCGCTGGGCGGGGAGGCCGGGTTCGCGCTGCTCGCCGTCCCCGTGCTGCGCCCGCTCGGGCCGCGCCTGCTCTCGGCCGTCGCCTGCGCGCTGGCCGCGGCCGAGTGCGCCGCGCTCGGCCTGCTGCTGGACGGCCGCGCCTGGCTGCGCGCGCCGGAGCCGGCGGAGGCGGCGGCGCTGCTGTGGCAGGCCGCGGTGGTCACGGTCGCCGGGTTCGTGTGCTGGTACGCCGCGATTCAGCGCGTGGGCGCCGAGCGCGCCACGCTCTGCTCCGGCCTCATCCCCGTCTCCGCCGCCCTGACCGCGCCCCTCGCCGGCGCCCCCGCTCCCGGCCCGGCGCAGGTGGCGGGCGTCGCCCTGGTGGCCGCGGGCGTGGCCCTCGGCGTCCGCGCGCCGGCTCCCTCCGCGCCGGGCGGGCGCCGCCCCGGACCGCACGCCGCACGCCCCGGGCACCGCGCCCCGGCCCCCTGACGGACCGCAACTCCCGGCCGTGGCACGGGAGGCGAACGCCCTACAGCCCGCCCGCCACCCGCAGCACCGCGCCCGTGGTGTAGGAGGCCTCCCCGGACAGCAGCCAGGCGACCGCCCCCGCGATCTCCTCCGGCTCGCCGGGGCGGCCCAGCGGGACGCGGCCCGGGTCCCGCCAGGGCCGCTCCGGGTCGCCCATCCGCGCGTGCATGTCCGTCACGGTCATCCCCGGCTGCACCGAGTTCACCCGCACCCCCTCGGCCGCCAGCTCCTTCGCCAGCCCGGTCGTCAGCGCGTCCAGCGCCGCCTTGGTCGCCGCGTAGTGCACGTACTCGCCCGGGCTGCCCAGCGTGGCCGCCGCCGAGGAGATGTTGACGATCGCGCCGCCCGCCCCGCCGTGCCGCGCCGACATCTCCCGCGCCGCGCGCCGGGCGCACCACAGCGCGCCCAGGACGTTGACCTCCACCACCCGGCGCATCACCGCTGGCGAGGTCTCGGTGAAACGGCCCAGCGGCCCCGTCACCCCCGCGTTGTTCACCAGCCCCGTCGGCGGCCCGAGCTCCGCGCGCACCGCGTCGAAGAGCCCCTCCACCTCCGCCTCCACGGCCACGTCCGCCCGCACCGCCAGGGCCGCGCGGCCCAGCGCCCGCACCCGGGCGGCCACGCCCCCGGCCGCCTCCGCGTCCCGCTCGTACGCCAGGGCCACGTCGTGCCCCGCCCGCGCCAGCCGCAGGGCCACCGCCGCGCCGATCCCACGGCCCCCACCCGTCACCACGGTGACCCGCCGCCCCGCGCGCACCGCGGCCCGCGGCGTTCCTGAATCCGTCACGCCCCGACCGTACCCCCGGCGCCCCGCCCACGGTGTTGACCTGCGGCTTCGCCCGCCCTAGGGTCCCTGAATGTGCAACAACCTTTCATAATGGGGGAGTCCGCGGGGGGCCCGGCGCCTGACCAGCCCGGCAGGCCGCAGCCGGAGCCGAAGTACTGGCACCTGCGGACGCTGCTCGCCCGCGCCATCGACACCGAGTTCACCGTCGGCCAGGCCCTGCCCAACGAGCGCGACCTGGCCGCCCGCTTCGGCGTGGCCCGCGCCACGCTCCGCCAGGCCCTGGACCAACTGGAGCTGGAGGGCCGCCTCCAGCGCCGCCGCGGCGTCGGCACCACCGTCGCGCCCCCGCGTGTCGGCGTCGACCTCGGCGCCCGCGCCCACGCCTGGCCCGGCGCCCCCGGCGACGCCTGGGTGCCCACCGCCTGCGGCCCCGCCACCCCGCCCGAGGCCGTCGCCCGCGCCCTGCGGCTGCCCCCCGGCCGGCCCGTGGAGGACATCCGCCGCACCCTGATCGCCCACGGCGGCCCCGTCGCCGCGGAACGCCTGTACGTCCCCCTGGGCGTCCTGCCCCCCTCCGACGCGCCGCTGCCCCCGCGCGGCCCCGAGCGCGCCCGCGCCGTCCTGGCCCGGCTGGGCCGGCTGCCCCTCACCGGCCAGGACCGGGCCGTCGAGCTGGGCTCCGCCGGCGCCGACGAGGCCCGCCGCCTGGACCGGCTGCCCGGCTCCGCCGTCCTGGTCGTCACCACCCGCTACGCCTCCTCCGGCCGCACCGCGGCCCTGGCAGTGGCCACCTACCGCGCCGACACCTGCCGCCTCACCTTCGGCGGCGGCCACCTGCCCCCGCGCGGAGACGCGCCCGTCACCCCCCGCTGAACGGCGGCGCCCCCCAGCTCCGAGGCCACCACCCGCGGCATCCGCAGGCAGTACCGCGCCAGCTCCCGCCGCACCGGCTCCACCAC
>NZ_JAVREN010000087.1:0-7758 GCF_031845405.1 Streptomyces boetiae
GGGCGGGCTCCGGCCGCCCCCTCCTCGGACGGCCGCCGCGACGGCGGGGTGTACACCGTTCAGCGCGGCGACACCCTCTCGGGCATCGCCGAGGAGTACGACACCACCTGGCCCCAGCTGTGGGCCGACAACGTCGACGTCGTCGGCGAGGACCCGGACCTGATCCTGCCCGGCCAGGAGCTGGCCCTCTGAGGCGCCTCCGCTGAGGCCCGGCCCGGTGCGAGGGGTGTGACGCCCCTCGCACCGGGCTTTATTCACTTCATAAACAAAACGCCCCCACCCCCGCTGAGCTGCGCCTTCAAGGCGGCCCCCGCCCCGGACGGCGAGCTGACCGACAGGGGCGGCACCCGGGGCGGCTACGCTCTTCAGGTCTGAAGGACACCACCGAAGACATCACTCGGACCGAAGGAGAACCTCGTGCCGTCCATCGACGTCGTCGTAGCCCGCGAGATCCTCGACTCGCGAGGCAACCCCACGGTCGAGGTCGAGGTCGGCCTCGACGACGGCAGCACCGGCCGCGCCGCGGTGCCCTCCGGGGCGTCCACCGGGGCGTTCGAGGCGCTGGAGCTGCGCGACGGGGACCAGGCCCGCTACCTCGGCAAGGGCGTGGAGAAGGCCGTGCTCGCCGTGATCGAGCAGATCGGCCCGGAGCTGGTGGGCTACGACGCCACCGAGCAGCGGCTGATCGACCAGGCGATGTTCGACCTCGACGCCACCGCCGACAAGTCCTCCCTGGGCGCCAACGCCATCCTCGGCGTCTCCCTCGCCGTCGCCCACGCCGCCTCCGAGTCCCGCGACCTCCCCCTCTTCCGCTACCTCGGCGGCCCGAACGCCCACCTGCTGCCCGTCCCGATGATGAACATCCTCAACGGCGGCGCGCACGCGGACTCCAACGTGGACATCCAGGAGTTCATGATCGCGCCCATCGGCGCCGAGTCCTTCTCCGAGGCCGTGCGCTGGGGCGCCGAGACTTACCACACGCTCAAGAAGGTCCTCAAGGAGCGCGGCCTGGGCACGGGCCTGGGCGACGAGGGCGGCTTCGCCCCGAGCCTGTCCTCCAACCGTGAGGCCCTGGACCTGATCGTCGAGGCCATCCAGAAGGCCGGCTACACCCCAGGCCAGGACATCGCCCTGGCCCTGGACGTCGCCGCCACCGAGTTCTGGTCCGAGGGCAGCTACACCTTCGAGGGCAAGCCCCACACCGCCGAGCAGCTGAGCGCGTACTACGCCGAGCTGGTCGGGGCCTACCCGCTGGTCTCCATCGAGGACCCGCTGAACGAGGAGGACTGGGAGGGCTGGCAGGCCATCACCACCCTGCTCGGCGACAAGGTCCAGCTCGTGGGCGACGACCTCTTCGTCACCAACCCCGAGCGCCTCCAGCGCGGCATCGACTCCGGCGCGGCCAACGCCCTGCTGGTGAAGGTCAACCAGATCGGCTCCCTCACCGAGACCCTGGACGCCGTCGAGCTGGCCCAGCGCAACGGCTTCAAGTGCATGATGTCCCACCGCTCCGGCGAGACCGAGGACGTCACCATCGCCGACCTGGCCGTCGCCACCAACTGCGGCCAGATCAAGACCGGCGCCCCCGCCCGCTCCGAGCGCGTCGCCAAGTACAACCAGCTGATGCGCATCGAGGAGATCCTGGACGACGCCGCGGTCTACGCCGGCCGCAGCGCCTTCCCGCGCTTCCGCGGCTGACGCGCCCCGGCCGCCCCCCTTCCGGGGACCCGTCCCCGCCGCCTGCCGCCCGTCCCCGCCGCCGTTCCCGTACGGTGGCGGGGACAGGGGCGGGCACGCCGACGGCAGGCCCACCGGCATTCGGCGACCGTGCCGCGACCGGCCCGGCCCCGGGCCGGGAGCAGCGCGGAGGAGGAGGCGACGTGGCCCGGGACCGGTTCTCCACCGCCACCAGGCTGCGGCTGCTCGGCGAGCAGGCAGCCGCCCGCGTCTACCAGGCGGAGAACCGCCGCCTGCGCCGCCCGCCGCGCCGCACCCGCCTCACCGGGCGGGCCGCGGTGCTGGCCCTGGTGCTGTGCTCCCTCGTCGTCGCCCTCGCCTACCCGCTGCGGCAGTACATCCAGCAGCGGGCCGAGATCGCCGAGCTGCGCGAGCAGGCCGAGGAGGACCGCGAGCAGGTCGAGCGGCTGCGCGACGCCAAGGCCCGCTGGCAGGACCCGGCCTACGTAGAGCAGGAGGCCCGCGAGCGGCTGAACTTCGTCCGCCCCGGCGAGACCGGCTACCTCCTGCCCGGGGGCGGGGCGGACGCGGGCGCCGACGAGGCGGAACGCTCCCGCACCCGCGGCGCGCCCGCCGAACGCCCGTGGTACGACACGCTCTGGGAGGGCCTGGACCGCGCCGACGGCACGACCGCCCGGCCGGGCTAGGCCCCGGCGCGCTTCGCCGCGCGGGGCCGCTGGGCCGCGCCCGCGGGCGCGGCGGCGCGCCGCCGGGTGCCCCCCCGGCCGCCCCGGCCGGCGGGCCCGGGCACACGCGGCCCGGACACGCCGTCACCGGGACCGTTTCGACCAACGCCCGCCCCGCACGCCGCGGTCGAACGTCCCGCCTCGCCCGCCCCGCACGTCCCGCCCCGACCGTTCCCGAACGCCCCCGTCCCGGGCGTTCCGCCCCCTCCGACCCCGGCGGCGCCGGACGCGCCGCACCCGAACCGAGCCGGAAGAGCCCACCGTGAAGCCCGCCCCGCCCCCGACGCCGGGTCCCCCGGACGCCGTCGCCACGGAAGAGGACGCGCGTGCCGTCCAGGCCCAGATCGGCCGCCCGCCGCGCGGCCTGCGCGCCGTGGCCCACCGCTGCCCCTGCGGCAATCCCGACGTGGTCGAGACGGCCCCGCGCCTGCCGGACGGGACCCCGTTCCCCACGACGTACTACCTGACCTGCCCGCGCGCCGCCTCCGCCATCGGCACCCTGGAGGCGGACGGCGTGATGCGGGAGATGACCGCCCGGCTGGCCGCCGACCCCGAACTGGCCGACGCCTACCGGGCCGCCCACGAGGACTACCTCGCCCGCCGGGACGCCATCGAGGTGCTGCCCGGCTTCCCCAGCGCGGGCGGGATGCCCGACCGCGTGAAGTGCCTGCACGTCCTGGTCGCGCACTCCCTGGCCGCGGGCCCCGGCGTCAACCCGCTGGGCGACGAGGCCCTGGCCCTGCTGCCCGAGTGGTGGCGCAAGGGCCCCTGCGTGCCGCCGCCCGGCGCGGAGGGCGCCGCAGGCGACGACCGGGGCGCAGCGGCGCCCGGCCACGACCACGCACCGGAGGATCCGACCCCATGACGGCAGCCGCCGCGATCGACTGCGGCACCAACTCCATCCGCCTCCTGGTCGCCGACGCCGACCCGGCCACCGGGCGCCTCACCGACCTCGACCGCCGGATGGAGATCGTCCGGCTCGGCCAGGGCGTGGACCGCACCGGCCGCCTCGCCCCCGAGGCCCTGGAGCGCACCTTCGCCGCCTGCCGCCGCTACGCCGGGATCATCGCCGCGCACGGCGTCCCGCCCGGCCGCATGCGCTTCGTGGCCACCTCCGCCTCCCGGGACGCGGAGAACCGCGACGCGTTCACGGCCGGGGTGAAGGACATCCTCGGCGTGCTCCCCGAGGTGGTCACCGGCGAGGAGGAGGCGCGGCTGTCGTTCACCGGCGCCACCCGGGAGCTGGCCGGGCGGCACGGGGTCGCCCCGCCGTTCCTGGTGTGCGACATCGGCGGCGGCTCCACGGAGTTCGTGCTGGGCGACGACCGGGTGCGGGCGGCGCGCAGCGTGGACATCGGCTGCGTGCGGCTGACCGAGCGGCACCTCACCCAGGACGGCCGGATCTCCGACCCGCCGGCGCCCGCGCAGGTCGCGGCGGTGGCCGCGGACGTGGAGGCCGCACTCGACCTCGCGGCCGAGCGCGTCCCGCTGGACAGCGCGCACACCCTGGTCGGCCTGGCCGGCTCGGTGACCACGGTGGCCGCCATCGCCCTGGGGCTGGCCTCCTACGACTCCGAGGCCATCCACCACGCGCGCGTGACGGCCGATCAGGTCCGCGCCATCACCACGCGCCTGCTGGACGCCACGCACGCCGAGCGCGCCGCAATCCCCGTGATGCACCCGGGCCGGGTGGACGTCATCGGCGCGGGCGCGCTGATCCTGCTGAAGATCATGGAACGCACGGGCGCCGCCGAGGTCGTGGTCAGCGAGCACGACATCCTCGACGGCATCCTGTGGAGCGTGGCCGAGGGCTGATCCGCGGGCCGCTCACCTCCCGGGCGCGTTGCTGGTGAGGCGCCCGGGAGGGGCTTGGGAAGCCCGCCGGAAACAAGTTCGTGAAGTTTTTCACATGAAACGGGGGTGCGCGGGCCCGCTCGCGCGCCCCCGAGGCCGCCCGTGTCCGGAAACGACGGGGTGCGCGGGGCGTTGAGCACCGGCGCCGGCCGGCCCGGGAGGGGCGCCGGACGGGTCGCGGGCCCCCTCACCTGCGCGGATCGGCGCCCGGGGCGAACGTCCTCGGCGGGCGGCGGCGCAGTGTAGCAGAACGGCCGGTTCTGCTTGTGAAGCCCCTCACGAGCCCCCCTCCGGGGACGGGTGGATACTCGATCCCATGAGCACCACGGAGCGTCCCCGAATTCTCGTCGTTGGTGGCGGGTACGTCGGACTGTACGCAGCCCGCCGCATCCTCAAGAAGATGCGCTACGGCGAGGCAACCGTCACCGTCGTCGACCCGCGTTCGTACATGACGTACCAGCCGTTCCTCCCGGAGGCGGCTGCCGGAAGCATCTCTCCGCGGCACGTCGTGGTGCCGCTGCGGCGGGTGCTGCCCCAGGCCGAGGTCCTCACGGGCCGGGTCACCTCCATCGATCAGGACCGCAAGGTCGCCTCCGTCTCGCCGCTGGTCGGCAAGGCGTACGAGGTCCCCTTCGACTACCTGGTGGTGGCCCTCGGCGCGGTCTCCCGCACCTTCCCGGTGCCGGGTCTGGCCGAGCAGGGCATCGGCATGAAGGGCGTCGAAGAGGCCATCGGTCTGCGCAACCACGTGCTGGAGCAGCTCGACAAGGCCGACTCCACGACGGACGAGGACGTCCGGCGCAAGGCACTGACGTTCGTCTTCGTCGGCGGCGGCTTCGCCGGCGCGGAGACCATCGGCGAGGTGGAGGACCTGGCCCGCGACGCGGCCAAGTACTACCCCAGCATCGAGCGCGCGGACATGCGCTTCCTGCTGGTCGACGTCGCCGACAAGATCCTCCCCGAGGTCGGGCACAAGCTCGGCGAGTGGGGCCTGGAGCACCTGCGCAAGCGCGGCATCGAGGTGCACCTGCAGACCTCGCTGAAGTCCTGCGTCGACGGGCACGTGGTGCTCAGCAACGGCGTCACCGCCGACTCCCACACCATCGTCTGGACGGCGGGCGTCAAGCCCCACCCGGCGCTGGCCCACTACGGCCTGCCGCTGGGCCCGCGCGGACACGTGGACACCACGCCCACCCTCCAGGTGGCCGGCACCGACTGCATCTGGTCGGCCGGGGACAACGCCCAGGTGCCCGACCTCGCGGCCCGCGCCGCGGGCGTGGAGAACGCCTGGTGCCCGCCGAACGCCCAGCACGCGCTGCGCCAGGCCAAGGTCCTGGGCGACAACGTCATCGCCGGGCTCCGCGGCTTCCCGCAGAAGGAGTACAAGCACGCCAGCATGGGCGCGGTAGCCGGGCTCGGGCTGCGCAAGGGCGTGGCCATGATCAAGCTCGGCCCGCTGACCCTCCGCTTCCGCGGCCGGATCGGCTGGTACCTGCACCGCGGCTACCACGGCATGGCCGTGCCGACCTGGAACCGCAAGATCCGGGTCTTCGCGGACTGGACGCTGGGCCTGTTCCTCAAGCGCGAGGTCGTCTCGCTGGGCGCCATCGAGCACCCGCGCGAGGAGTTCTACGAGGCCGCCGCGCCGGTCACGGCCGCGGCCGAGGCCGGGACGCGGCAGGAGAGCAGGACGGCCGCCAAGGCGGGCTGAGGCCCCGCCAGGCCCGGGTTCGACCGGGCGGACATCACGGGCGCGACGCCGCCGGGATCCACGTGGTCCCGGCGGCGTCGCCCGTTGCGGGGCGCGGCTGCGGGGCCCGGGGGCCCAATCGGCTGAGGCGACGGGCGGAACGGGTGGAATGGGCGGCCCGGTGTGAGCGTTTCCTCCCTCATCTGGTGCGAACGTGGTCGCGAACGCTTCGCTTTTTGCTCGTTTTGGGAGCGTTCTCGTCGCCGTCTCGTCCGTTCCGCAGCCCGCTTCTCCCGTTCTCCCGTTCTCCTGCCGGCCTTCCCCCGGAGGTGTCCCTATGGCCGTCGCCGCCCCCCGCATCGCCGCACTCGCCGGGCAACTGCTCGGTATCCCGCTCCCCGTCCGCGTGCGGGCCTGGGACGGCAGCGAGGCCGGGCCGCCGGGCGGCCCCGTGCTGGTGCTGCGGCACCGGCGCGCGCTGCGCAGGGTGCTGTTCCGGCCGGGCGAGCTGGGCCTGGCCCGCGCCTGGGTGGCCGGCGAACTCGACGTCGAGGGCGACCTGTACGCCGTCCTGGACAAGCTGCTCGCGCCCCTGCAGGACCGCGCCCCCGCCGACGCCCGCCAGAAGCTGGCCGCCGCCCGCGAACTGCTCGCCCTCGCCGGGCCCCAGCTCCCGCTGCCCCCGCCCCCGCCGCCCGAGGAGATCGGCCGCCGCCAGGGCCCGCTGCACTCCCTGCGCCGCGACCGGGCCGCCATCAGCCACCACTACGACGTGGGCAACCCCTTCTACGAGCTGGTCCTCGGCCCCTCCATGGTCTACTCCTGCGCCGTCTGGGGCGGCGGCGCCGAAGACCTCCAGGCCGCCCAGACCGCCAAGCTCGACCTCATCTGCCGCAAGCTCGGCCTGCGCGAGGGCCAGCGGCTGCTGGACGTCGGCTGCGGCTGGGGCTCGATGGTCCTGCACGCCGCCCGCCACTACGGCGTCCACGCGGTCGGCATCACCCTCTCCGCCGAGCAGGCCGCCTACGCCCGCGAGCGCGTGGCCAAGGAGGGCCTGGAGGACCGGGTGGAGATCCGGGTCCAGGACTACCGCGAAACGTCCGACGGGCCGTTCGACGCCATCTCCTCCATCGGGATGGCCGAGCACGTGGGCGCCGCCCGCTACCGCGAGTACGCCGAGCGGCTGCACGGCCTGCTGCGCCCCGCCGGCCGCCTGCTCAACCACCAGATCTCCCGGCCGCCGGTGGCGGACGAGAACGGCTACCGGGTGGACCCCTTCATCGACGCCTACGTCTTCCCCGACGGCGAGCTGGCCCCGGTCGGCCGCACCGTCTCGCTGCTGGAGGAGGCCGGCTTCGAGGTCAGGGACACGGAGTCGCTGCGCGAGCACTACGCCCTGACGCTGCGCCAGTGGGTGCGCAACCTGGAGGCCAACTGGCCCGAGGCCGTCCGCCTCACCTCACCGGGCCGGGCCCGCGTCTGGCGCCTGTACATGGCCGCCTCGGCGCTGTCCTTCGAGCGCGCCCGGATCGGCATCCACCAGGTCCTCGCCGTCCGCACCACCTCCACCGGCGGCTCCGGCCTCCCCCTGCGCCCCCGCGCCTGGACGGAACCGGCGTAACGGCGAACGCGCGGCCTTCCGGCCCGTCCCGAACCCCCGGAGCGTCAACGCCCGGAGCTGCCACGCCGGCTCCGGGCGTTCGCGTCCGCCGAATCCGCGCATCCGCGCCGAGGCGTTGCCCGCAGGCGGAACGGCGGCGGCCGGGCGGTCGCCCCGACGGAACGCCCGGC
>NZ_JAVREN010000088.1:0-7422 GCF_031845405.1 Streptomyces boetiae
CGCCCGCAGCCCCCCGCGAGCAGCCGCAACCCCCGGCCCACCACCAGCAGCGAACGCACGGCCCGCCCTACAGCGCGATCCCGCCGAGCAGGTTCGCCAGGCTCTCCCCGCCCGCCTGGATGCTCGGCGCGGCCGCCGTCCCCGCCAGATAGAACCCGAACAACGAGCACACCACCGCGTGCGACAGCTTCAGCCCGTCCTTCCGGAAGAAGAGAAAGACGACGACTCCCAGCAGCACGACCCCCGAGATCGACAAGATCATGAACACTCCCGAAGCGGAAGGAACCGGCCCACCGGCGTTACGGACAGCACTCTAGGGCTCACCAGGCGTAGCGGCCCCCCGGTCCGGGCAAACGGGGGAAACGCCCGACGCGGGGCCCGCTCCCCCCGCGCGGTTCGGGAGCCCCCCGCGGCCTCGATAGGCTGGCCCCCTGCCAAGGGCGAGGAGGAACAGCAACGATGGCAGACAGCGCGCAGCCTCTGTCGGCGCGGGCCAGACTGGCCGTCACGGCCGGCAAGGCGGCGGCGGCCGTTTCGCGGGCCGCCGGCCGCGGCAGCGGCTCGGTGATCGGGGGCCGGGTCGCCCTCAAGCTCGACCCCGACCTGCTCTCCCGCCTCGCGGGACACCTCGACGTGGTCCTGGTCTCCGCCACCAACGGCAAGACCACCACCACCCGCCTCATCGCCGAGGCCCTCCGGGCCGGCGGCGAGGTCGTCTCCAACGCCCTGGGCGCCAACATGCCCGCCGGGATCACCTCCGCCCTCTCCGGGGGCACGGAGGCCCGCTACGGCGTGATCGAGGTCGACGAGAAGTACCTGGCCGGCGTCGCCCGCGACGTCACCCCCAAGGCCATCGCCCTGCTCAACCTCTCCCGCGACCAGCTCGACCGCGCCGCCGAGACCCGGATGCTCGCCGAACGCTGGCGCGAGGGCCTCCAGGGCACCAAGGCCACGGTGGTCGCCAACGCCGACGACCCCCTCGTCGTCTGGGCCGCTTCCTCCTGCCCCAACGTCGTGTGGGTGGCCGCCGGCCAGGAGTGGAAGGACGACGCCTGGTCCTGCCCGTCCTGCGGCGGCGTGCTCAACCGCCCCGGGGACGACACCTGGCGGTGCGGCGAGTGCGGCTTCGGCCGCCCCACCCCCACCTGGATCCTCTCCGGCGACACCGTGCTCGACCCCCACGGCTCCGCCTGGCCCATCGCCCTCCAGCTCCCGGGCCGGGCCAACAAGGCCAACGCCGCCACCGCCGCGGCCGTCGCCGCCCTCTTCGGCATCCCCCCGCAGACCGCACTGCACCGCATGCAGTCGGTCGCCGCCGTGGCCGGGCGCTACGACGTCGTCAGCCACCTCGGCCGCGACCTCCGCCTGCTGCTGGCGAAGAACCCCGCCGGCTGGCTGGAGACCTTCTCCCTCATCGACCCGCCGCCCACCCCGGTGATCCTCTCGGTCAACGCCCGCGGCGCCGACGGCACCGACACCTCCTGGCTGTGGGACGTGGACTACGGGCGCCTGGCCGGCCACCCCATCGCCGTCCTCGGCGACCGCCGCCTGGACCTCGCCGTCCGCCTGGAGGTCGCGGGCGTGGCGTTCGCCGTCCACGACACCCTCCAGCAGGCCCTGACGCAGCTCCCCCCCGGGCGCATCGAGGCCATCGCCAACTACACCGCCTTCCAGGACCTGCGCCGCCTGGTCGGCAACTGACGGCCCCCGCCCCCCGACAGCCCCGACCGCGAGGACACCGAGGACACCCCCATGAGCACCTCACAGCTCCGCGTCATCTGGGTCTACCCGGACCTGCTGAGCACCTACGGCGACCAGGGCAACGTCCTGGTCGTGGAGCGCCGCGCCCGCCAGCGCGGCCTGGCCGTCGAGCGCCACGACGTCCGCTCCGACCAGCCCGTGCCCACCTCGGGCGACATCTACCTCATCGGCGGCGGCGAGGACCGCCCCCAGCGGCTGGCCGCCGAGCGCCTGCGCCGCGACGGCGGCCTGGCCCGCGCCGCCGACAACGGCGCCATCCTCTTCTCCGTATGCGCCGGGTACCAGATCCTGGGCCACGAGTTCATCAACGACCTCGGCCGCCGCGAGCCCGGCCTGGGCCTGCTGGACGTGGTCAGCGTCCGCGGCACCGGCGAGCGCTGCGTCGGCGACGTCCTGGCCGACATCGACGGCTCCCTGCGCCTGCCGCCCCTGACCGGCTTCGAGAACCACCAGGGCATCACCCAGCTCGGCCAGGGCGCGCGCCCCTTCGCCCGGGTCCGCCTGGGCAACGGCAACGGCACCGGCGACGGCACCGAGGGCGCCTGGTCCGGCACCGTCTTCGGCACCTACATGCACGGCCCGGTCCTCGCCCGCAATCCCCAGATCGCCGACCTGCTCCTGCGCCTGACCCTCGACGTGGAGGCTCTGCCGCCGGTGGACGACCGGTGGTACGACGCCCTGCGCGCCGAACGGATGGCCGCCGCCCAGGCCGCCTGACCCCACGGAGCCCCCCATGGACCACGACGGCCACGGCGGCCACGGCGCTGGCCTGCCGCCCTTCACCCTGGCCCGCGCCCTGGAGTTCAGCCCCGACGCGGTCTTCCTCACCGGCTGCCTCCTCGCCCTGGGCCTGTACGCCTGGGGCGTGGCCCGGCTGCGGCGGCGCGGCGACGCCTGGGGCGCGGGCCGCACCGTCTCCTACGCCCTGGGCGTGCTCTCCGTGGCCGCGGTCACCTGCACCGGGCTGAACGACTACGGCATGGTCCTCTTCAGCGCCCACATGACCCAGCACATGGTCATCAGCATGGTCTCGCCGATCCTGCTGCTCCTGGGCGCCCCCGTGACGCTGCTGCTGCGGGCCCTCCCGGCCCCCGGCCGGGTGCGCACCCTGCTCGTCGCGCTGCTCCACAGCCGCTACGTCCGGCTGGTGACCAGCCCCCTGTTCACCATCCCGCTGTTCATCGCCAGCCTCTACGCCCTGTACTTCACGCCCCTGTTCGACACCCTGATGGGCACCCGGCCCGGGCACGTGGCGATGATGGCGCACTTCCTCGCGGTCGGCCTGGTCTTCTTCTGGCCGATCATGGGCGTGGACCCCGGCCCGCGCCGCGCCGGGCACCTGATGCGGATGCTGGAGCTGTTCGCGACGATGCCCTTCCACGCCTTCTTCGGCATCGCCCTGATGATGGCCTCCGACCCGATGGTGGACACCTTCGCCGACCCGCCCGCGAGCCTGGGCGCCGACCCCCTTTCCGACCAGACGGCCGCCGGAGGCATGGCCTGGGCGTTCAGCGAGATCCCCACCGTCGTCGTGCTCCTCGCGCTGGTCGTCCAGTGGTACCTGGCCGAGCAGCGCACCGGCCGCCGCCTGGACCGCGTCGCGGGCCGGGACGGCGACCGGGAGCTGGCCGCCTACAACTCCTACCTCGCCTCCCTGAACTCGCGCGGCGCCTGAGCCGGCGCCCCCCGTAGGCGCCGGCTCAGGCGTGCGACGGCCCGCAGGCCGGTGCGGTCAGCGCCGTGCGGCGGACCGCGCCTTCAGCAGCGGCAGCAGGTTCAGCAGCAGGCCGGCGATGGCCACTCCGGCGACCAGGCCCGTGCCCGGCCGGTAGGGGCCGAAGTCGGCGCCCGACCCCGAGGCGCCCGCGACCAGGGCGGTGACCACGGCCAGCACCAGCGCCGCGCCCACCTGGCCCGAGGTCTGCACCAGCCCGGAGGCCAGGCCCTGCTCGGAGTCGTCGATGCCCTCGGTGGCCTGCGCCATGATCGAGGAGAAGCCGAAGGCGAAGCCGCCGCCGAGCAGCAGCATCGAGGGCAGCACGGTCACGGCGTAGTCCGGGGTGGTGCCCGCGCTGAGCAGGAACCAGCCGTAGCCCAGGCTCATGGACGTCATCGACGCCAGGATCAGGGGGGCCGTTCCCCACCGGTTGATCAGCTTCCCCACCAGGGGCGAGCCGATGGCCACGACCACGCCCGCGGGCAGCAGGCCCATCGCCATCTTCAGCGGCGACCAGCCCAGTCCGTCCTGGAGGTAGAGGGTCATCATGAACTGGAAGCTGAGGTAGGAGCCGAACAGCCCGATGATGCTCAGGTTGGCCCGCACGACGCTGGCCACCCGCAGGATCCCGAAGCGCACCAGCGGGTGCGGCACCCGCCGCTCGATCAGGACGAACGCGGCCAGCAGGGCGGCGGCCAGGGCGGCGCTGCCGAGTGTCAGCGGGGCGGTCCAGCCGCGCTCGGGGGCCGAGACCACCGTGTAGACGGCCAGCAGCATGCCGCCGGTGAGCGTGGCCGCGCCGACGAGGTCGTGGCCGCCGCTGTCGGCGGGCCGGTCGCGCGGGATCAGCGCGATGCCGGCGACCAGGGCGAGCACGGCCAGCGGCACGGGGGTAAGGAACGTCCAGCGCCAGCCGAAGCCGGTCAGCAGGCCGCCCAGGATCAGCCCCGAGGAGTACCCGGTGGCGCCGAACAGGGAGAAGACGGACAGGGCCCGGTTCCTGGCCGGGCCCTCGTGGAAGGTGGTGGTAAGGATCGACAGGGCGGTCGGCGCGGTGAACGCGGCGGCCAGGCCCTTGACGAAGCGGCTGGCGATCAGCAGCGGGCCGCTGTCGACCAGGCCGCCCAGGAGCGAGGCGGCGGCGAAGACGGCCAGGGCGATGAGAAAGACCCGGCGGCGTCCGAGCAGGTCGGCCATCCGCCCGCCGAGCATCATCAGGCCGCCGTAGCCCAGGACGTAGCCGTTGACGATCCACTGCAGGGCGGTGGCCGACAGGCCCAGTTCGGTGCCGATCGAGGGGAGCGCCACGCCGACCATGGAGACGTCGAGGCCGTCGAGGAAGAGCACCAGGCAGAGCACGGCCAGCACGCCCCACAGGCGCGGGGTCCAGCGTTGCTCGCCCGGCACGGGGACGTGCGCCGGTATCGCGGGTGCGGCTGCGGGAGCCGTGTCTATGGGTGAGGACATGGCCGGGACGATACATGCAGATGCATCTAACGTCCAAGCATTAAATTCTGACGCAATAAATTCACTTGCATGCTATCTGGGAGTGCGCTACGGTTTCTCCCGTGACCGCAGAAGCCGCGCTCGCCGACCAGTGGCGCTCCCTGCTGTCCCGGTACAGCCGCATCGCGCACGACCTGGACCGGGAGCTCCAGTCCGGCCACGGCCTCACGGTCAGCGAGTACGAGGCCCTCGACCAGCTCCTGTGCCGCCCGCCCTGCAAGGTCCGCGTCCAGGACCTGGTGGAGTCGATGCACCTGAGCCAGAGCGCCCTCTCCCGCACCGTCGCCCGCCTGGAGAAGTGCGGCCTCGTCGAGCGCGCCATGTGCGACACCGACCGCCGCGGCGTCTTCGTCACCCCCACCGAGGAGGGCCGCCGCGTCCACGGCGAGGCCCGCCCCACCTACCTCCAGGTGCTGGCCCGCCACCTCTCCTGACGGGCCGCCCGCGGCTGTCCCGGCCTCCCGCGCCTCACACGCCCATCAGGTCCGTCAGGTCGTCGGCGTGGTCCTCCTCTTCCTCCAGGATCCGCTCCATCAGCCGCCGCGTCGTCGGGTCGTGATCACCCAGCCACCGGATGATCTCCTGGTAGGTGGAGATGACGATGCGCTCGGCGAAGAGGTTGTTCTTCAGCATCTCCTTCAGGTCCAGGTCGTCCGGCGTGGCGTAGTCCGTGTGCGCGCGCCCCGCCAGCGTCGCCGGGTCGAAGTCCGGGTTCCCGCCCAGCTGGGAGACGCGCTCGGCCGCCCACAGCGCGTGCTGCATCTCCTCCTTGGCGTGCTCGGTGAACTCCTCCGAGACCTGCGCCCGGTCGATCCCCTTGGCCGCGATGGCGTGCCGCGTGTAGCGCAGCCAGCAGACCACCTCGGTGGCGATCACGTCGTTCAGGATCCCGATCACCCGCTCCGCGTCCATCCCGTAGGTGGTCGTCACCGGGCCGCCCTCCATC
Organism: Streptomyces boetiae; assembly: GCF_031845405.1. Classification (NCBI taxonomy): domain Bacteria; kingdom Bacillati; phylum Actinomycetota; class Actinomycetes; order Kitasatosporales; family Streptomycetaceae; genus Streptomyces; species Streptomyces boetiae. The sequence goes on from NZ_JAVREN010000088.1 coordinate 5,931, forward strand.
CGCTGCCTGGCCTCGTCGCGGATTCTGGTCACGTCGAGCACGAACTGGTCGGTCATGCGGATCCCTCCTGTGCGCCGGCCCCTCGGGCGGGGCCGCGGCGGCCGTGTCGCCCCGCATATTAGGTGTCAAAACAGCACATAACGCCCCGGCGCGCCGCGCAGTTCCACGCCTCCTCCCGGCCGCCCCGCGTCCCCCGCCCGTGCCGCCCCGCTCGCGCGCCCGCCGCCCCGGCCGGAGACTGGGCGTGACCGGGACACCACCGCGGCACGCCGGCGCCCCGCGCCGCCCGCCAGGACGGAAGAACACTGTGACGGCCTCGCCCCCGGGGTCCAACGACCCCATCACCAGCCTCGTCGAGGACTTCCTCGGCACCAGCCCCTCGGCCGCCCCGCCCGCCGTGCGCCGGGACCCGGCCGGCCGCCTCCTGACCGAGTCCGCCAACGAACTGCTGGCCGCCGCCGGCACCCGCGCCGCCCGGGACGGGGCCGACCTCGACACCGCCCACCTCCTGTGGGCGGCCACCAGCAGCCCCGCCGCCCGCCTCGCCCTGGAACGCGCCGGCGTCGACCCCGACCGCCTCGCGGCCGACCTGGAGGATTCGATGCCGACCGCCACCGAGCCCGGCGAACCCGCCCTCACCCCCGCCACGCAGGATGCCCTCCACGCCGCCCAGGCCCACGCCGGCCCCTCCGCCCGCATCGGCCCGGAACACCTCCTCGCCGCCCTCCTGGACGCCCCCGGAACCGGCGCGGGCCGCGCCCTGCGCGCGGAGAGCGCGACCGGCCCCGAGGACAACGCCCGCGACCGCCCCGGCGCATGACGTTCCCCCCGACCCCCCGCACCCTCAACACCCGGGAGACGACCGCCGTGTCCTTCGACCCGCTCGCCCACTTCCTGCGCCAGCTCAGCCCGGAGAACCGCGCCTGGCTGGAGAGCCGCCCTGCGGAGGACCAGCGCGCCATCGCCGAGGAATGGCGCTCCCGCGAGGGCGGCGCGTCAGCCCGCCTCAGCTCCACCGATCTTCTCCCCGACCTCATCGACGAGGGCGCCTCCGCGAACGCCTACCTCCGCGAAGTCCGTAGCACCGAGGCCTGGTGAATGCCCCGGGCGCGCGGTTCGGCGTCGGGTTCCTGCTGCTGGTTTGTGGTTGCTGGTCGGGGACTGTTGGTTTCCCGGGGTCCCGGGCCGTGGTCTTCGTGGTTGTCCGTGGAGTGAGCTGACCCGGTTTCGTGGACTCCTGGAAGCCAGGCTTATGATCCTGGCCCGAAGGAGAACCACGAGCAGTGCCAGCGCCACGTAACAGCTCATCTCATTTGGTTGGTCGCGGTAGCGGATGAGGGTGCAGGCGATGCTGGTGAAGGCCAGGAAGTGGCTGGCTGTGCGTTCGTAGCGGCGGTGCAGGCGTCGGAAGCCGTGGAGCCATGCGGTTGGGTCGGCCGCGCGGTGAGGTGCTTGCCGTGAGGGCGGGTCCTGTTCCGCGCGGCCTCCCGCC
>NZ_JAVREN010000089.1:0-6294 GCF_031845405.1 Streptomyces boetiae
CCGCCCGCCCCCCACCCCCCGGCGCCGCAGGGCCCCGGCGCCAAGGCCCTGGTCCTGCGCGGCGTCTTCGCCTCCTTCCCCGTCTGGTCGCTCGGCCTGCTCGGCTGGGTGCCCTCCCTCCGCTTCGCCCTGCTGCGCCGCCGCGCCCTGGACTGGGCCGTCCTCGGCATCACCCTCGCCCTGACCGTCGCCGAGATCCTGGCCATCGCCCTCGTCCCGGACACGGACTCGGACGCCGGCGCGCTGGCGGGCCTGTTCACCATCGCCTGGATCACCGGCGCCACCGTCCACGGCGTGATGGGCGACCGCTTCCCGCGCCGCCCGCCGGCTCCTCTGCCCCCGTCCCCCTACCTCGCGCACCCGGCGGCGGCGCCCGCCGCGGCGTTCCCGCCCGCCGTGTACCCGATGCCGACGGCCCCCGCCGCCGCGCCCCCGCACCCCGGGCCATCCCCCCGGATGCGGCAGGTGGCCTCCGAGCTGGACGAGCTGGGTGAGCTGCTGCGCCGGCAGGAGGGCCGGTGAACGGCCGCCTCCTGGCGGGGCGTTATCAGCTCACCGAGCCGCTGGGCAAGGGCGGCATGGGCGAGGTCTGGTCCGGGCGGGACACCGCCCTCGGCGGGCGCCGGGTGGCGGTCAAGCTCCTGCACGCCGACCGCCTCGCCTCCCTCTCCGGCACCACCGACCCCGAGGAGCTGCGCCGCCGCTTCCTGCGCGAGTGCCGCGTCACCGCCCGCATCGACCACCCCGGCCTGGTCGCCGTGCACGACGCGGGGCAGGACGGTGAGGAGCTGTTCCTGGTCATGCAGCTCGTGGAGGGCAGCGACCTCGCCGACCACCTCGCCGAGCACGACCCCTACCCCTGGCCCTGGGCCGTGGCCGTCCTCGCCCAGCTGTGCTCCGCCCTCTCCGCCGTGCACGCCGTCCCCGTCGTCCACCGGGACCTGAAGCCGGGCAACGTCATGGTCCGCCCCGACGGCCGGGTCACCATCCTCGACCTGGGCATCGCCGCCGCCCGCGGCGACGGCGAGGACACCCGCCTCACCCGCACCGGCACCCTGCTGGGCACCCCCGTCTACATGGCCCCCGAGCAGGCCGTCGGCGAGCCGCCCGTCTCGCCCGCCGCCGACCTCTACGCCCTGGGCGCCATCGGGTACGAGCTGCTGACCGGCCGCGTCCCCTTCAGCGCCCCCAACGCCGCCGGCCTGCTCTACAAGAAGCTGCACGAGGAGCCCGCCCCCCTCCTCCACCTGCGGCCCGACGCCCCGCCCCCGCTGGCCGGCCTCGTCCACCGCCTCCTGGCCACGGACCCCGGGCAGCGCCCCGCCGACGCCCGGCACGTCTTCGACGTGCTCGCCGCGCTGCTGCCCCGCCCCACGGCCGCGCCGGTCCCGATGGACCCGACCCGGCCGTTCTCCCACCCCCTGGCCCCCTGGCCGCCGCCCCGCCCGGCCGAGCCCGACCTCACCGCGGCCCTGGACGAGATCAAGCGCCTGCTGTCCCTGGGCCACTACCCCCAGGTCGCCGAGCTGATCGGCCGCACGCTGCCCCAGGCCGCCGCACGGTACGGCGAGGCGTCCCCGGTCGTGCGCGCCCTGCGCAAGCAGTACGCCGCGACCCTCCTGGACACCGCGCAGTACGCCCGCGCCCTGCCGGAGATCCAGCGCCTGGCCCACGAGTTCACCGCCGAGCGCGGCCCGTACGACCCCGTGGTCGTCCAGCTCCGCGCCGACGAGCGGCTGTGCCTGCGGCAGTTGGCGCAGACGACGGGGTTCACCGGAAGGTACGGGCCTGTGCCGCCGCCGGGCCTGGCGCCCTGAGGACCCCCGGCACGGAGAGGTCCCGGCCGCTAAGCCGGGACCCGGATCGAAGCCTGCTCCCCCGCCAGGACTCGAACCTGGACATACGACACCAAAAGACGCAGTGCTGCCAATTACACCACAGGGGACGGTGTGTCGGTCGAGACGGCCTCCCGTCAGACCCCCGGACCGACGCCCCCCATCATGCCAGCCCCGCCCGCCCCGATGCGACGGTGAAGCGGGCGTTCGCACCGCCCGTCCCGGCACTCCCGGCCGGGCGGGAGCTCCCCGGTCTACGCGCGCGCAACCCGGCTGAACACCGGACGTTCGCGCCCTTAGGCTGGGCCGTATGAATGCGACGGGGGCGCCTCGGGCGCGGGCGGGTCACCGCTTCGCGCTGCTGTGGTGGAGACGGCGGCGCAGTGTCGCGCTGGACGCGGGCCTGGCGGTGCTCTCCGCCGCCGAGTGCGCCGCCCAGGGGGTCGCCTTCGCACAGCGCACCGGCCTGCCGGTGGCCCTGGTCTCGGTCTCCGGCGCGCTGGCCGGCCTCGTCCTGATCGTCCGGCGCCGCTGGCCGCTGGCCGTGATCCTGGTCGCGGTCGCCGTCTTCCCGGCCAACATGGGCGCCACCGCCGCCCTGGTCGGCCTCTACACCCTGGCCACCACCGACGCCCCCCGCCGGATCATCGGCGCCCTGGCGGCCATGGAGGGCGCCGGCATGGTCATCGTCTCCTACCTCCTGCTCGACCGCGACGCGGGCGTGCAGGAGCAGGAGCTGCCGGCGTGGTTCCAGTTGCTGGTCGCGCTGCTGTGGGGCGTGGCCGCCGTGGTGCCCCCGGTCCTGCTGGGCATGTACGTCCGCGCCAGGCGCCGCCTGGTGGAGTCGCTGCGCGACCGCGCGCTGGGCCTGGAGCGCGAGCTGGCGCTGCTGGCCGAGCGGGCCGAGGAGCGCGCCGAGTGGGCCAGGGGCGAGGAGCGCCGCCGCATCGCCCGCGAGATGCACGACGTGGTCGCGCACCGGGTGAGCCTGATGGTGGTCCACGCGGCGGCCCTCCAGGCCGTCGCCGCCAAGGACCCCGAGAAGGCCGCCCGGACCGTCGGCCGCAACGCCTCGCTGATCGGCGACATGGGGCGGCAAGCCCTGACCGAGCTGCGCACGATGCTCGGCGTGCTGCGCGCCGACCAGAGCCCGCCCTCGGCCGCAAGCGCCGCGCGGCCTCAGGAGGCGCCCGGCGCGTCGGCGCACGCCCCGGCGGAGGAGGGGCAGGACGCGCCCCCCGCGCCCGCCCCGGCCGTTCCGGAGGAGCGCGGCCCCTCGCTGACCGAGCTGGGGGCGCTCGTGGACCAGTCGCGGGCCGCGGGCATGACGGTCCACCTCGCCGTGGAGGGCGAGCCCCGCGGCTACCCGGAGCAGGTGGAGTCCACGGCCTACCGGGTGGTCCAGGAGGCGCTGACGAACGTCCATAAGCACGCCGCCGGCGCCGCGGCCCAGGTCCGGCTGGCCCACCGCGACGGGGAGGTCGCGGTCCTGGTGCAGAACGAGCCCCCGGCCAACGGCGCCGCCTCCGCCGCCCGGCTGCCCAGCGGGGGCAACGGCCTGGTCGGCATGCGCGAGCGCGTGGTGGCGCTGGGCGGCGGGTTCGTCTCCGGGCCCACCGACGCCGGGGGCTTCCGGGTCTCCGCCGTGATACCGGACCGGCGGGACGCCCGTGCCTGAGGCCCGGGCGGGCGGCTGTGAGGGGGACCGGGCCGGGGCCCCGGAGCTGTTCGGGGAGCGTTTCGCGGCCGACCCGTACCCGGCGTACGCCTGGCTGCGGGAGAACGCCCCGGTGCACCGCGCCACGCTGCCCAGCGGCGTCTCGGCCTGGCTGGTCACCCGGTACGCCGACGCGCGCCGGGCGCTGGCCGACCCGCGGCTGAGCAAGGACCCGGGCCGCCACCGCGCTGCCGAGCACGCCTCCGGCCGGGTCGGCATCCCCGGCGAGCGCGGCGCGGGCGTGATGACGCACCTGCTGAACATCGACCCGCCCGACCACACGCGGCTGCGGCGCCTGGTGTCCAAGGCGTTCACCCCGCGCCGGGTGGCCGCCTTCGAGCCGCGCGTGCGGGAGCTGGCCGACGGACTGGTGGACGGGTTCGCGGGGCGCGGCTCGGCGGACCTGATCGACGAGTTCGCCTTCCCGCTGCCGATCTACGCCATCTGCGACATGCTCGGCGTCCCGCGCGAGGACCAGGAGGACTTCCGCCGCTGGGCCGGGATGATGCTCCACACCGCCGGGCGGCGCGGCGGTGTGGGCCGGGCGGTGAAGCACATGCGCGGCTACCTGGGCGAGCTGATCCACCGCAAGCGCGGCGCCCCGGGCGAGGACCTCATCTCGGGCCTGATCCGAGCCTCGGACCACGGCGAGCAGCTCACCGAGGAGGAGGCCGCGGCGATGGCGTTCATCCTGCTGTTCGCGGGCTTCGAGACGACCGTGAACCTCATCGGGAACGGCATGCTCGCCCTGCTGCGCCACCCCGCCGAGCTGGGGCGGCTGCGCGAGGCGGTGGCGGCCGGGGACGAGGGACTGCTGGCCTCGGCCGCGGAGGAGCTGCTGCGCTGGGACGGCCCCGTGGAGGTGGCGACCTGGCGCTTCGCGAGCGAGTCGCTGACCCTGGGCGGGCAGCGGGTGGCCGCGGGGGAGCCGGTGCTGGTGGTGCTGGCGGCGGCCGACCGGGACCCGGAGCGCTTCGCCGACCCCGAGGCGCTGGACCTGGGCCGGGGGGACAACCCCCACCTCGGGTACGGGCACGGCATCCACTACTGCCTGGGCGCCCCGCTGGCCCGTGTGGAGGCGCGGACCGCGCTGGCGGCGCTGCTGCGGCGCCTGCCCGCCCTGCGGCTGGCGGTGCCCGCGGAGGAGCTGCGCTGGCGCGGCGGGCTGATCATGCGGGGGCTGCGGTCCCTGCCGGTGGAGTTCGCCCCGGAGGGCGCGGCCGGGCCCGCCCCCGCGAGCGCCCCTGGGAACGCTGCCACACGCGCCCCTGGGAACGCGGCGGGCGGACCCCGGGCCGGCACCGGGACGTAATCGGGGCGTGATCCGGGTGGGACCGGGTTGTGATCGTGTGCGCGGGGCGGCTAGGTTCCCCTCAACCCCTTCCTCCGCTCAGTCCCTTCTCCCACGCACCACCACCCCCACCGCCCCGCGCCGGCGCCCGCCGCCGGCCGTCACCGCTCGCTTGGAGGCCCGCAGATGCTCGCCGGGACTGGTCGTCGCCGTTTTGTGCTGGGGCGGGAGCTGCGCCAGGAGGGGGACGACATAGACCGGGCCGAGGAGGCGGAGGAGGCGCAGGCCGAGGAGGAGATGGGCGGCCCCGAGGAGGCGGTCCTGCCCGGACGGGCGGCCCGCGGCCACGCGGTGTGGGCCATCGCGGTGGTGTGCGGCGTGTCCGTGGGGGTGGCCGTCTCCCGAGCGACCCGCATATCGGGCATGAGCGGCATAGTTCGCCTTTCGGTCGATATGCCTCGCGTCCTCCCGCTCCGGGTGGGGGAGTTGGCGGTCACGGCCCGTTAGGCGGCGGGCCGGCCCGGTCACTTCGCTGGTGTGCAGATGTGACCATCCTCTCGTCGTCCGGGGTCCCGCCCGGCCCCCGCGCGACGGCCGGGACGTTGCTGACCAGGGGTGACGTTCCGCCGTTCCCGTCAAGCGTCCGCCGCGCCCAATATCGTCAGCTTTCTTGAATCGTTAGCACTTGTGTGTTTAGTGTCCCTCCGCCTGGCGTTCCGCCGGGCACCGGGGCCGCAACGCCGAATCCTGCCGCCGGCCCGGGGAACCATCGCGCGCACCACCGCAGGCAGGAGCGGGGGACCCGGCCACGACCCGGACGACCACGTCGCCCGGGCCGTGGATGCCGTGCCGGACCGCGATCACTCGCGGCCCCCGGACCGGCTTGGGGTGAAGCCTCAGGCGGCGCAAGGCGCTCGAGGCCGGGCAACTCACCTGACCCGAACCCGACAGCTCACCTCGCAGGCGTCGGTGAGAAGGAACGTCATGCTGTTCACCGGCAAGGGCCGTCACCGCCGTCCCTCCAGACCGCACCGGTTCGCCGCCGCGGCCGGCGTCACCGGCGCCGCGGTCGCCCTCCCCTTCCTGGGCGCCACCGGCGCCAACGCCGCCTCCGTCAGCACCTGGGACGCCGTCGCCCAGTGCGAGTCCGGCGGCGACTGGTCGATCAACACCGGCAACGGCTACTACGGCGGCCTGCAGTTCTCCCAGTCCAGCTGGGAGGCGGCCGGCGGCACGCAGTACGCGCCGCGCGCCGACCTGGCCACCAAGGACCAGCAGATCGCCGCGGCCGAGCAACTGCTCGCCATGCAGGGCCCGGGCGCCTGGCCCGTCTGCGGCGCCCGGGCCGGCCTGACCGCCGGCGGCCCGGCCGCCGCGGTCGACCCCTCCGGCGGCTCCGCCGAGGCCGCCCCCGAGGCCGGGAGCGGCGCGGAAAACGGGGACGCGAACCG
>NZ_JAVREN010000090.1:0-6237 GCF_031845405.1 Streptomyces boetiae
CAGGACCCCCAGGCCGCCCCCCAGCGCACCCCCCTCTTCGACCAGTACGCCGACGACGCCCCCCGCCGCCGACGCCGCGCCTCCGGCGAGTAGCTCCCCCCTCCCCTCCCCGAACCGATTTCTGCTGCTCCCGCCCAGGGTGCTAGAGTTTCACCGCAGCACGGGCCTGTAGCGCAGCCTGGTAGCGCATCTCGTTCGCAACGAGGGGGTCAGGGGTTCAAATCCCCTCAGGTCCACCAAAGTACTGACGTTCGAACCCTGGTCCCGCAAGGGGTCGGGGTTCTTCGTTTCTCCGGCCAGGGTTCCCCTGGGACGTTCTGTGTGGGGTCGTCGGCGGCCGTCTGGCCGGTCGTGGCCGACGTGACCGGCGGATTCCTTCTCCTTCCCCTTCGGGGGCGGTGTGGGCCGGTCCTGCCGGTCGGTGCGGTCGGTGGTCAGGAGCCGGGCGAACGGTTCGGTGAGGTCAGCGCCGCCGATCTCGCTGTCGATGATCCAGAAGCGATCGAAGACCGCCTGATTCAGTTGCCGTCGCACCTCGGGCGGGGCGCTGGCATACAGCTGGTGGGCATCGGCGCAGAGCAACAGCGCCTCCTCCACCATGCGCAGCAGCGTGTCACCCTCGACCTGTGCCCGCTCGATGCTGTTGCGCGCGCCGTCCAGCTCCCGTGTGATGCGTTCCTGTTCCTGCTTGAACAGGTGGAGGACGCCGAGCTGGTGGTGAGTGAGCTGGTGAGCAACGCGGTGGTGGCCACGGGACTGCCCGACCCGGACGTGAAGCTGCACGAGATCCAGGGCGAGCACCCGATCGCGGTGCAGCTCCGTGTCGTAGACAGTCGCCTGTATATAGAGGTATGGGAACGGAGCACCACGGCACCCGTGAAGAAGGACGCCAACGACGAGGCGGGACACGGCCGGAGCCTGTTGCTGGTGGAGGCAGTGACGCGAAGGTGGGGCGTCGCCCGGCCGCCGGCCGGAGGCAAAGTCGTGTGGGCAGAGCTGGTGATCGGGACGCCGCCCATCCCCCGCGACTCACCCAGTACCGGACCAGACCTCCAGCGGCGAGTACCGCAGGCGACCCGGCTACCGCGGGGCGAGGTGTTGGAGATGGCGAGCGTGGCGCTGCTTGAGCGGGTGTTGGAGGGGTTGGGGAGGGTATAGACGCAACGGCGCCGCAGGCGCCGCCGGTCGTAGCGATCACCGAGATGCCCGACAGGATCGCCGTGCACCTGAGTGTGCGATTGGACTGACCAGTCGGGTGATCTCTGTCGAGCAGGGCGTCCTACCAGTCAGGTTCCCACTCAGCCCAGCGAATGCCCGGCCAGGCCAGCGGCCTTCAGCTTGCCAAGGCCGTTGTTGGTGCTGACGCGGCGGCCGTCCAGGCGCGCGCTGTCCGGCGGGTAGGTGCGGTCCGGGTTGCTCGTCGTCTGCTTCTGCGTCGTGCGCAGCGGCTGCCGGATGGCGTCGAGTAGCTTGCGCGACCGCGTGAAGAAGTACATGGCCTCGTGCGTGGTGGTCAGACGGTCGGCTACCGACGTCGGCATGGGTTGGTCTTTGCCCACACCACGTGATTGCGCAGTATCCAGCCGTCTTCCAGCAGCGCCAAGGCCAGACGCGACGGCCCTAACAGCAGGCTTTTCGGGGTGGCCCCTTCGGCCGGATGGCGGGCGAAGCTGTCGCCCAGGTTGAGCCACAGGGCGCCGGCCGGTCGCAGGACGCGGGCCAGTTCGCGAGCGACAGTGCGGAGTTCGTCTACCCACTCCGTCACGGCGCGCTCGCTGCCGAGCTGGCGGTCGTGGCCGTAGTTGCGGACGCCGAAGTACGGCGGGCTGGTGACGATGCTGTCCACGGTGGCGGTCGGCAGGTCGCGCAGACGCTGACGGACGTCACCGATCAGGGTGGCGTTGCGGGTGAGAGTCAGGCTACCCCCGGTTTGCTTAGAACTTTGGGTCCCGTCTCCTCGTCCAATAGATATTCTCATGAGTCTGCTCCGTATTAAGTTTTACTGTTTCCGGCATCTGAGCGGACGAATCGACCCACTCATCGCTCGATGCAATCTCAGTGCCATGTTTAGCGCGAGGCTAACAACAGAGAAAGGTTAACGTCTGGCTCAGTCGACCTTTTGAGCTCCCACGCATGGGTGATTCCTGTTGACGCCGGAATTCTCACAAGTAGCGATACACCCGAAATTTGCATCCGCCGCCGTCTCCGCCGATCACCCGGGCCATTAGGATTGAAAATCGGACCCTTTCGGTATACACTCACGGCCGGACGCCCCTCAGCGCACCGCATGATCGATTACCTAAGGCAGGCTATGGAAGATACACCGGGGATCACGCTCCCGCTGCCAGACGGGGCAGCCGAGGTGCACGAGGGTGATGCTTATGACCTTTTGGACAAGCTGCCGGGAAACTCGGTTGACCTTATCATCACCTCTCCGCCGTATTGGGGACTCCGCACTTACGGATTGAGTCACAACGAGGACGTACTGCACGAGTGGGAGGCTGAAGGTGGCAGCAAGGAGGAACCTCCACCATATGACTGGTATCGCCTGCATGGCGGCTGCCTCGGCATGGAGCCATTGCCGGAGTGGTATGTAAGTAACCTCGTTGAGATTTTCCAGCGCAGCGCATCTGCCCTCAAACAAGGCGGCAGTCTATGGGTGAACATTGGCGATACCTACTTCGCCCGGTGGTCGAGCATCCGCTTCGACGGCCGCCAGGGACTTGGCGATAACCCCCGCATGCGCCGAAAGACGCCGATGGGCGGATTCCGCCAAGAGAAGCAGCTTCTGATGATCCCTGCGCGCTTCGCTATTGCCATGCAGGATAAGCGCTGGATTCTTCGCAACGACCTTATTTGGGAGAAGCGCAACGTTCCGCCACGCCCCGAGAAGGATCGTTTGCGGCTTGCTCACGAGCATTTCTACCACTTCGTGAAGCGACCAAAGGAAGGTCGACCGAAGTACTACTACGACATGTCCGCGGTGGAAGACGGCGCCCGAGACGTGGTCAACGTCAACGTCTCAGCCGGCTCCGATGGTCATTCAGCCACGTTCCCGGTCAAGCTGATCGAGCCGAGGATTCTGAGCTCGTCTCCGCCTAACGGCCTGGTGCTCGACCCCTTCTGTGGAACGGGAAGAGCACTGGCTGTTGCCGTTAAGAATGGACGGCGAGCAGTGGGGTTCGAGATCACGTCGAACTTCTCGTCATCGGCACGCATGAATGCCACGAACCTAAGGTTCGCTTCTGAGGCTTCAGACGAGTCGACTGGCAGTGAAGGGGTGCAGCCTCAGACGCACCTTTTCTAAAACAATAGGTCCGTCTGGCTCGGCACCACCTTGGCCTTCTTCTTCACCCTCTCTATGAAGTCAGCTCGCAGGTCTCCGCTCTCACCACTTCGCGCCATCGCTTCGACATAATCCTCCAAGGTCGTCCTTACTACTTCCTGCAACCCCAGTGCTAGTTGGCCGTTAGGCTGAAGGGTTCCGTCGTAGTCGAAGCCAGCGAAAGTGATATCCCAATCGTGATCGACGGGAGTGAACTGGACTCGCTCGCGAAGTTGGCGGAAGATGCTATTCTGCATGACTACATACAGGGGGATATCAACCTGCTTGAGGTAGGTACCCTTTTCTGCCACCTGAGTCCCAAGCCGCTTGTATACGTTGCCGGTATTGACTCCGTAGTCGACAGTATCCTTACGGTTCTTTCGCTTCGCCTCGGCCGTGAAGTAGGCTCGCCAGTTGTCGATATCGTTGGCTTTCCACGCTTCCCAAGCTGGCCCGACACCGCCTCCTCGAAGGTCAATCGTCTGGGTCTCGATCGCGATGACATTTCCCGTTTCGGAAGCATCCAGGTTACCGGTGAAGGCGATATAGTCGATGTTGCGTTTTGGGGTGCCGGTTGCAGTCACCTCTGGAACGAGTGTCGCTTGTGTGTCACCGAAATAGTCGGCCATTGCCCACTCCACAGGCGGACCATCAAGGCGATGGTCGCAGACGGCGTAGGTTCGACGTTCTCCGTTGTCCCACTTTGCCGCGTAGCTCACTGAGCAGTAGCCGAAGTTGTACTGGCGTTGCTTCTCACACAGTCCGCCAGCGAACGGGCACGCCTCGCCTTCCCATGCCTGGTGGGCTTCGGGCGACTGACTGTCGTAAGGGAACCCGTTGGCCTCAACGAGAGGGAAGAAGGTTCCTCGGCGGGACTTGTTGCTGTGAGTCACTTACTCATCGTAGCCCCGTGCACAGAGACCCAGATTCGACTCGTTCCTGGAGAGACCCCGGCGCACGGCGTGCGCCGGGGAGGTGCCCGACCTGAGGTGACGTAGCTCAGGATGAGCCGGTCAGCCAGTGGTGGATGCCTGAGCGATGCGGTCAGGCGAGCATCGCTCGGACGGGATCTCGTCGTTTGCGGGGCTGCTAGGCGGGGCGGGAGTCGATCAGGATGCCGATCTTGTCGATGCGGTGTTCGGGGTTGCCGTGCTCGTCGGACCAGTAGTTGCCCTCGGCGTGGTCCTCCTGGGTGGCGCATGTCGAGATGGTGATCATGGCCTCCTCAGGGGTGCGCCCGGGGTAGCCGGGGACGGCGGCTCGTTGTTCCGCCAGGGACTGCTCGGAGCGGAACGAGGTCTCCCGGGTGTCCACCACCTCGTACACGAAGACGCGGTCGTCGGTGGCCACTTCGACCCTCGCGCCGTTCCGGAGGTCGGGGACCGCGAAGAACGGGGCGCCCGCCGAGTTGCGGTGGGCCGTGACCTGGTAGTTCCCGATGCCTCCGGGGCCGATGCCTCCGGAGGGGCCGTGGGGGCTGGCCGCGAGGCCGCGGTCCTGGATCTCCGTGCCGGGGCCGTCGTCGGTCTCGCCCTGGTAGGGCTCGACGCGCAGGCCCTCGATGCCGATGTCCGGAATCGTCAGGTAGGCGACCTGCGGGCTGCCGTCGCCGGCGAGGGACTCTTCCTCCTCGGGCTCCGGGTCCTCCGTGGGCTCGGGGGTCGGGTCCTCGGTGGGAGTCGGCGTCTCCTCGGCGACGTCGGTGGCGGTCGGCCGGCTTTCCGGCGTGGGCGGCGCCTCGTTGGTGCTGGAGGCGCATCCGGCGAGGGCGATGAGGGTGGCGGTCAGGCCGGCGATGAGGAACGTGGTCGGTCTGCGCTTAGGCGTCGCGGCGGGCCTTAATGCGTGGGGTATAGGTCCTGTCCACATGGTGCTGCTCATCTCGGGTCGAGTCGCCAGCGGGCGACGGGCGGGTCGGGTCGACACGGCTGGCCGAGCTGCGTGGTACTCGTCGGGTGCGCCGTGGAGGCTCGTGAACTCGTCGTCTTGGCCGGCCGAAGGTCCGCTCCCTTGCCGGTAGTTGTCTGACTCCGCAGTGGCCTTTCCAGAGTAGACGATGCCGGTATCGACACGTCCGGGCGTCGGGGAACCGGCGCGTGGCAGGGAGCCTGGGCGAATCCTGTGGCGCGGGCCGGCCCACCAGCACCGGCACCGCCGTTGGTGCGCCTGCGCGGCTCCTCGGTCGTCCAGTCGGACCTTGGCGCCCACGGGCGGCCCGGGTGAGCGGGTGGGGACCCCTCCCGGGGCGGGCCGTTACAACAGGCGCGGACCGTTAGCCCCTTTCTGGGATCGGAGTTCCTCATGAGGCCGCGTACACGCTTCAGCCGGGCCGGGATGGCCGTTCTCGCCGCCGTGACCACCGTGGTGGCGGTGGTCGGCTGCGGCTCTGATGCCGATGAGGCGGCACAGCCCGAGGAGGCCGGTCCCGCCGCCGAGACGCCTTCAGAGGAGCCGGAGCCCGAGGCGCCCTCGCCCACCCCCGGGCCGACGCCCGAGTTCTCCGCCCTCGCGCCGGAGGACGCCGCGGACGGGACGGACGTCGGCGCCTGTGCCGACGGCGCGTGCGAGGTCGCGGTCACGGCGGGCACCACCATTCCCTTCGATCCGGGTGTCGGCGGGGTGACCATCGCAGAGGTGGGCGAGAGCCGCGTCAGGCTGGCGATCGCCTTCTCCGGCGGCGGCAGCGGCTTCACGGAGGTGGGCATCGGGCCCGAGGGCGGCAGCTTCGGGAACGCCGACACGATGATCGTCGAGTTCGCGGTGCTGGGCATCGAGGACGGCACGGCGGTGATGCGCTTCGCCCCTGAGGGCTCGTGACGCTCACCCCGGCGACGGGTTGCCCTGGTGGGTGAAGGCGGCCCAGAGGTGGGGGGCCGGGAGGTCGGGGCGGGCGGCTTCGCGGTGCAGGGGGG
>NZ_JAVREN010000091.1:0-5820 GCF_031845405.1 Streptomyces boetiae
CAGTAGGCGGGGTCGGCCAGTTCGCCGGGGGCGGCGGGGCGGCCGGTGAGGGTGGAGACGAAGGGGAGGGCGGGTTCGGCGTGGGCGGCGCGGGCGGCGACGGCGTGGAAGGCATCGAGGACCGGGTCCATCAGGGGCGAGTGGAAGGCGTGGGAGACGGTCAGGCGCTTGGTCCTGCGGCCCTCGGCGCGGGCCAGGGCGGCGGTGACGGCCTCCTCGGTGCCGGAGATGACCACGGAGGCGGGGCCGTTGACGGCGGCCAGGGCCAACGCGCCCTCATGGTCGGGGAGTTCGGCCAGCAGGCGCCGGATCTCGTCCTCGCTCGCCTCGACGGCGGCCATGGCGCCGCCGGGGGGCAGGGTTTGCATGAGGCGGGCGCGGGCGGCGACGAGGGCGGCGGCGTCGGCCAGGGTGAGGACGCCCGCGGCGTGGGCGGCGGCGAACTCGCCCACGGAATGCCCGGCGACCACGTCCGGGCGCACGCCCCAGGACTCCAGGAGGCGGAAGAGGGCGGTCTCCAGGGCGAAGAGCGCGGGCTGGGCGAACTCGGTGCGGGCCAGGGCGGCTGCGTCCTCGCCGAAGGCGATCTCGCGCAGCGGTCGGGGCAGGTGGCGGTCGAGTTCGGCGCAGGCGGCGTCGAAGGCGTGGGCGAACGCCGGGTGCGCGGCGTGGAGTTCGCGTCCCATGCCGGGGTGCTGGCTGCCCTGGCCGGGGAAGACGAACGCCAGACGGGGCGCGGCTGCGGCGGGTGCGGCGCCGTGGAGGAGGCGGGGGTGGCTCGTGCCGCGGGCGAGGGCGGCCAGGCCCTCGGTGAGTTCGTCGCGGTTGGTGCCCAGGACGGCGGCGCGGGTGTCGAGGGCGGCGCGGGTGGTGGCCAGGGCGTGGGCGAGGTCGGCGGGGCGGGCCTCGGGATGGGCGTCGAGGTGGGTGAGGAGGCGCTGGGCCTGGGCGCGGAGGGCGGCGTCGTCCTTGGCGGAGATCAGCCAGGGGAGGGTCGCGTCCTCGGGCGCGGGCCCGGCCTCCGGCTCGGGCTCCGGTTCCGGTTCCGTGGCGGGGGCCTCGGCGAGGAGGATGTGGGCGTTGGTGCCGCTGAAGCCGAAGGAGGAGACTCCGGCGCGGCGGGGGCGTTCGCCGTCCGGCTCCCAGGGGGCGGGCTCGGTGAGGAGGCGGACCGCGCCGGAGGACCAGTCGACGTGGGGGGTCGGCCGGTCCACGTGGAGCGTGGGCGGCAGGAGTCCGTTGCGCAGGGCGAGGACCATCTTGATGACCCCGGCGACTCCGGCGGCGGCCTGGGTGTGCCCGAGGTTGGACTTCAACGAGCCGAGCAGCAGGGGCCGTTCGGGGCCGGGGCGCTCGGCGCCGTAGGTGGCCAGCAGCGCCTGGGCCTCGATCGGGTCCCCGAGGGCGGTGCCCGTGCCGTGGGCCTCGACCGCGTCGACGTCGGCGGGCGTGAGGCGGGCGTTGGCCAGGGCCTGCCGGATCACCCGTTCCTGGGAGGGGCCGTTGGGGGCCGTCAGTCCGTTGGAGGCGCCGTCCTGGTTGATGGCGGAGCCGGGGACGAGGGCGAGGACGCGGTGGCCGTTGCGGCGGGCGTCGGAGAGGCGTTCGAGCAGGAGGAGGCCGATGCCCTCGCCCCAGGCGGTGCCGTCGGCGGCGGCGGAGAACGCCTTGCAGCGGCCGTCGGGGGCCAGGCCGCGCTGGCGGCTGAAGGCGAGGAAGGTACGGGGGGTGGACATGACGGTGACGCCGCCGGTCAGGGCGAGGGCGGACTCGCCCTGGCGCAGGGACTGGACGGCCAGGTGGAGGGCGACCAGGGAGGAGGAGCAGGCGGTGTCGACGGTGACCGCCGGGCCCTCCAGACCGTAGTGGTAGGCGATGCGGCCGGAGGCGACGGAGGCGGCGCGGCCGGTGAGCAGGAAGCCCTCGGCGGCCTTGGGGGCGCGGTGGACCATCCCGGAGGCGTAGTCGTCGGCGTAGTCCTGGCCGTTGGAGCCGACGAAGACGCCGGTGCGGGTGCCGCGCAGGGCGGCGGGGTCGATCCCGGCGCGTTCGAGGAGCTCCCAGGAGCCTTCGAGGAGCAGGCGCTGCTGGGGGTCCATGGCCAGGGCCTCGCGCGGGGAGATCCCGAAGAAGTCGGCGTCGAACTCCCCCGCGTCGTGCAGGAAGTAGCCCCGGTCGAGGTAGGTGGTGCCGGGGTGGGCGGGGTCCGGGTGGTGCAGCCCTGCGAGGTCCCAGCCGCGCCCGGCGGGGAAGCCGCTGAGGGGGTCGGCGCCGGTGGTGATCAGCCGCCACAGATCCTCGGGCGAGTGCACGCCGCCGGGGAAGCGGCAGCTCATCGCGACGATGGCGATGGGGTCTTCGTCACCTGCGACGGCGACGGCGACGGCGGCGGGGGCGGCTGCCGGGGTCGCGGGCGTCTGGGCCGGGGCAGCGCCGGGGAGGCGGCCGGTGAGGTGGGCGGCGAGGCGGGCCGGGGTGGGGTGGTCGAACACGGCGGTGGTGGGCAGCCGCAGGCCGGTGGCGGCGGCCAGGCGGTTGCGCAGCTCGACGGCGGTGAGGGAGTCGAACCCGGCGTCGCGGAAGGGCCGTTGGGGCCGCAGCGCGTCGGGCCCCGGGTGGCCGAGGACGGCGGCGGCCTCGGCGCGCACCAGTTCCAGGACGGCGCGGGGGCGTTCGGAGGCGGGCAGCCCGGCGAGGCGGCGCGCCAGGGCGGGGGCGTCCGAACGGCCGTGCGCGGCGGGGGCGTTGGCGGTCTCGGCTCCGGCGAGGCGGGCGCGGGCCTCGGGGATCGTCTCCAGCAGCGGGCGGCTTCCGGCGGGGCCGGCGAGGGCGGGGGCGAACAGGTCCCAGTCGACGGCGGCGACGGTGACCTCGGTGTCGTCCTGTTCGAGGGCCACGCGCAGGGCGTGCACGGCCGTGCCGGCGGGCATGGGCACCAGCCCGCGGCGGCGGGAACGCTCGGCGACGGCGTCGGTGACCAGGCCGCCGGCGCCCCAGGAGCCCCAGGCGACGGAGGTGGCGGTCAGCCCGGCGGCGCGGCGGTGGTGGGCGAGGGCGTCGAGGTGGGCGTTGGCGGCGGCGTAGGCGGCCTGGCCGCCGTTGCCGGTGACGCCGGAGACGGAGGAGAACAGCACGAAGGCCGACAGGTCGAGGTGGGCGGTCAGCTCGTGGAGGTGGCGGGCGGCGTCGGCCTTGGGCGCCAGGACGCGGGCCATGCGCTCGGGCGTGAGGGCGTCGAGGAGGCCGTCGTCGAGGGTGCCGGCGGCGTGGAAGACGGCGGTGAGGGGCTGGTCGGCGGGGACGGCGGTCTCCAGCAGGTGCGCCAGGGCCTCGCGGTCGGCGGCGTCGCAGGCGGCGATGGTGACGCGGGGGCCCAACGCCCGGAGTTCCTCGCGCAGTTCGGCGGCGCCGGAGGCGGCCTCGCCGCGGCGGCCGGTGAGCAGCAGGTGTCCGGCTCCGGCGGTGGCGAGCCAGCGGGCGACGTGGGCGCCGAGGGAGCCGGTGCCGCCGGTGATCAGGACGGTGCCGCCGGGGCGCCACTCGGGGCGGCGGGGCGGGGTGGCGGCCTGGGCGCGGACGAGGCGGCGGGCGAGCAACGCGCCGGGGCGCAGGGCGAGTTCGGTCTCGCGTGGTGGGGCGGACGGGCCGCCGTCCGCGTCCTCGGCGGGGGCGGCGGTGAGGAGGGCGGCGAGGCGGGCGAGGGTGGCGGGGCCGGGCTCGGTGGGCAGGTCGACGATGCCGCCCCAGCGGTGGGGCTGTTCGACGGCCAGGACGCGGCCCAGGCCCCAGAGCTGGGCCTGGGCGGGGTGGTTGAGCGGGTCGGCGGGGCCGGTGGTGACGGCGGAGGTGGTGACGCACCACAGCGGGGCGGCCGTTGAGGCGTCGCCGAGGGCCTGGGCGAGCGCGGCGGTGCCGGCGAGGGCGGCGGAGACGGCGTGGCCGGGGATGCGGGGGGCCTCGTCCAGGGCGAGGAGGGAGAGGACGCCGGCGGGCGCGGCCTCGCCGGTCAACGTCCGCAGCAGGGCGGCGAGCCGGGCGCGGGCTTCGGGGTCGGCGCAGGGGACGGCCAGGGGGGTGACGGCGGCGCCGCGGGCGGTGAGGGCGGCGGAGACGGCGACGGCCAGGGGGTGGTCCTCGCGGCCCTCGGGGACGGCCAGGAGCCAGCCGGGGGCGGCGTTGCTTTCGGCGCCCCCGGGGCTCGCGGTAGCCGTCAACGGGTGCGGGGGGACTGCCGGTTCGGGGACCGGGCGCCAGGTGACGCGGTAGCGCCAGCGGTCGGCGGTTGCGCGCTCGGTGGCGCGGCGGTGCCAGTCGGAGAGGCGGGGGACGACGTCGCTCAGCGGCGCGTCGGGGTCCAGGTCCAGGGAGCCGGCCAGCCCGGGGACGTCCGCGCGGTCCACGGCGGCCCAGAAGCCGGCCTCCTCGGGGGTGCGGGCGGGGCCTTCGGCGTCGTGCGCGGCGGAGGCGGGGCGGGGGTCGAGCCAGTACCGCTCGTGCTGGAAGGGGTAGGTGGGCAGTTCGACAGGGCGCGGGGCGGCGGGGGCGAGAACGGCCGTCCAGTCCACGGGCGTTCCGGCGGCGTGGGCCTGGCCGAGGGCGAGGAGGAACTGCCGGGAGCCGCCCGCGCCGCGGCGCAGGGTGGGGATGGTCTCGACGGCCGCCTCGGCGTCCTCGGCGGTGCCGGTGACTCCGGCGGTGAGCACCGGGTGGGGGCTGACCTCGATGAACAGGGTGTGGCCGCGGGCGATGAGGTGGCCGGTGGCCTCGGCGAAGCGGACGGGAGAGCGGAGGTTGCGGTACCAGTAGGCGGCGTCCAGGGAGGTGCTCTCCAGCGGGGCGCCGGTGACGGTGGAGCAGAAGGGGACGGACGGGTCGCGGGGGTGCAAGGGGGCGAGGGCGGCGGCGAGTTCGTCCGCGATGTCCTCGACGTGGGCGCAGTGGGAGGCGTAGTCGACGGGGACGCGGCGGGCGTTGAGGCCGTCGGCGGCGCAGGCGGCGAGGAACGCGTCCAGGGCCTCGGCGTCGCCGGAGACGACCACGGAGCGGGGGCCGTTGACCGCGGCGACGGCCAGGTGGTCGCCGTAGGGGGCGAGTCGGGCGGTGACCTCGGCCACGGGGGCCGGGACGGAGGCCATGCCGCCGCGTCCGGCGAGGCGGCGCAGCAGGCGGGAGCGGAGGGCGACGACGCGGGCGCCGTCCTCCAGGGTGAGGGCGCCGGCGGCGCAGGCGGCGGCGATCTCTCCCTGGGAGTGGCCGATGACGGCGGCGGGGGTGACGCCGCAGTCGGCCCACAGGCCGGCGAGGGAGACCATCACGGCCCACAGCGCGGGCTGGACGACCTCGGCGGCCTCCGGCGCGGGGGCGCCGGGGGCCTGGCGCAGCACGTCGTGCAGGGACCAGTCGGTGTGGGGGGCCAGGGCCTGGGCGCAGGCGTCGACGCGGCGGCGGAACGCGGGGGCGGTGTCGAGGAGCTCGGCGGCCATGCCGGGCCACTGGGAGCCCTGGCCGGGGAATACGAGAACGGGGCGGCCCGGGCCTGTGGCCCGGCCGTGGACGAGGTGGGGGCTGGTGCGGTCCTCGGCGAGGGCGCGCAGGGCCTCGGCCAGCCGTGTGGGATCGGTGGCGACGGCGACGGCCCGGTGCTCGTGATGGGTGCGGGTGGTGGCCAGGGCGTGGGCGAGGTCGGCGGGGCGCGGCGGTCGGGGGCCGGTGAGCCGGCGCGAGGTGCGTTCGGCCGGGGCGGCCCGGGGCCGGGGCGGGCGGGGGGAGTGGAGGCGGGGGAGGGCGGCGGGGTCCGGCCGCGGGGCGGGGGCGGGCGCC
>NZ_JAVREN010000092.1:0-5558 GCF_031845405.1 Streptomyces boetiae
GACTATCCAAAAGCACGCTGTTGAGTTCTCAAGGAACGGACACTCACCCGGAACTCACGTTCCCGGCGGCTTCCCTTCGGTGTGCCACCACTCTAGAAGCAATCCCCACCGGAAAACAAATCCGGCCCCCCGGCAGCACGCCGAAAGAGACCCTCACGGGCCTGGAAGTTCGAGAGAAGTGGGAGCGCCCTTGACGAGCGCTTCGGCAACGTTACGCGGTCACCCCACCGGCGTCAACTTGGGTCCGGAAGGGCGAACTCCGCCCACACCGCCTTGCCGCCCTCGGGCAGCCGGCGGGCGCCCCACTCCGCCGCGATCGTCGCCACCACGGCGATCCCGCGCCCGGCCTCGTCGGCCGGCTTGGCCTGCTGGCGGCGCGGCAGGTGCTCGTCCCCGTCCGTCACCTCGACGATCAGGCGGCGGTCCGTGCGGCGCAGGCGCAGGCCCATCGGGGCGCGGCCGTGCTTGAGGGAGTTGGCGACCAGCTCGCTGGCGGCCAGGACGCCGAGCTCGCGCAGCTCTTCTGGGAAGCGCCAGCTCGCGAGGACGCCGTCGGCGAAGGCGCGGGCGCGCGGGGCGGCCTCGATCCCGCCGAGGAGGTCGAGGGCGGCGCCGCGGAAGAGGTCGGCCTCCTCCCCCTGGCGTTCCGGGCAGGCGAGCACGAGGATCGCGACGTCGTCGTCGTGGTCCTCGGTGATGCCCAGGGAGCGCAGCAGCCGGTCGCAGATGATCTGGGGCGTGTCGTCGACGAAGCCGGCCAGCGCCTGCTGGAGCGCGTCCAGGCCCTCGTCGATATCGGCGTCGCGGCGTTCGACCAGGCCGTCGGTGCACATCACGACGGTGGACCCGGGGCCGAAGGGCACGGTGCCGGAGGTGTGGAGCCAGCCGCCGGTGCCCAGGGGCGGGCCCGTGGGGTCGGAGACGCGGCGGACGGTGCCGTCCGACTCGCGGATGAAGATCGGCAGGTGGCCCGCCGAGGCGTAGGAGAGAGTGCCCTCGTTGGGGTCGTAGACCGCGTAGAGGCAGGTGGCGATCTGGCTGGAATCGATGTCGGTGGCCAGGCCGTCCAGGAGTTGCAGCACCTCGTGCGGGGGCAGGTCCAGGCGCGCGTAGGCGCGCACGGCGGTGCGCAACTGGCCCATGACCGCCGCGGCGCGCACGCCCCGGCCCATGACGTCGCCGATGACGGCGGCGGTGCGGCCGGCGCCGAGGGTGATCACGTCGTACCAGTCGCCGCCGACCGCGGCGTCGATGCCGCCGGGCTGGTAGGTGGCGGCCACGCGCAGGTCGTCGGGCTGCTCCAGGCGCTGGGGCAGGAGGCTGCGCTGGAGGGTGACGGCGGCGGCGCGCTGCTGGCCCTCGCTCTCGCGCAGGCGCTCGGCCGTGACGACCTGGTCGGTGACGTCGGAGGCGAAGACCAGCACGCCGCGCTGGGCGGGCTGGCCGGCGGTGGCGGCCAGCTCCACGGGGGTGCAGGTGAAGGTGTAGTGGCCGTCGCGGACGTCGCCGGGAACGCTGCGCGACTTCAGCGTGCGGGGCGTTCCGCTGCGCTGGACCTGGTCCATGAGCGGGAGGAGGCCGATATCGGCGAGCTCGGAGAGGGCGTCGCGGGCGGGGGCGCCGGCCGCGCGGGGGCCGAAGAGGGCGGCGTAGGCCGCGTTGACGTAGGCGACGCGGTGGTCGGGCCCGCGGACGACGGCGACGGGGGCCTGGACGTGGCCGAGGAGTTCGTGAACGGCGAGGGCGTCGACGCCGCGGCCGGCCGTCCGGGCGGGGGCGGTGGCCGCCTCGGAGGGCTCGCTCCCGCGGGCCGCCGGCACGCCGCCGGAGTCCGCCCCGGCGACGCCGGTGCGGCGTCGCTGTGCTCCGGGCAGCCGGATGCCCCAGCGCGTCAAATTCACAGCTTTCCGATCCGATTCGTTCTCGTGGGGTGGGGGGTGAGATTCGTGGGGGGTGCAGAGGTCGGTCAGGGGGTTTCTGGCGGGGAGCCGCCGCCGGCGGCCAGTTCGAACTCCGCCCTGGGGTGTTCCAGGGAGCCGAGGGAGACGATCTCACGTTTGAACAATCCCGCAAGGGTCCATTCGGCCAGCAAGCGTGCCTTGCGGTTCGCGGTGGGGAGGCGTCCGAGGTGGTGGACGCGGTGGGCGAGCCAGGCCGGGGTGCCGGTCAGGCGCGCGCCGTGGAGGCGGGCGACGCCCTGGTGCAGGCCGAGGGCGGCGACGGCGCCGGCGGCCCGGTGGCGGTAGTCGGCGGGCGGGCGGCCTCGGAGGGCGGCGGCGAGGTTGTCGGCGAGGCGGCGTCCCTGGCGGAGCGCGTGCTGGGCGAGGGGGGCGCACGGCGTGCCGTCGGGCGCGGTGAGGTCGGGGACGGCGGCGGCGTCCCCGGCGGCCCAGACGTGCTCGGTGTCCTCGACGCGCAGGGCGGGGGTGCAGCGGACGCGGCCGGTCTCGTCGAGGGGGAGGCCGCAGGCGGCGAGCAGGGGGCTGGGCCGGGCGTCGGCTGTCCACACGAGGGTGCGGGTGGGGTGCCGGGTGCCGTCGCTGAGGACGGCGGTGCGGTCGGCGCAGGACTCCAGGCGGGTGCGGAGGCGGACGTCGATATTGCGTCCGCGCAGCTCGTGCAGGGTGTCCTGGCTCATCCGCTCGCTCGCCTCGGAGAGGATCCGGTCGCTGGGCTCGACCAGGATCCATCGCTGCTCGTCCGGGCGGATGGTGGGGTAGTAACGGCAGGCGAAACGTCCCATGTCCTCCAGCTC
The DNA here is from genome assembly GCF_031845405.1 of Streptomyces boetiae. NCBI lineage: Bacteria > Bacillati > Actinomycetota > Actinomycetes > Kitasatosporales > Streptomycetaceae > Streptomyces > Streptomyces boetiae. Next base: position 2,756 of record NZ_JAVREN010000092.1, read on the forward strand.
GGCCAGGGCCCCGACCCCGGCGTGGCCGCCGCCGACGAAGAGGAAGGTGAGCGCGGCGTCGCGGACGGCGGAGTCGCGGGTGGAGGCGGCGATGTCGAGCTGTTCGAGGACGTGGTTGCGCAGGCCGATGGCCTCCCGGACGGTCCGCAGGCCCAGGGCGTGGCGGTCGAGGCCGGGGAGGTCGGGCGGTCGCGTGGGGGAACCGGGGGCGAGGACGAGTTCGTCGTAGTCGAGCCGGAGTGGTTCGCCGCCGGCCTCCTCGCCGGCCGCGTTCCGGACGGAAAGGGTGCGCGCCGCGGTGTCCACGGCGGTCACCTCGCCGGGGAGGAAGCGGCAGCGGGCGAGGACGCGGCGCAGGGGCACGACGACGTGCCGGGGGGAGAGGGAGCCGGCGGCTGCCTCCGGGAGGAAGGGCGGGTAGGTCATGTACGGCTCGGGGCTGACCACGGTGATGCGGACGTCTCCGCGTCCGAGCGGGCGGCGGAGCGTGCGCTGGAGGCGGTGCGCGGCGGCGAGGCCGGCGCAGCCGCCGCCGACCACGACGATGTGCGCGGGGCGCGCGGGCCCCGGCGTGCGCGACGTCCTCGTCGTCCTCCTCGCCTGTGTCACCCGTCCATAAGGCACCCGGGGGCGGCCGTTTGTCCACAGGTGGTGCGGGGCCGCTGCTCCGTACGCGTGGTTTCCGAGGCCGCTTCCTCAGTGTCAGTGGCCTCAACTATGTTCGTGACTCTCAACATCTTGCGGATCGGCTTTTCGGAGCGGGTCCGCTGCACCGGGGGAATTGCATATGCGGATTCAGGAGTCCGGGGGCGGCGAGGGCGTTGATACGCCGTCCTCTTCGGATCGGGATGCGGATGGGAATGCCGAGCGGGACGCGGAGCGGGGGGAGGCCGGGTCGGCGGCTCTGCGGGTCGACGCCCAGCGCAATCTGCGGCACGTGCTGAGCGCGGCGCGGGACGTGTTCGGCGAGCTGGGGTACGGGGCGCCGATGGAGGAGGTGGCGCGGCGGGCGCGGGTCGGCGTGGGTACGGTCTACCGGCGCTTTCCGAACAAGGAGGCGCTGGTGCGGCACATCGCCGAGGAGGAGACGCAGCGCCTGACGAGCCGGGCGCTGGAGGCGTTGGAGGCGCTGGCCGGGGCGGAGGAGGGGCCGTGGCCGGCGCTGGCGGGGTTCGTGGAGCGGTCGGCGGCCTCGGGGGCGGGGCGGCTGCTGCCGCCGGAGCTGCTGGACCGCAGCGCGGACGGGGCGGGCGCGGGCTCGGAGCCGCGCGGGAGCGGGCGTTCGGAACGTCCGGGGCGGGCGTCGCGGGCGGGGTGCGCGGGGGCGGAGCGGGTGCCCTCGCAGCGGTGCGGCTCGGAGGGCGCGTCGGGGCGCGGCGAGCCGGGTGTCCCGGCTGGCCGGGAGGGGGCGCCTGGCGAGGAGGCCGGGGCGGGAGAGGCCGCGCAGGAGGAGGCGCGGGGCGGGACGCGGGAGTTGCTGTCGGTGGTCGGGGAGCTGCTGGAGCGGACGAGGGCGGCGGGTGAGCTGCGGGCGGACGTGACGGTGGCGGACCTGATGCTGGTGATCGCGACGACGCCGCCGCGGTTCGAGGACCCGGCGCGGCAAACGGCCGCCGAGGCGCGTCTGTTGAAGATATTGCTGGAGGGTTTGCGGGCGAAGCGCTGAGAGAGGGCGGCGCCGGGGGCCGGGGGTTGGGGCGGGCGTTCGTCGAACACCGCTCGATAGGGTGGTTCTTCCGGAAGGGGGCCCTGCCGCGCTCCGGGGCTGTGGCACTCTGGCCGTGTCGCTGACAGCTGTGTAAATACGGGGGCTTCACGCCATGGACGTTGAGGGCGTGCACGAGAGCGCCGACGAGTCCACCGTGCCGCGGCAGCGGACCCGGGAGGGGCGGGCCGGGGAGCCGGAGGGCGCGGCCCCGGCCGCGAGCGCCGACCTCGACCTGATCGAGCGGATGCGCGAGGGCGCCTCCGAGGCGTACGACGAGCTGTACCGGCGGCACGCGGACGCGGTCCGCCGTTACGCCCGGACCTGCTGCCGGGACGCGGACACCGCAGACGACCTGACGAACGAGGTGTTCGCCGCGACCCTCCAGGCCGTGCGGCGCGGCGCGGGCCCGAAGACGGCGGTGCGGGCGTACCTGCTGACCTCGGTGCGGCGGGTGGCGGCCGACTGGGCGCGCACGGCCCGCCGCGAGCACCTGGTCGAGGACTTCGCCGCGTTCGCGGTGTCGGCGGCGGCGGTGCGCTCGGCGGACGAGGGCTCGGTCGAGGTCGGCGCGGACGTGCGGGCCATGCGCGAGGCCGAGGAGTCCATGGCGGTGCGGGCGTTCCGCTCGCTGCCGGAGCGCTGGCAGACCGTGCTGTGGCACACCACGGTCGAGGAGGCCTCCCCGCGGGACGTCGCGCCGCTGCTCGGCCTGACGCCGAACGCGACGGCCGTGCTGGCGCACCGGGCGCGCGAGGGGCTGCGGCAGGCGTTCCTCCAGGAGCACGTCAGCCGGACGCTGACCGAGGACGGCGCGTGCGCCCGGTACGCCGACCGCCTGGGGGCGTACGCCCGGGGCGGGTTGCGCAGCCGGGCGGAGCGCGGGCTGCGCAAGCACCTGGAGGAGTGCGCGCGGTGCGCGCTGGCGGCCTCCGAGGTGCGGGACATGAACGAGCACCTGCGCGGCGTGCTGCCGCTGGCCGTCATCGGCTGGTTCGCGGCCGAGTCCTCGGGCAAGGGCCTGGCGGCGCTGTTCGGCGTGGCCGGCGGCGGCGCGGCCGGGTCGGCCGCGGCGGCTGGGGGTGCCCCCGCTTGCGG
>NZ_JAVREN010000093.1:0-4667 GCF_031845405.1 Streptomyces boetiae
CCATTGTGGCCGGGGGGATGATCCTGGCCGGGCTCGGGACGTTCGTCGCCCTCGGCCTCGCCTCCGGGGACGGCGGGTCCGAGGACAGCAGACCCCGGCCGGCTCTCGTGGACGACCGCGATCCGGCACGTCCCAGCACCGGCGAGGAGGAGACGGACGGCCCGACCCGCGAGTCCTCGCCCAGCACGTCCCCCTCCGACCCCGCCGACCCCGGCCCCGGCGGCTACACCCCGCCCCCGGACACGGGATTCCCCCCCACCGGCACGACCCCCGAGGACACGGCCACCTCCACGGACCCGCCCACGACGCAGCCGACGGAGTCCCCGTCGCCGGGCACCACGGGCTCCGCCTCGGAGGGCGATACGGGTGCGGCCGTGGGCGGCCCGGACCCCGGCGGGACGACCGAGGGCACGGCCGACGGCTCCGTGACCGAGGGCACCACGGACGGCTCCGCGACCGGGGAGGCGGACGGCGGCGGGCAGGGCGGCCAGACCGAGGGGACGTCGGACAGCCCCGGCGGTTCCGACGAGGGCCAAGCCGGTGGCTCCGAGACGGACACCACCACGGAGGGCGAGGCCGCGGCGGGCGGCGCAGCCGCCCCCTGACGGCGCCCGTCGTCGCGGCGGCGGATCTCGCCGGGCGGTGCCTCGCGGCGGCCGGGGCGCGGCGGCCGGGTCGCGGCGCCTCAGAAGAGGCGGAGCTTATCGTCCTCGATGCCGCGAAGGGCGTCGTAGTCGAGCGTGACGCAGCGGATGCCGCGGTCCGTGGCGAGGGTGCGGGCCTGGGGCTTGATCTCCTGGGCGGCGAACACGCCGCGGACCGGGGCCAGCAGGGGATCGCGGTTGAGCAACTCCAGGTAGCGGGTGAGCTGTTCGACCCCGTCGATCTCGCCGCGCCGCTTGATCTCCACCGCGATCGTGGCCCCCTCCGCGTCCCTGCCGAGGATGTCCACCGGGCCGATCGCCGTGGGGTATTCGCGGCGAATGAGGCTCCAGCCCTCCCCGAGCGTCTCCATGCGGTCGGCAAGCAGTTCCTGAAGGTGAGCTTCGACACCGTCCTTGATCAAGCCAGGATCGACGCCCAGTTCGTGGGAGGAGTCGTGCAGGATCTCGGCCATCGTGATGATCAGCTTCTCGCCGGTCCTGTTCTCCACCGTCCACACCGCCGCGGCCTCGCTCTCGGCGTTCCCGGCCTCGCTGACCTTCAGACTGCACGGCGGGGACATCCAGTTGAGGGGCTTATAGGCCCGGTCATCGGCGTGGATGGAGACCGAATTATCCGCCTTCACGAGGATCAGCCGTGGCGCGAGCGGGAGATGGGCGGTCAGCCGGCCGGCGTAGTCCACCGAGCAGCGGGCGATCACGAGACGCATGGACTCAGCCTAGAGGGCGTACGGCGGCGGCCGTGACCGGTGGGGCGGCGGAAGGCCCCGCGACGGCTGGGGCGGCCGTTGCCGGACAGTGGCCAGATATGTGCCCAATCCACTGACATGCTCGGGCCAACACCCCTACGGTTGGACACGGGGCGTCGCCGTCCGAACGCACACCAGCACGCGGTGACGTGTGTGCGGCGGTGTCCCGGGGCCCGTCCGCCAGACCTCCTAGCCAGGGGTCGCGAGAGGAGAATCCCATGTCGCTCGACGTCTCACCAGCGCTGTTGCAGCAGGCCGAGCGCGGCGAGGAGGTCGACGAAGTCGCGTTCGTCGACTGCGTCCGCACCTCCCTGCCCTACGCCTGGAACATGATCAGCACGCTGGTCGCCCGACTCAAGGTGGACGGCGGTGACTTCGCCGACAACACCACGCCGCCGCCGGACGAGCATGCGCGTGGACAGCTGCTGCGGGCGTTGGCCAGCGACGCCATCCGGCGGTCGCTGGAGCGGCACTTCGGCGTCCGGCTGGCGTTCCAGAACTGCCACCGGGTCGCCGTCTTCCCGCTCGACGCCGCCTCGGACGCCCCGCTGGGCCGGTTCACCTCGATCCGCGGGCAGATCCTCAACCAGTCGCCGGAGCTGCGGGACTGCTGACGGGTCCGACCCCGGGTGCTGCCGCTTCCGGCGTTCGCGCCTCCCAGGGGAGAAGCGGCAGCACCTCCCGGGCCAGGCGCCGGATGTTCAGCTCCGTGGCCGCCGCGTCGCCCGTGCCCTCGGCCAGCAGCGCGAACCGCGTGATGCCCGTGCGTTCCGCCGTGGCCGCGAGCCGGTCCGCGCACAGCCCCGGGTCGCCGACCGGATGCAGGTCGCACAGCAGCTCTGTGTACGCCACCGGGTCCCGCATCGAACGGGGCCGGCCGTCCAGCGTCTGATGGGCGGCCAGGCCCTGGCGCAGCCAGCCGGGCAGGCTGCGGCGCAGCACCCGCGCGGCCTCCGCGCGGCTGTCGGCCACCTGCACCACGCCGACCGACACGTGGTCGGCCTCCTCCGGCCGCCCCGCCTCTCGCGCCGCCGTGCGCCACAGGCCGACCATCTCGGCCTTCTCCTCGTCGCCCACGTGCATCCCCAGCAGCATCGGCAGCCCGCGCCGGGCGGCCAGCCGCACCGAGGCGGGGGACGTGCAGGCCACCAGCACCGGCGGCCCGTCCGCGCCCCGCGGCACCACGGGCACCTCGCGGAAGCGGTAACGCTCGCCCTCCGCCCGGACCGCGTCCTGCCGCAGCCAGCGCAGCAGCAGGTCCAGGGACTCGGGGAAGCCGTGCTCCAGCGCCTCGGCGCCGCCGCCGAAGACCTCCAGGTCCACCCACGGCCCGCCCCGCCCGACCCCGAGCGCGAAGCGGCCCCCGGAGAGCAGGTGCAGCATGGCCGCCTGCTCGCCGAGGGCCACGGGGTGGGCGCTGGTGAGGACGCTGATCGCCGTGCCCACGGTGATCCGTCGCGTGCGCCCCAGCAGGTGCGCGGCCAGCGTGGCCGCCGAGGGGCAGACGCCGTAGGGCACGAAGTGGTGCTCGGCGACCCAGACGGCGTCGAGCCCGGCCCGGTCGGCGGCCACCGCCCCGGCCACCGCCCGGTGCAGGGCCTCCGCGTCGCTCTGCCCCGGATAGCGTCCGGCCAGCACAAATGTCCCTATCCGCAGGGTTCTCATTGTCAACGCCTCTCTCAGCACGCCTTGCCCATGGGCATTAACGTCCGGCGCCCGGCGGGGGCACGGGCTGCGGGACGCCGATTTCTCAGATCATCAGGTGGTTTCGGGAGAGCACGCGCTGCATACACTCGGAGGCGCAGCCCAGCGCGTTTCCCCTCGCCACCCCGCTCCCCCCGAATCACCCGAGGTGCCCGTGTCCCCGCGTCGTAATCGCCCCAGCGGCGGCCGGCAGCCGAGCCGGCCCGCCGACGGCCCGCGCGAGTACGGGCTGGAGCAGACCGACCACTGGCGCGGCGAGGAGTGGACCGTCCGCCGGATAACGGGCAGCGCCGCCGCGAAGCACTACCGCTGCCCCGGCTGCGACCAGGAGATCCCGCCGGGCGTTCCGCACGTCGTCGCCTGGCCGAGCCTGGGCACCGTCGAGGAGCGCCGCCACTGGCACGGCCCCTGCTGGAACGCCCGGGACCGGCGGGGCGCCCGGGTCCTGCGGTCGCGGAACGCCCCGCGGTACTGACGGGGCAACGGCCGCGGCTCGCCCGGCCGTTCAGGCGTCGGTCGCCGTCAGCCGCGTGTAGGCGGCGAACAGCGCCCCCACGGTGATCAGCGCGAGCACGGCCAGCAGCGGCCAGCCGGTGGCCGATTCCTCGCCCTGCATCGGGATGCGGTAGAGCGAGGCCAGGCCGTTGAGCGGGGAGTACTCGATCAGCCGCTCCCGCAGCGTCTCCAGGCTCTCGCCGAACATGAACAGCGCGATAAGCAGCGGCAGCAGGACCACGCCCAGCATCGTCGTGATCGCCCCGGCCGAGTGCCGCAGCAGCCCGCCGACGGCCAGGCCGAGCAGCCCGAGCACGGAGACGTAGAGCGCGGCGCCGACGGTGGCGCCCATCCAGTGGGAGCCGGTGGCGACCAGCTCGCCGTTCTCGATGGAGCCTTCCAGGAGCGGGTCCTGGCTGGCGTAGTACGGGATCTCCTGCTCGCTCAGCAGCGCGGACTGGATGAGCGCGGTCAGCGTGCAGGCCACGAGCGTGGTGCTGAACGCGACGAGGAAGAAGACGGTGGCCTTCGCCACCAGCACGCGGCCCCGCTGGGGGCAGGCGGTGAGGGTGGTGCGCATCATGCCGGTGCCGTACTCGGAGCTGATGACGAGCACGCCGAGCGTGATGACGCAGATCTGGCCGAGCATCAGGCCGAAGAAGCCGCCGGCGAGGAGCGGCATGCCCACGTAGTCGTCGGAGCTGAGGCCGACCGCGAAGAGGAGGCCGACGCCGACGGTCAGCAGGAACATCAGGACCAGCGTCCAGACCGTGGAGCGCACGGTGCGGATCTTGGTCCACTCGGAGGCGAGGGCGTGGCCCAGGTGCGTTGCCGTCCCCACGGGGGCCGCGGGGACGGCACCGGGGAACGCCCCGGGCGCGGGCCCGGCGGCCTGCTGCGGAGGGAAGGCGGCGGGGGCCTGGTGCGGGGCGCTCATCGGTTCTCCTCCGGGGCTTTGCGCTGTGCCTGCGGCGCTGGGGCCGACGTCGCGTTCGCCTGCGGCGGGGCTGCCGCGGGTGGGCCGGTCGGTATCGAGCCGGCCTGCCCGGCCGAGGGC
>NZ_JAVREN010000094.1:0-4601 GCF_031845405.1 Streptomyces boetiae
GGTCCAGCCTGCCTCATTTCCGTAGGGGCCATACAAGCCGGGGGCGAAAGCAGGGGGAAGGCGGGGGCGGAGAGAGGGGGCGGCAGGGGCCGGGGCGGGGCGCGGGCGTGGTGGATACGGTGGGGCGCATGCTTCAGGTGACGCGTTCCGCCGGGCGCTACCGGGGCGGAGACCCCGGGGCCGGGATCGAGACCCTGCACGCCTTCTCCTTCGGCCGCTTCTACGATCCGGACAACCTCCGCTTCGGCGCGCTCACCGCCTGCAACGAGGAACGGCTCGCGCCGGGCGCGGGGTTCGCGGCGCACGGGCACCGGGACGTGGAGATCGTCACCTGGGTGCTGGCCGGGGAGCTGACCCACGAGGACGCGGCGGGGCGGGCCACGGTGCTGCGCCCCGGCGACCTCCAGCGGCTGACGGCCGGGGAGGGGACGCGGCACGCGGAGCGGAACGCGGGGGCCGGGCCGCTGGCGTTCGTTCAGATGTGGCTGATCCCCGAGCGCGCGGGGGGCGCGCCGGAGTACGAGGTGGTGCGCGGCCTGCGCGCCGGGACGCCCTACGCGCTGCCGCGCACGGACGCGGCGCTGCGGGTGCTGCGCCTGGCCCCCGGCGAGCGGGCGGCGGTCCCGGCCGCGCCCCGGGCATACGTCCACGTGGCGCGGGGCGCGGCGGCCCTGGGCTCCGCCCCGCTGGAGGCGGGGGACGCGGCCCGCCTGACCGCCGAGCCGCAGACGCCGGCGGAGGCGGGGGCGGAGGGGGCGGAGCTGCTGGTGTGGGTGCTGGGGGGCGGGGCCCCGCCGACGAGTGGGTTGTGATTTCCAACTGAGTGGGCCTACGCTGCTGTGCCGTGAACCGAGTTGGAAATTCAAACGGACTGGGAGTCGCCGTCGCGAGCCGCGGAGCCCCGGTGCGGCCCCGGGGCGTGCTGCCCGTGGTGTCCGCCGCCGTCTTCCTCGCGAACCTCGACCTCTTCGTCGTCAACGTGGCGCTGCCCGTGATGAACGAGGACTACGACACCACCCTGGCCGCCCTGTCCTGGGTGCTCAACGCCTACGCCATCGTCTTCGCCGCCCTGCTCGTCGTCGCCGGGCGCCTCGCCGACCGCTACGGGCACCGGCAGGTCTTCCTGCTGGGCCTGGCCGTCTTCACCGCCGCCTCCGCCGCCTGCGCGCTCGCCCCCGGCGTCGGAACGCTGGTGGCCGCCCGCGCCGTCCAGGCCGCCGGGGCCGCCATGCTGATGCCCACCTCGCTCGCCCTGCTCCTGGCCGCCACGCCCGCCGAGGGCCGCCCGCGCGCCATCCGGCTGTGGGCCTCCGTCGGCGGCATCGCCGCCGGGCTCGGGCCCGTGGCCGGCGGGCTGCTCGTGGAGGCCGACTGGCGGTGGGTCTTCCTGATCAACCTCCCCTTCGGCCTCGCCGCCTTCGCCGCGGGCCTGCGCGCCCTGCCCGCCCTGCCGCGCGCCGAGGCCGGGCCCTTCCCCGACCTGGCCGGGGCCGCGCTGCTGACCCTGGGCATCGGCGCCCTCGCGGTCGGCCTGGTCCGCGCCGAGGAAGGGGGCTGGACCGGGCCCGAAACCCTCGGCGGCCTGGCCGCCGGCGCGGCGGCGACCGCGGCCTTCCTGTGGCGCTCGGCCCGCCACCCCGCGCCCGTCGTCGAGTTGCCGCTGCTGCGCGTGCGGGCGTTCGCCGCCGCCAACACCGGCGCGCTGCTGTTCACCGTCGCCTTCGCCGGGATGCTGCTCACCGCCGTCCTGTGGTGCCAGGACGTGTGGGGCTACTCCGCGCTGGCCACCGGACTCGCCGTCGCGCCGGGGCCGTTGATCGTCCCGCCGGTCACCCTGGCCACCGGCGCGCTCACCCGCAGGCTCGGCGCCGCGCCCGTCCTGTGGCTGGGGTCGGCCGCCTTCGGCGCCGGTCTCCTGTGGTGGCTGGCCACGGCGGGGGAACGGCCCTCCTACGCTGCCGAGTTGCTGCCCGGCATGCTGCTCACGGGCCTGGGCGTCGGCCTGGCCCTGCCCACCCTCATCGGCGCCTCGGCGGCCTCGCTGCCGCCCGAGCGCTTCGCCACCGGCTCGGCGATCACCACCATGAACCGGCAGATCGGCGCCGTCCTCGGCGTGGCCCTCGCCGTCAGCATCCTGGGCACGCCCGCGACGGCGGAGGCGGCCGTCGACGGCTTCCGCGGGGTCTGGCTCCTGGGTCTGGCGGCCATGGCCCTGCTCGCCGCAGCGGCCGTCCCGCTGCGCGTGCGCCCGTCGCCGGCCGGGTGAGGGGCGTTCCTCAACGACCGGCCCGCCGACGGACGTTCGCCCAACGACCGGCCCGTCGGGGGGCGTTGACCCGAGGGGGCCCGGACCGCGCCTGACCCGCGGTCCGGGCCGGGGGGCCGGGAACGCCCCGCGCCTCAGCGCCGGGAGGGCCAGGCCGGACGGTCGACGCCCCTGGCCTCCGGGTAACGGCCCCGGACACCGCCCGGCACCCACGCCCCTCGCCCGGCCCTGCGCCGCACCCAGCGCCCGAAGGCCCGCCGCGCCTCCGCGCGCGCCTCGGCCCACCGGGCGGGCGCGCCTTGCGCCCTCGGCCGGGTGGCGACCCCGGGCGCCGGCTCCCGGCTGCCCACGGCTCAGGCCGCCCGGGCGGCGGCGCCGCGTGCCTTGGGCCGCTCCCAGATGCCGAACGCCTTCCACAGCTGGCGGTTGACCGGCGTGATGACGCCCAGCTCGGCCATCAGGTCGCGGATCTTGCCCACCGACTCGCGGATCTCCTGCTGCCCGGCCTCGCTGTGGTACGCCTCCCGCACGACCTCCTCCGGGATGCGGAAGTGCCGCACCATCGGCCCGGGCGGGGAGAGCATGATGCGGGCCATCGCGCCCAGGATGACCGGGGTGAGCAGGCCGAGCAGCCGGCGGCGGAACGGACGCATGCGCGGCACGCGGTACTTGAGGTAGTGCCGGGCGAAGGAGATGTGCCGGGCCTCCTCCGCGATGTGGATGCGCATGATCGTCTCCTCCAGCGGGTGCTTGATGTGCCCGCCCTTGAGGGACCTGCGCTGCACGTAGTCGATGGGGTCCTCGCCGCCGAGCACGAAGACGAAGAACAACTCGGTGTTGACCAGCGGGATCAGCGGGGAGATCTGCGCGATCAGGCTCAGCGACCTGGGCATGCCGCGGATGGGCATCTTGGTGCGGTTGACGAACTCCTGGAACATCATGCCGTGGTGACATTCCTCGGTCGTCTCGTGGTAGACGTACCGGAATTCGGGGCGGCCGTTGGGCAGCCAGTAGGCGTGGTTGAGGAGCCCGCGCTTGAGGAGGTTCTCGAACTGCAGGCCGATCTTCATGGCCGTGGCCACCCGCCACAGCCCGATCTGCGCCTGGATCTCCACGGGCTGGGACCGGTACCACTCGGTCTGGCCGAGCCGGTCGATGGGGGGCAGGACCCAGCGCGGGTCGTTCTTGTCGACCAGGAAGTCGGGGTCGTCCCAGGGTATGTCGGCGTACGCCTCCCAGTGCTTCTCCACCGACGCCTTGTTCAGGCGCTCGATGACGCCCAGGTAGGACTTGCGGTCCTTGACCTGCTTGCGCATTTCCTCGGCGAGTTCGGCGGGGACTTCGGTCATCTCGGACGCTCCTTGCGGTGGTGCGGGGGGTGAATCGCGGCGGTGGGGGCGGTGACGCTGGTCGCGTTGGCCGGGTCAGTCGGGGATGAGGAGGCGGGCGGCGGTCTTCAACTGCGTCAGCACGGCCCGCTGGTGGCCGTGCGCGTCGTCGTCGAGGCCGTTCTGCACCGACAGGCCGACGTAGAGCGCGTACACGGCCCGCAGCAGGGTGGGCACGGCGTCGGCCGGGAGCGCCGTGCTGGAGGGGAAGAGGCGGTCGAAGGTCGAGACGATCACGCGCGGGATGCGCTCGTTGAGGTCCCGGCACAGCGCCCGCAGCTCCTCGTCCGTGCGGGCGGCGATGGCCAGTTCGAGCAACGCCTTGGCCGGGGGCTGCCGGAAGACGTCCCACAGCAGGTCCAACGCGCCGCGGACGTTGTGCTGTTCGGGCGGGAGGGCGGCGAACGCGTCCTCGAACGACCGCCGCTGAGCCTCGATCAGATGCTCCAGGGCGGCGGCGACCAGCGCCATCTTGGTCGGGTAGTGGTGCTGCTGCGCGCCGCGCGAGACGCCCGCCCGCCGCGCGACCTCGGTGGTCGAGGTGCCGGTCCAGCCCAGCTCGACGAGGCAGGCGACCGTGGCGTCGAGCAGCAGCGCGCGGGTCCGGGACCGCCGCTCGTCCTGCGTGCGGCGGCCCGTGGCCGGGGGTGCGGTGGCTGTCATGGGCACGGACACGTCCCGACGGTACGAGCCGCACATACAATCAATCAAGCCTGCTTTTTTATGGCGGCCGTCACATTGTGCTTCGCACGGTTTGGCCGTGGACCGTCTGCCGGCCGGGCCGGGAGGCCGGGGCGTCGTTACGGCGTAGGGAAGCTCGGGAAAGTGCCGCCGGGGGAGGCGTCGTTGGTGGGCTCGCCGTCCGGGGAGCCGTTGGGCGTGGGGTCGCCGGTTGGGGTGGGGGTGGTGGGGGAGGGGGCGGTTGGTGACGGGGCCGTGGGCCAGGG
>NZ_JAVREN010000095.1:0-4524 GCF_031845405.1 Streptomyces boetiae
CTGCCGCCCCGCCGCCGCCCGGCGGGCGCCCCGAGCCGCCGCCCGGCCCCGCCGAGGCCCTGCGCGTCGCCTTCGCCACCCTGACCGTGCTGCCCGTCGGCCGCGCCCGCTGGGACCGGGCCACGGCGCGCGGCGGCCTGGTGTGCGCCCCGCTGGCCGGGCTGGTGCTCGGCCTCGTCGCGGGCGCGTGCCTGTGGATCTTCGTCACCCTGGACACCGGGCCGCTGCTGGCCGCCGTCCTGGCCCTGGCGACCCTGGCCGTCCTCAGCCGCGGCCTGCACCTGGACGGCCTGGCCGACGTTGCCGACGGCTTCGGCAGCGCCCGCCCGGCCGCGGGAGCCCTCGAGGTGATGAAACGGTCCGACATCGGCCCGTTCGGCGTGCTGGCCCTGGTGCTCAACCTGCTGATCCAGGCCGCCGCCCTGACCGAACTCGCCGCCCGGGGCCGGGGCCTGGCCGCCGTGGGCGTCGTGCTCGCGGCGCTGGTCTCGCGGGCCGCCCTCACCTGGTCCTGCCGCCGCGGCGTCCCCGCCGCCCGGTCCGAGGGCCTGGGCGCGGCGGTGGCCGAGACCGTGCCGGTGGGCACGGCGGTGGCGGTGGCCGCGGCGGTGGCGGCCTTCGCGGCCGGGGCCGTGGCCTACGCGGACGAGCCCGCCGGGGCCGGCGCGGTCGTCGGGGTCTGCTCGGTCGTCCTCGCGCTCAGCGGGGTGGAGCTGCTGCTGCGGCGCTGCCACCACCGCTTCGGCGGGGTCACCGGGGACGTGCTCGGGGCCGCCGCCGAGACCGCCGCGGCGGTGACGCTGCTGGTGCTGGTGGTGGGCACCGGCTGAGCCGCGCGCCGGGCGTAGTCTGCCCGCGGACCACCGACCGCGCGCGAGCCCGGCCCCCACGGCCGGAGCGCACCCGACGCAGACAGGAACGGAACACCTCACCGTGACAGCACTGACCCTCAGCAACCTCCCCGCCCCGTCCGTGCCCGCGGACGCCGTGGTGATCGGCGTCGCCAAGGGCGAGTCCGGGCCGCTCCTGGCCCCCGGCTCCCCGGGGGCGGCGGCCGTGGACGCGGCCCTGGGCGGCACGCTGGCCGCCACCCTCGCCACGCTGGGCGCCAAGGGCGGCGAGGAGGAGATCACCCGCATCGCCGCCCCCGACGGCGTGGCCGCGCCGCTGGTGGTCGCCGTGGGCCTGGGCACCGCTCCCGAGGAGGGCGACTGGCCGGCCGAGGCCCTGCGCCGGGCGGCCGGGGCCGCGGCCCGCGCCCTGGCGGGGTCCGGGCACGCGGCGTTCGCGCTCCCGGCCGGCTCCACCGAGGCGGTGGCCGCGGTGGCGGAGGGTGCGCTGCTGGGGGCGTACGCCTTCACGGCCTTCCGCGGGCGGGGGAACGCCCCGGCCGGGTCCGCGCCCCTGGCCCGGATCACGCTGCTGGACCCGGACGCGGAGAACGAGGAACACGTGACCGCCGCCGAGCGGGCCCTGGTGCTGGGCGAGGAGGTCGCGCGCGCCCGCGACCTGGTGAACACCCCGCCCAACGCCCTCTCCCCCGCCGACTTCGCGGCCGTGGCCGAGGCCGCGGCCCCCGAGTACGGCGGGAGCGTGGAGGTGCTGGACGAGCAGGCCCTGACGGACGGCGGGTACGGCGGCCTGATCGGCGTCGGCCAGGGCTCCGCCGCGCCCCCGCGCCTGGTGCGGCTGGCGTACGCGCACCCGGAGGCCGCCACGACCCTGGCGCTGATCGGCAAGGGCATCACCTATGACTCCGGCGGCCTGTCGCTGAAGCCGGTGGGCGCGAACGAGACGATGAAGTGCGACATGAGCGGGGCCGCCGCCGTCTTCTCCGCCGTGCTGGCCGCCGCCCGCCTGGGCCTGCGGGTCAACGTCACGGGCTGGCTCGCGCTGGCCGAGAACATGCCCTCGGGCTCGGCCACCCGGCCGGGGGACGTGCTGACCATGTACAGCGGCAAGACGGTGGAGGTGCTGAACACCGACGCCGAGGGCCGCCTGGTGCTGGCCGACGCCCTGGCCCGCGCCGCCGAGGAGGGCCCGGACGCGCTCGTGGACGTGGCCACGCTGACCGGCGCGATGATGGTGGCCCTGGGCAAGCGGACCTTCGGCGTGCTGGGCAACGACGAAGGGTTCCGCGAGCTGGTGAACGCCACCGCCGCGGAGGCCGGGGAGGCGTCCTGGCCGATGCCGCTGCCCGCAGAGCTGGCCGAGGGCCTGAAGTCGCCGGTGGCGGACATCGCGAACGTCGGGGACCGGCTGGGCGGCGCCCTGTCGGCCGGCCTGTTCCTGAAGGAGTTCGTCCCCGAGGACACCCCGTGGGCGCACCTGGACATCGCGGGCCCGGCCTTCCACGAGGGTGCCCCCTACGGTTACACCCCCAAGGGCGGCACCGGGGCGGCCGTGCGCACGCTGGTGCGGCTGGCGGAGCGGGCCGCGGAGGGCGGGCTGGGCGGCTGACCCGGGCCCGGTCGGGGCGCGCAGCGTGCGAAGATGGGTTTCCGGCAGGGCAGGGCCGGGCTCAACCACCAAGGCGAGCCACACCAAGCCGCGCGACCAGCGGCACCTATACCGCCGGCCGGTCACCGTCGACCGGCGGGCGCACCACCCTTGGAGGAACGTGACGTGGCGAACGACGCCAGCACCGTTTTCGACCTAGTGATCCTCGGTGGCGGAAGCGGTGGGTACGCCGCGGCCCTGCGCGCCTCGCAGCTGGGCCTGGACGTTGCCCTGATCGAGAAGAACAAGCTGGGCGGCACCTGTCTGCACAACGGATGCATCCCCACCAAGGCCCTGCTGCATGCCGGTGAGATCGCCGACGCGGCCCGCGAGGCGGGCGAGTTCGGCGTGCGGGCCGCCTTCGACGGCATCGACATGGCGGGGGTCCACAAGTACAAGGACGGCGTGATCTCGGGGCTCTACAAGGGCCTCCAGGGCCTGGTGGCCTCCCGCAAGATCACCTACGTGGAGGGCGAGGGGCGGCTGTCCTCCCCCACCTCCGTCGACGTGAACGGCCGCCGCTACACCGGCCGGCACGTCGTCCTGGCCACCGGCTCGGCGCCCCGCTCGCTGCCGGGGCTGACCATCGACGGCGACCGGATCATCTCCAGCGACCACGCCCTGGTCCTGGACCGGGTGCCGAAGTCCGCGATCGTGCTGGGCGGCGGCGTCATCGGCGTCGAGTTCGCCTCGGCCTGGCGGTCGTTCGGCGCCGAGGTCACCATCGTCGAGGGCCTGCCGCGCCTGGTCCCGGCGGAGGACGAGAACAGCTCCAAGCTGCTGGAGCGCGCCTTCCGCAAGCGGGGCATAGCGTTCTCGCTCGGCGCCTTCTTCCAGGGCGCCGAGTACACCGACGAGGGCGTGCGGGTCACCCTCGCGAACGGCAGGACCTTCGAGGCGGAGCTGCTGCTGGTGGCCATCGGCCGCGGCCCCGTGTCCCAGGGCCTGGGGTACGAGGAGGCCGGCGTCGCGATGGACCGCGGCTTCGTGCTGGTGGACGAGTACTGCCGGACGAACGTCCCGACCGTCTCGGCCGTCGGCGACCTGATCCCCACCCTCCAGCTCGCGCACGTCGGCTTCGCCGAGGGCATCCTCGTCGCCGAGCGCCTGGCGGGCCTGTCGCCGGTGCCCATCGACTACGACGGCGTGCCGCGGGTCACCTACTGCCACCCGGAGGTCGCCTCCGTGGGCGTCACCGAGGCCCGCGCCAAGGAGCTGTACGGCGCGGACCAGGTGGTCACCCTCCGCTACAACCTGGGCGGCAACGGCAAGAGCAAGATCCTGAAGACCGCGGGCGAGATCAAGCTCGTGCGGATCAGGGACGGCGCCGTGGTCGGCGTGCACATGGTCGGGGACCGGCTCGGCGAGCAGGTCGGCGAGGCCCAGCTGATCTACAACTGGGAGGCGCTGCCCGCCGAGGTCGCGCAGCTCATCCACGCGCACCCGACCCAGAACGAGGCGCTCGGCGAGGCCCACCTGGCCCTGGCCGGCAAGCCGCTGCACACCCATGACTGACCCGGTGGCGTCGGCGGCGCTGCCGCGGCTTCCCCACCAGCGCGCACACCATCCGCACTTCGCGTAAGGAGCAACAGGAACCATGGCGGTTTCCGTAACCCTTCCGGCGCTCGGCGAGAGCGTGACCGAGGGCACCGTCACCCGCTGGCTGAAGGCCGAGGGCGAACAGGTGGAGGTCGACGAGCCGCTGCTCGAGGTCTCCACCGACAAGGTCGACACCGAGATCCCGGCGCCCGCGGCCGGCGTGCTGTCGTCCATCAAGGTCGGCGAGGACGAGACCGTGGAGGTCGGCGCCGAGCTGGCGATCATCGACGACGGCTCCGGTGCCCCGGCGGCGGCCCCTGCCCCCGCCGCCGAGGCCCCTCGGCAGCCCGAGCCCACCCCGGCGCCCGCGCCGGAACCGGCCCCCGCCGCGCAGGCCCCCGCGCCCGCGCAGGAGGCCCCGGCCGCGGCGCCGTCCGGCGGCGCGGCGCAGGGCACCGACGTAACCCTTCCGGCGCTCGGTGAGAG
>NZ_JAVREN010000096.1:0-3654 GCF_031845405.1 Streptomyces boetiae
CGGCCGGCCGCCCCGTCGTCGTGCCGCGCGCGCTGCTGGCGTTGCTCGCAGGGCACGCCGCCCTGGCCTGCCTCCTGCGCGCCGCCGCGCACGCCGGGCGCCGCCGCGCCGCCCGCCGCCGCCCCGTTCCCGCCCTCGTCGTCGGCACCGGCCGCGCCGGGCGCCGGGTCGCCGCCGCCCTCGCCCGGCACCCCGAGTACGGGATGCGGCCCGTCGGCCTCGTCGGCCCCGTCCCCCAGCGGCTGCCGGGACCCGGCCCCCTGCCCGCGCCGCTGCCCGTCCTCGGCACCCCGCAGGCCGTCGGCCGCGCCGTCACCCGCAACGCCGTGCGCGCCGCCGTCTTCGCCCGGCCCCCCGACGAGCGGCTGGTGCGGCTGTTCTGGGCGCACGGCTGCGCGGTCTGGATGATCGCCGCCCCCGGCCCGGCCGCCGGGGGCGCCCGGGAGGCGGGCGGCCACCTGTGGGGCTTCGCCTGCCGCCGCCTGGACCCGCCGCCGGACCCGCGCGGCCCGCGTCGCCGCGCCGCCCGCCTGGCCAAGCGCGCCCTCGACGTGGCCGTCGCCGCCGCCGCGCTGCTGGCCGCTTCGCCGCTGCTCGCCCTGTGCGCGCTCGCCGTCCGCCTGGCCGACGGCCCCGGCGTCCTCTTCCGGCAGGAGCGCGTCGGCGAGGACGGGCGGCCGTTCCGCATCCTGAAGTTCCGCACCCTGCGCCCCGCCGACGACCGCGAGGCCGCCACCCGCTGGAACGTCGCGGGCGACGGCCGCCTCTCCCCGGTCGGCCGCCTGCTGCGCCGCACCTCCCTGGACGAGCTGCCCCAGCTGTGGAACGTCCTGCGCGGCGACATGAGCCTGGTCGGCCCGCGGCCCGAACGCCCGTACTTCGTCGAGCGGTTCTCCCGCGCCTACCCCGGCTACGCCGACCGGCACCGGATGCCCGTCGGGATCACCGGGCTCGCCCAGGTCAGCGGCCTGCGCGGGGACACCTCGATCGAGGACCGGGCGCGGTTCGACAACTTCTACATCGACACCTGGTCGCTGTGGCAGGACGTGCGGATCATGCTGCGCACGACCGCCGCGTGCTTCCGGTTCGGAGGCAGCTGATGTCCGCCCCGCCCGCCGCGCCCTCCCGGGCCCCGCTCCTCGCCGCGCCGGACGTTCCGGCGCCCGCGCCGCCCCCGCGGCGCCGCGCCCTGCTGCCCGCCCTCGCCACCGTCCTGCTGCTGGCCCTGCCCGGCGAGCGGTGGAGCGTGGCCGGGGGCCAGGTCGCCCCCGCCGACCTCGCCTCGCTGCTGCTGGCCGGCTGCGGCCTGGCGCTGCTGGCCCGCCCCGGCCCCCGGCTGCGCCCGGCCGCGGCGGTCCTGCTGGCCGCCCCCGCCGCCGCGTTCGCCCTGACCACCATGGCCTCGGCGGACCCGGCCGGGAGCCTGCCCGGGTTCGCGCGCTGCCTCCAGGTCTTCGTGCTGGTGCCGCTGGCCGTGGTCCTGCTGCTGCGCGACCGGCGCGACTTCCGGCTGCTGGCCCTCGCCGTCCTCGCCCTCGCCCTCGCGCAGGGCGCGCTCGGCACCTGGCAGCACCGCACCGGCAACGGCGCCTCCTATCTCGGCGAGAACGTCCGCGCCGTCGGCACGTTCGGCCCGATGAACGTCATGGGCATGGCCACCGTCGTCTCCCTCGGCCTCGTCCTGGCCCTCGCCCTGGGCCTGGCCCCGCCCGCCCACGCCTCCCGCCTGCGGCGCCCGGCCGCGCTGGGCTGCGCGGCGCTGCTCGCGGTGCCGCTGGCGTTCTCCTTCAGCCGCGGGGCCTGGCTGGCCACGGGCGCCGCCGTGTGCGCCGTGCTGCTGCTGGCCGGGCGGCGGCCGGTGCGGACGCTGCTCGCGGTGACGGCGCTGGCCGCCCTGGCGGGCGGGGGGGTGGCCGCGTTCGGGCCCGGGATGCTCCAGGAGCGGATCGGCAGCATCGGGCAGGTCACCGGCTCCGGCGCGGACCAGTCCGTGACCGACCGGTACGCGATGTGGGACGCGGCCGTCTCGATGTGGCGGGACGCGCCGTGGACCGGGACCGGGCCCAAGGGCTACGCCGGGCACCGCGACGCGCACGCCTCCCTCGCGCTCTCCGGCGGCAGCGACACGGGCGGGGCCGGGCACGCCTTCCGGCGGCAGGAGCTCCAGTCGCCCCACAACATGTACCTCCTGCTCCTCAGCGAGCAGGGCCTGATCGGGGCGGGCACGGCTGTGTGCTGCTGGGCCGCGCTGCTGGCCTGCGCGGTCCGGCGCCTGCGGGCCGCGCGGCGCTCGGACGTGGGGCTGGCGGCGACGGGCCTGCTGGTCTGGCACGCCGTCAACTTCCTGTACGCGGACATCGGCGGCCCGCACACCGTGCTGACGGGCATCGCCTTCGGCCTCACCGCCTGGTGGGCCCTCTCCCCGGCGGCCGTGGCGGAGCGGGCGCCGTGAGCGCGCGGTCGCTGCCGCGGCAGGAGGGGGCGGGGCGGGGCGGCGGGGCGGGCGAGGCGGAGCGACAGCCGGGGCGAGCCCGGACGCTGCCGCGCGGCGACGGTGGTGCGGGAGAACGCCCCCGGCGGGCCTGGCACGGGAGGGCGCGGCGCCCCGGGCCGGCCGGGGGCCGGGGCGAGGGGCGGTTCGTGGTGCGGGCGGCCGGGGGGACGGCGCTGCTGGTGGGGGCGGGCGCGCTCGGAGGGCTGGTGCGGGACCAGATCGTGGCGGGGCTGTTCGGGGCGGGGCGGGCGGCGGATGCGTTCCTCGTGTCCTGGACGGTGCCGGAGTTCGCGGCCACGCTGCTCATCGACGAGGCGATGGCCTTCGTCCTGGTGCCGGCCTTCAGCGTGGCGCTGGCGAGCGGCGGAACGCCCGCGGTGCGGCGGCTGATCGCGGGGACGCTGCCCCGGCTGCTGCTCGCGCTCGCCGCGGCCACGGCCGCGCTCGCGGCCGGGGCGCCGCTGCTGGTGCGGCTCCTCGCGCCCGGCCTCCCCGACCCGGCGCTCGCCGTGGACTGCACGCGGCTGACGGCCGTCACCGTGCTGACGTTCGGCCTCGCCGGCTACTTCAGCGCGGCGCTGCGGGCCCACCGCAGCTACCTGCCGCCCGCCGCCGTCAACCTCGCCTACAACGCGGGCATCGTCGCCCTCGCCCTCCCCCTCCACGCCGCCTGGGGCGTCCGCGCGGCTGCCGCCGGCGTCGCGACCGGCGGCACCCTGATGGCCCTGATCCAGCTCCCCTTCTTCCTCAGGCACATCCGCGCCGCGCGCCCGCGCGACGCGGTCGCGCACGAACCGTCCGGCCTCGGGGCCGGTGCGTCCTCCGCCCTGTGGGCGAGCACCCGGCGGCCCGCCGCCGTACCGGGGACGCGTCCCGGCCGGAGCCCGGCTCCCGCGCCCGCCTCCGGCCCGCCGGGGTGGCCCGGTCCCGCCGCGCGGGCGGTCTGCCACGCGGACGAGGAGGCGGACGAGGGGAGCGCAAGCCGGTCCTCCGGCCTCGCGGCCGGGAGGCGAGCCGCCTTGTGGCGGGAGAGCGCGAGCTCCGCCGATGGCCCGGCCGGCTCGCCCGGCGGCACGGTGGTCGCCGGTGCGCCGGGCGGGGCCGGGCCCGGCTCCCCACCCGGCGGCCCCGCCGCCGAGGGCGTCACCCGCCCGCCCTCC
>NZ_JAVREN010000097.1:0-2514 GCF_031845405.1 Streptomyces boetiae
GAAGTGGCTGGCTGTGCGTTCGTAGCGGCGGTGCAGGCGTCGGAAGCCGTGGAGCCATGCGGTTGGGTCGGCCGCGCGGTGAGGTGCTTGCCGTGAGGGCGGGTCCTGTTCCGCGCGGCCTCCCGCCGAACCGGACATGACGGTTTCCCGGTCATCCGGCTCTCCAGTGACTACTGCGTGAGTGGTCTGGCTGGCCTTTCCGAGTGGATGCGGTCGTGGCAGGTGTCGCAGGCCACGACGGTTTTGCGGCGCCGGTGAAGCATGACGCGCGCCCAGTCGGAAGGCCGCCATCCGGCATGTGCGAGGTCGGCGAGAGCGCGGACGTGGTGCACTTGCACGTTGCCCTTGTTTCCGCAGATCTCGCAGGTATCCGCCAGGAGTCTCGCGATGAGTTCCTTTTGCGGATAGTCCACCCGGACCGGTTCACGATCGGCGAGTTGCGCCGCTCGCTGCCGTTGGAGGGGAATCCCACCGAACCGTGCCGCCAGTGGTTTCCTGTTCTTCCGCTCGATACGGGCCTCGAAACAGACTCGGGGACCGTTGGGAGTGTCGATTCTGGTCTTGTGTCTGGCGGCCATCTTCGACACCGACGAGCGGTGCTTGGCGGCGAGAGTCTTGAGCATGGACGTTTCCATGACCCATTGCAGCCGGTGCAGCCGGAAGACATCTCCGGCAAGCAGGTAGTACTGAACGATGCCCCGGTAGACAGTCCCGAACGTCGCCACGATCGCGTGATCGCTGCTGTTGATCAGGGCCGTCTTCTTCGCGGGTTTTCCGCGGGCGAGGTAAGGGGCGCACTTGGCTTTGATCACGTCCCGGGGGACACGGAGTGCGATCTGGCCGTTGACCCGACGGTAACGGCCGGTCTTCTTCGTGTCGTTGTGCTGGGTCGTGATCTCGTAGCCGAGAAACCTCGCTGCCCGGGTGCGGGCGTGAGTGATCAGCGTCTTGTCCTGGGACAGTTCCAGCTTGAGTTCATCACGCAGAAACTGGGCCAGGCGCTGTTTGATCTGCTCGGCCTCGGCTTTCGGTCCGGTGAAACCGAGAAGATGATCGTCCGCATAGCGTATGTAGCGCAGCCTGCGGTATCCCGGATCATTGGGATCCGAACTCGGCAGGCTGACCATCCGCTGACGCAACACACGGGCTTGGGCCCGGTCGCCGCGCCGGCGGGATTTCGCCAGCAGATTCTGCAACTCCAGGTAAGCCGGATTGCGGGCCCGGCGATCTCCCCGGGTGTACTCCGGAATCAGAACTGTCTCGGCAAACTCATCCAGCTTGTGCAGGTAGACGTTGGACAGGATCGGGGAGGCCACTCCGCCTTGCGGCGCTCCGGAGAGCGTGGCACCCCATCTCCAGTCCTCCAGGTATCCGGCTGTCAGCATGTTGCGCACCAGCCGCAGAAATCGCTGGTCATGGATCTTCTCGCCGAGGATCGACAGCAGGACCTGATGGTCCAGGCTGCCGAAGCAGTCGGCGATGTCCCCTTCGATGAACCAGGACGTCCCGGTCCAGGTGTGGTCCACCTCCCGCAACGCGGTGTGGCAGCCCCGGCGGGGACGGAACCCATGCGAGCGGTCGGAGAACGTCGGCTCGTAATACGCCTCCAATAACAGGCGGACCACTTCACCGACGAGCTTGTCCGACCAGGTCGGCAACCCCAGCGGACGCATCTTCCCGTTCTTCTTCGGGATATGGACGCGGCGGACCGGACGGAAGCGGTAGCGCTCATGACGCATCGCCTCAATGATCCGGTCGATCTTACGCTGTGACATGCCGTCCACGGTTTCCGATGTGACCCCGGGCGTCATCGCGCCGTGATTGGCGTAGATGCGGCCGTAGGCCAGCAGATACAACTGCGGGTTGAACAGTTGCCGATACAGTTCCTCGCACGGCAGGCCACGCCTGCCGCGTTCACGCAGGACACCCAGCACCGTTTTGGCGCTCTGCATTCCGCATACCTCCCGAGTCTCGGGTGTCCGAATCACCTGGCCCCCTTCGCCCGATGTGGACGGCTTTCCCGTCCTCCCTGGCCGGTCGTTACTCCGGCGACTACTACGGGGCCTCCGTCGCCATAGGACTCGCGTCCCGTAGGCGATCCCACGTTCGTCCCTGTCTGTACGTTCTAGCGCGACACAGGCGTCCCACTCATCTCCTTGAATGCCCTCGCTGGGCATCGCTCCGCACCCCGGAAGTTGCTCCGGCCACACCATTCGAAGCCAGAGCAGAGCGCGGCGCCGGTTTCAGTTGTCTTTCCGGCGGATGGGAACTTGCATCTTCTGGAGATTGGGCTTCAAACAATCCAGTCTTCGCCATATCGCGCGGGCCACCCAGTACCCCGTCCCTGACAACTGGACCCGGTTA
The DNA here is from genome assembly GCF_031845405.1 of Streptomyces boetiae. Lineage (NCBI taxonomy): Bacteria > Bacillati > Actinomycetota > Actinomycetes > Kitasatosporales > Streptomycetaceae > Streptomyces > Streptomyces boetiae. The sequence continues at coordinate 2,365 of NZ_JAVREN010000097.1, forward strand.
CTGGTTTCCTGACATGCTGTTGTCCCCTTCACCTTTCGGATCCAGGTAAGTCATCGGGCCCAGGAACCTCCTTCCGAGTTCCTCCCGGCTGAGCCGGAGATACAAACAGAGCGCCTCGTGGCGCACAAGGCGCGCTCGACGACCCAGCGG
>NZ_JAVREN010000099.1:0-1670 GCF_031845405.1 Streptomyces boetiae
GCCTCGTCCTGTCCGCCCTCGCCGCCCTCACCGGAGCAACGGCCGGGGCAACGCCAGGGGCAGCGGCCCCCGCCGACGCCGCCCGCCGCACCTTCCGCGCCCTGGGACTGGACTCCGTCACCGCGCTGGAGCTGCGCGCCCGCCTGGCCGCCGCCACCTGCCTGCCCCTGCCGCCCACCCTCGCCTTCGACCACCCCACCCCCGAGGCCCTGGCCCGCCGCCTCACGGCCCTCGCCCTCGGCGAGAACCCCGCGACCGCGCAGGCCACCGAGGCCGCCGCGCCCGAGCCCGCCGCGCCGCACGAGCCCGCCGAGCCCATCGCCATCGTCGGCATGGCCTGCCGCCTGCCCGGCGGCGTCACCTCACCCGAGGACCTGTGGCGCCTCCTGGCCGAGGGACGCGACGCCGTCGGCCCCCTCGCCGCCGACCGCGGCTGGGACCTCGACGGCCGCTACGACCCCGAACCCGCCACCCCCGGCCGCTACTACCAGCGCGAGGCCGGGACCGTGGCCGACGCCGCCGGGTTCGACGCCGCGTTCTTCGGCATCTCGCCGCGCGAGGCCCTGGCCATGGACCCTCAGCAGCGGCTGCTGCTGGAGACCTCCTGGGAGGCGTTCGAGCGCGCGGGGCTCGACCCCGCCGCGCTGCGCGCCACCCGCACCGGCGTCTTCGTCGGCGCCATGGCCCAGGAGTACGGGCCGCGCCTGGACGACGCCGGCCCCGAGCTGGGCGGCTACCTGCTGACCGGCACCTCCGTCAGCGTCGCCTCGGGCCGCATCGCCTACCAACTCGGCCTGGAGGGACCGGCGGTGACCGTGGACACCGCCTGCTCCTCCTCGCTGGTCGCCCTGCACCTGGCCGTGCAGGCGCTGCGCGGCGGCGAGTGCGGTTACGCCCTGGCCGGCGGCGCCACCGTCCTGCCCACCCCGGGCATGCTCATCGAGTTCAGCCGCCAGCGCGCCCTGGCCGCCGACGGCCGCTGCAAGGCGTTCTCCGCCGCCGCCGACGGCTTCGGCATGGCCGAGGGCGCCGGGATGCTCCTGCTGGAACGCCTCTCCGACGCCCGCCGCAACGGCCACCCCGTGCTCGCCGTCATCCGCGGCACCGCCACCAACCAGGACGGGGCCTCCAACGGACTGACCGCGCCCAGCGGGCCCGCGCAGGAGCGTGTCATCCGCGCGGCCCTGGCCAACGCCCGCCTCACGCCCGCCGACATCGACGCGGTCGAGGCCCACGGCACGGGGACGAAGCTCGGGGACCCCATCGAGGCCCAGGCGCTCCTGGCCACCTACGGCGCCGAACGGCCCGAGCCCGAACGCCCCCTGCTGCTCGGGTCGTTGAAGTCGAACATCGGCCACGCCCAGGCCGCCGCCGGGGTCGCCGGGGTCATCAAGATGGTCCTGGCGATGCGCAACGGCCTCCTCCCGCGCACCCTCCACGCGGAGGAGCCCACCCGGCACGTCGACTGGTCCTCCGGCGCGGTCCGCCTCCTGACCGAGGCCGCCCCCTGGGAGCCGGACGGCGGACGCCCGCGCCGCGCCGGAATCTCCTCCTTCGGCATCAGCGGCACCAACGCCCACGCCGTGATCGAGGAGTTCAGCGCCCCCGCCCCCCGTGAGGCGCCCGCCCCCGACCCGCTGCTGGACCCCGCCGCCGTCCCCCTCCTCCTC
>NZ_JAVREN010000100.1:0-1414 GCF_031845405.1 Streptomyces boetiae
AGGGTGAGGCCTGATGCCGAGCCGATTGTGGTGAAGTGGATGATCCTATGCTGTCGAGAAAAGCCTCTAGCGATGTTTCATGGTGGCCCGTACCCTAAACCGACTCTGGTGGTCAGGTAGAGTATACCGAGGCGTTCGGGTGAACTATGGTTAAGGAACTCGGCAAATTGCCCCCGTAACTTCGGGAGAAGGGGGGCCGTTCCCGGTGAAGGTATTTACTGCCGGAGCTGGGGGTGGCCGCAGAGACCAGCGAGAAGCGACTGTTTACTAAAAACACAGGTCCGTGCGAAGCTGTAAGGCGATGTATACGGACTGACGCCTGCCCGGTGCTGGAACGTTAAGGGGACCGGTTAGCCCTTTTGGGGGCGAGGCTGGGAACTTAAGCGCCAGTAAACGGCGGTGGTAACTATAACCATCCTAAGGTAGCGAAATTCCTTGTCGGGTAAGTTCCGACCTGCACGAATGGCGTAACGACTTCTCGGCTGTCTCAACCATAGGCCCGGTGAAATTGCAGTACGAGTAAAGATGCTCGTTTCGCGCAGCAGGACGGAAAGACCCCGGGACCTTTACTACAGCTTGATATTGGTGTTCGGTTCGGTTTGTGTAGGATAGGTGGGAGACTGTGAAGCGCCGGCGCCAGCCGGTGTGGAGTCGTTGTTGAAATACCACTCTGGTCGTGCTGGATGTCTAACCTGGGTCCGTGATCCGGATCGGGGACAGTGTCTGGTGGGTAGTTTAACTGGGGCGGTTGCCTCCTAAAGGGTAACGGAGGCGCCCAAAGGTTCCCTCAGCCTGGTTGGTTATCAGGTGGTGAGTGTAAGTGCACAAGGGAGCTTGACTGTGAGACTGGCGGGTCGAGCAGGTGCGAAAGCAGGGACTAGTGATCCGGCGGTGGCTTGTGGGAGCGCCGTCGCTCATCGGATAAAAGGTACCCCGGGGATAACAGGCTGATCTTCCCCAAGAGTCCGTATCGACGGGATGGTTTGGCACCTCGATGTCGGCTCGTCGCATCCTGGGGCTGGAGTTGGTCCCAAGGGTTGGGCTGTTCGCCCATTAAAGCGGTACGCGAGCTGGGTTTAGAACGTCGTGAGACAGTTCGGTCCCTATCCGCTGTGCGCGTTGGAGTCTTGAGAAGGGCTGTCCCTAGTACGAGAGGACCGGGACGGACGGACCTCTGGTGTGCCAGTTGTCCTGCCAAGGGCATGGCTGGTTGGCTACGTTCGGGAGGGATAACCGCTGAAAGCATCTAAGCGGGAAGCCTGCTTCGAGATGAGGACTCCCACCCACTTGATGGGGTAAGGCTCCCTGGAGACGACGGGGTTGATAGGCCGGAGATGGAAGCCTTGTGAGGGGTGGAGTCGACCGGTACTAATAGGCCGAGGGCTTGTCCGCAGATGCTCGCGTCCACTGTGAA
>NZ_JAVREN010000101.1:0-1407 GCF_031845405.1 Streptomyces boetiae
GGGATCACCTGGGTCTGGTCCTCGGCGCCGACGGCCGGGGGCGGCGGCGGGCCGATGGGCGCGGGGACGGGGAGCAGGGCCGCGCGGGCGGGCGGGGTGGTGAGGTCCGTGACCAGGGCCAGGGCCCTGCGGTCCATCAGCAGGCCGCCGGTGTCCTCGACGGCGGAGTGCAGCTCGGTGGACGCCTCCAGCTCGGCGCGCGCCCGGTCGAAGCGGCCGTGGAGGATGGCCAGCACGCCCAGCTCGTGGCGGAAGTACGCCTGCTGGGCGACCTCTTCGGCGGCGCCGGCGGCCTCCAGGCCGGCGTGCAGCATGCCCTCCCAGACGCCCCAGCGGGGGCCGGCTGCCAGCAGCGGGGCGGCGGCGCGGGCCAGGGCGGAGACCGCGGCGGCGTGTCCGGCGCGGAGGGCGGCCGTGGCGACGGCGAGCAGGGCCTCGGCCTCCTCGGCGGCGTCGGCATGCGTCGCCTCGGGGCGGGAGAGCCACCAGGCGTAGTGCTGGGCGGCGGTGTGGAGGCGGTCGGCGGAGCCCTCGCCGTACCCGGCGGCCAGCAGCTCGCCCTGGATGCCGGGGGCGAGGCGGTGGCGCAGGCCGGCGATGCCGATCAGGCCGTGGGTGAGCAGCTCGCCGTGGGCGGCGGGGGCGCCGGGGTTCCCCGTCATGGCGGCCAGGCGCTCGGGGCCGGGGAGTTCGCCGCCGAGGGCCACGGCGTACCGCAGGATCTCGCGGCCGGCCTCGGGGCTGCCGTCGGCCAGGGCGGTGGCGAGCCGGTCGGCCGGGGGGCGGCTGCCGGCGACTCCGGCGGCCTGGGCGAACCGCCGGGGCAGCCCGCCGGTGTCGCGCCACACCCCGGCGGCCCAGTCGGCCTCGGCCGGCTCCAGGGCACGGCCGAGGGCGCGGCGCAGCAGCTCCAGGCAGGCGTCGAGGTCGAGGCCCGTCAGCTCGGCCTCCTCCACGCGGGAGGGGTTCTCCGGGCCGGGGACCCCGGGGTGGGCGGCGAGCAGGAAGGCGCACTCGGGGGTGGCGTCCAGCAGCTCGTCGAGGGCGGCGCCGCCGAACTCCAGGTCGTCCACGACCACGACCGCGCCGATCACCCGCAGGGCGGCGGCGAGTTCGGTGCTGCCGGGGCGGTAGGCGGGGGTGTGGTGGACGGCCGCGTACAGCTCGTGCAGGAGGTCCTCGGGGGTGCGGCGGTAGCCACTGAGGCGGATGACGCCGTCCGGGGCGAGGTCGGCGCAGTCGCGGGCGACGGCGGCCAGGAGGGCGGAACGGCCGGCGCCGGGCGGGGCGGTGAGGCGGACCGAGCGCCCGCGGGAGAGGAAGCGGTGCAGCCGGTGGCGTTCCTCGTCCCGGTCGAGCAGGGGGGCGGAGGGGGTGCCGTCGGGGCCGGTCAGGGAGGGGGCGCGG
>NZ_JAVREN010000102.1:0-874 GCF_031845405.1 Streptomyces boetiae
TCGATCACCGCCCACAACGCGTCGTCCACGATCCACGGCCTGTTGTTCACACCCTCACGAACGGCCCAATCCTCACACCGACACGGCCACCAGCACCGCATCACAAGATCGTGTTACGAGCTCTTAGCGATATGTGTCTGCCAGGCCGCGTAACCGGTCGCCGCCACGCTCACCGCAGTAGCGGTGATTGCCGTAACGAGTTCGCCGTCCATATCCTGCCCTCAATCCAGGCCACCCCGCCGTGGCCCAGTACACCTGAAAGTCTTCCGGGTATTCTAGTTCGCCGGTAAGATACCGGCTGCCGCTTTCGCTAAAGGCCCGAAGGCAGGGAAAGAAAGTTTCCGACTCACCTTCGGCAAACTGATTTCTACAGGACCCTCCGAGTAATCCGGAACTCTACATGGTGTGCCCGTGCGATGCACGCGGTTCAGTGAGGTTCCCTCTCGCGAGTTACGTCCGGTAGGTTAGCAACCCCGGGTGCCGCACTGCACCGCGCTTTCCCAGGCTGACGCCTGCGAGGACGGTGTCCCCTTCTCGCCCTGCTCCTGGCGGCCTGTCAGGTCCTTGAGGGTGGCCTCGGGGCCGGCCCGCCCCCAGGATCGCACTCCTCTCCGGGTGGGACCCGCCTGGTTCCCGGGACTTCACATGGTCCACGAACCGATGCACGCCCGCCCCCCTCCCCCTAGGCGCGGTCGTGTCCGCCGGAGCGGAGCGGAGGCGGGGGAATTCGCGCGGAGCGCGAATTCCATGCCCTTTTCCAAATTCCCGCGAAGCGGGTATTCGGATTCCGGCGCAGCGCGCCGGACACCGCCCGCGGGCGGGCGGCCTGCCCACGCGCGCAGCGCGTGGGGACCCGCGGAGCGGGTCCCCACGC
>NZ_JAVREN010000103.1:0-874 GCF_031845405.1 Streptomyces boetiae
GCCGCCCCCGCCCGGCGGCGGGGGGCGGGGCGTTTTGGCCGGGCCCCCGGCCGCTGGCGTACGCTCCCCGAGAAGCCAAAGACCGCTGGCCGCTGCCCCGCCGGGGCAGCCGAAGGTTCCGCAGGAGCGGACGGCCCGCGCAGGTGACGTTGGAGAGCAACGGCCGTGCCGGGCCCATCCGGTCCTGCCGCCGCCGCCCCGAGCGCCTGCGCCGGGGCGTTTTTCGTTCCTTCTGGGCCCCACCCCGCGGTCCCCGCACCCGGAAGGAGGGCCGAAGGTTATGGCGCGTCCCGACAAGGCGGCAGCCGTCGCGGAGATCAAGCAGAAGTTCGAAGCCTCCAACGCGGCCGTCGTCACCGCGTACACCGGGCTCACCGTGGCGCAGCTGAAGCAGCTGCGCCGCTCGCTCGGCGACAACGCCCAGTACCGCGTGGCCAAGAACACGCTGACCAAGATCGCGGCCAACGAGGCCGGGGTCACCGGGATCGACGACCTCTTCAAGGGCTCCACGGCCGTCGCCTTCATCACCGGCGACCCGGTCGAGGCGGCCAAGGGCCTGCGCAACTTCGCCAAGGACCACCCCGCCCTGGTCATCAAGGGCGGCGTCCTCGAAGGCAAGGCGCTCACCGCGGGCGAGATCGAGCAGCTCGCGGAGCTGGAGCCCCGCGAGGTGCTGCTGGCCAAGCTGGCCGGCGGGATGAAGGCGTCCATGGCCAAGGCCGCGGCGACCTTCCAGGCCCCGCTGACCAAGCTCGTCCGCACCGCGGACGCGCTGCGCGCGAAGGTCGAGCAGCAGGGCGGCGCCGGCGAGCCGGCTCCCGCCGAGCAGGCCGCCGAATAGTCGGCCCGGGCGGGGGGGGGGGGGGGGGCGGGG
>NZ_JAVREN010000104.1:0-836 GCF_031845405.1 Streptomyces boetiae
GTGGCGACACGACTTCGGCGGTGTACTTGAGCCCCGCTACATTATCGGCGCAGAATCACTCGACCAGTGAGCTATTACGCACTCTTTCAAGGATGGCTGCTTCTAAGCCAACCTCCTGGCTGTCTGGGCGACTCCACATCCTTTCCCACTTAGCACACGCTTAGGGGCCTTAGTCGATGCTCTGGGCTGTTTCCCTCTCGACCATGGAGCTTATCCCCCACAGTCTCACTGCCGCGCTTACACTTACCGGCATTCGGAGTTTGGCTAAGGTCAGTAACCCGGTAAGGCCCATCACCTACCCAGTGCTCTACCTCCGGCAAGAAACACACGACGCTGCACCTAAATGCATTTCGGGGAGAACCAGCTATCACGGAGTCTGATTGGCCTTTCACCCCTAACCACAGGTCATCCCCCAGATTTTCAACTCTGGTGGGTTCGGGCCTCCACGCAGTCTTACCCACGCTTCACCCTGCCCATGGCTAGATCACCCCGCTTCGGGTCTTGGGCATGCTACTCAAGTCGCCCTCTTCGGACTCGCTTTCGCTACGGCTCCCCACCACAGGTTAACCTCGCAACACACCGCAAACTCGCAGGCTCATTCTTCAAAAGGCACGCAGTCACCACAACCAGCCCGAAGACTGATTGCGAGGCTCCCACGGCTTGTAGGCACACGGTTTCAGGTACTCTTTCACTCCGCTCCCGCGGTACTTTTCACCATTCCCTCACGGTACTATCCACTATCGGTCACCAGGGAATATTTAGGCTTAACGGGTGGTCCCGCCAGATTCACACAGGATTCCTCGGGCCCTGTGCTACTTGGGTGGCCCTCAAACGAG
>NZ_JAVREN010000105.1:0-819 GCF_031845405.1 Streptomyces boetiae
TTTCACCATTCCCTCACGGTACTATCCACTATCGGTCACCAGGGAATATTTAGGCTTAACGGGTGGTCCCGCCAGATTCACACAGGATTCCTCGGGCCCTGTGCTACTTGGGTGGCCCTCAAACGAGTCGCAGACATTTCAGCTACGGGGGTCTTACCCTCTGCGCCGGGCCTTTCGCATGCCCTTCGCCTATACCTGCGATTTCTTACTCGCCGACCGTCCGGCAGAACGATCAAGAGAACTCCCACAACCCCGCCCGCGCAACCCCTGCCGGGTATCACACACAGACGGTTTAGCCTCCTCCGGTTTCGCTCACCACTACTCCCGGAATCACGGTTGTTTTCTCTTCCTGCGGGTACTGAGATGTTTCACTTCCCCGCGTTCCCTCCACACCGCCTATACATTCAGCGGCGGGTGACAGCCCATAACGACTGCCGGGTTTCCCCATTCGGACACCCCCGGATCACAGCTCGGTTGACAACTCCCCGGGGTCTATCGCGGCCTCCCACGTCCTTCATCGGTTCCTGGTGCCAAGGCATCCACCGTGCGCCCTTAACAACTTGGCCACAGATGCTCGCGTCCACTGTGCACTTGACAACCACCACACCCTCAACCCCGGCCGGGCTACCGCCCGCCGGCTGGTTGGGGTACGTGCCGAGGGACCATTCCCTCAGACACCCAACAGCGTGCTGTCGGATAAAGCGTGTCAACGTTCCACCCATGAGCTGGCCCCGCCAGGACACTCGCCCGGCGCGGGCACGATGCTCCTTAGAAAGGAGGTGATCCAGCCGCACCTTCCGGTACGGCTACCTTGTTACG
>NZ_JAVREN010000106.1:0-742 GCF_031845405.1 Streptomyces boetiae
CCCCCGCACCACCCGCTGGTCCGCCCTCCGCAAACGCTCCGGCACCCTCGTCCCGGACATCCCCCCGGAGGACTGACGCCGCGCTGGGCGGCTGTCGGACGTTGGCCGACGCCCCCGATCCCGGGCGGGCGCGCCCCCTGGGGTTCGCGGTGGCGCGGGAAGGCGAACGCGCCACGTCGCCGCGCGGTGAACCGGCCCGGCGCGCGCGGCTCCCGAACGCCGCCCGACAGCGGCCCGCTTCGACGACGGCCCGGGGCAACCGCGTTGCGCCCGGCGTACCGGCGCGCCCAACGCCCCCGGCGCGCGGACGCGCGTGGCACCGCCCGGCGGGCATCGCCGGTCGCCCGGCTGCTCCGCGAACGTCCCGCCCCGGCGGAGCGCCGCAGCGCCCGGACGTCCCTGGCACCGCCGAGGGGCATCGCCGCCCCCGGCCGCCCCCGGCGGGGGGTTCGCAGGGGGCGGAAGGGCCTGGCGCCGACCGCGGACACTGCCGCGCGCTCGTCGGCCTGCCTCCGGCAGGGGCTACTCCTGCTCGCCCAGGACCGGGCGCAGGCGCTCCGGCAGGAGGTCTTCGCAGGCTTCGCGGGAGGGGGCCGTCAGGGAGTCGGAGACGCAGTCGTAGTAGTCCTTGTAGACGAGCTGGACCGTGTACGTCGCGGCCACGATCACCAGGGCCGCCACCGCCATCACGATGCCCGAGACGGCCGCCGCGAACTGCGGGCGGGGGCCGGGGGTCCGGGGT
>NZ_JAVREN010000107.1:0-738 GCF_031845405.1 Streptomyces boetiae
ATTCCACGTACTGCGCCGAAACCGCGGTCCCAACACCATGGTCGGTCACACTCCCACGCTGTGGGTGTCCACTCCGTTCGCCGACGCCGGGCGCGGATTCTGGGCGAAACTCGAAGGTTTCAACCCCGGCGGTATGAAGGACCGGCCCGCCATGCACATGGTCGAACAGGCCCGGGCCCGCGGCGACCTGAAACCCGGCGGCCACATCATCGAATCGACCAGTGGCACATTGGGTTTGGGGCTCGCATTCGCGGGAACGATCTACCACCACCCGGTGACCCTGGTGACCGATCCGGGTCTGGAACCCATCATCGAGCGCATGTTGACCGCCTACGGTGCCCAGGTGTCGACGGTGACCGAACCGCATCCCACCGGGGGGTGGCAGCAGGCCCGGCGGGACCGGGTGGCCGAACTGCTCGCCGCTGACGAGAACGCCTGGTACCCGGACCAGTACAACAACCCGGACAACGTCGAGGCTTACCGGCCGCTGGCACTGGAACTCAATGCCCAGATCGGCCATGTCGACGTGCTGGTCTGCTCCGTTGGCACCGGCGGGCATTCGGCCGGAGTGGCGCGGGTGCTGCGTGAGTTCAACCCGAACCTGCGGCTGATCGGGGTCGACACCATCGGCTCGACGATCTTCGGTCAGCCCGCCGCGACCCGCGTCATGCGCGGCCTCGGCTCGAGCATCTATCCCCGCAACGTGGATTACGCCGCGTTCGACGAGGTGCACTGGGT
>NZ_JAVREN010000108.1:0-713 GCF_031845405.1 Streptomyces boetiae
GCCGCCCGCGGGGAAACGCCCGGACCAGCCCGAGCCGTTCGGCGCGCCCTCCGGCGACGCACCGGCCTGGGCACCCCCGCCCCTCCCCGGCGCCTCGCGCGCCGACGAGCCTCCGTCCGGGGAACGCCCGGACGACGGCCCCGAGTCGCTGGACGCGCCGCCGCCCTGGGCCGCGCCGCCCAAGGCGCCCGCGCCCGCCCCCGCCGCGTCGAGCCCCTGGGCCGGCAAGGACGTGGACCCGGGCGCGGCGGACTCCCCGTGGGCGGGGACCGACACCTCCGACAGCGGTGACGGGGCGGAGTCGATGGCGCCGCCGCAGACCGTGTTCGCCCCGCCCAGGGCGACCGACCGGGGCCCGGGTCCCGGCGGGAGTCCGCCGCCCCCCGGTGCGGCCTCCGAGGCCAGGACGGCCGTGCTGCCCTCCGGCAGCGGCCTGCCCAAGACCCGGGTCGTCTCCTCGCTCCCCGACGCGGGCCCGCCCTCGCCCCCGCCGCCGGCCGCCCCCGGCGCCGGTCCGCAGGGCCCGCCCGGCACTCCCCCGCCCCCGCCCGGCGCCCCCGTGGGCCCGCCGCCCGCACCCGGAGCGCCCGGACAGCCGGGCGGCCGGGCGTTCCCCAAGCAGCCGCCGTCCGCCTCGGACCTGGCCAACGCCACCACCGCCAAGAGCGGCCCCGGCTTCCCCGCCGGGCCGCCCGCGCCCCCGCCCACCCGCC
>NZ_JAVREN010000109.1:0-695 GCF_031845405.1 Streptomyces boetiae
GTATACTCTACCTGACCACCAGAGTCGGTTTAGGGTACGGGCCACCATGAAACATCGCTAGAGGCTTTTCTCGACAGCATAGGATCATCCACTTCACCACAATCGGCTCGGCATCAGGCCTCACCCTGTTGAGCGGCGGATTTACCTGCCACTCGGGCCACACCCTTACCCCGGGAATAACCACCACCCGGGCTGGACTACCTTCCTGCGTCACCCCATCACTCACCTACTACCCCCTCGGGCCACCGGCTCCACCACTCCCCCCTCACCCGAAGGCTACAGGGGGCGGCTTCACGGGCTTAGCATCAGGAGATTCAGCGCTGGCGCTTCACGGCGGGTACCGGAATATCAACCGGTTATCCATCGACTACGCCTGTCGGCCTCGCCTTAGGCCCCGACTTACCCTGGGCAGATCAGCTTGACCCAGGAACCCTTAGTCAATCGGCGCACACGTTTCCCACGTGCATCACGCTACTCATGCCTGCATTCTCACTCGTGAACCGTCCACGACACCCTTCCAGGGCCGCTTCACCCAGCACACGACGCTCCCCTACCCACCACAACAAGTGTGGCGACACGACTTCGGCGGTGTACTTGAGCCCCGCTACATTATCGGCGCAGAATCACTCGACCAGTGAGCTATTACGCACTCTTTCAAGGATGGCTGCTTCTAAGCCAACCTCCTGGCTGTCTGG
>NZ_JAVREN010000110.1:0-691 GCF_031845405.1 Streptomyces boetiae
GGCTGACGGATCCCGTGCGGCTGCACGCGGCGTTGCTGGCGGCGACGTCGGTGCGGCCCCGGCCGGTGGAGAGTTACCGGTCGGCGGAGTGCCATATGCAGGCGCACCGGGAGTGCACGAAGGGGCAGGTGCCGCCGTCCCCGAAGGATCTGCCGGTGGTGTACCAGTCCTGCGACTGCTGGTGCCACGAGGACCGCCGCGCGGCGCTGGCGCGGTTCGAGGAGGGCGCGCGGTGAGCGGCATGCACGTGCCGGTGACCGTGGATGCCACCTCGGTGCGGGTGGGGGATCAACTGCTCGTGGGGGGCCAGGTGTTCACCGTCCGCGACATGACCGCCCTGCCGCGGGGCGGGAGGCGGCTGGACTTCCACGACGGGACCTCGTACACCATGCGACGCGCCACCGTCCTCTACGTCACCCGTCTCGTGGCCGTCCGAGGGAGAAAGCCCCGGCGGGCGTTCTAGGGTGGCCCGCGTGGTGGTCCTGGGGAAGGGGGATGCGGAGTTGGTGCCCGTCGGGGTGCCGTTGGCCGTGTTGTTGGGGGTGTTGCTCGTCGCGGCGGCGGGGGTGGCGGCCGTCGCGCATCTGGTGCGGGATGTCGGGCGGGGGTATGCGCGGGCGATCGTGGGGGCGGGGGTGCGGGCGGCCGTGCAGTTGGCCGTCGTGTCGTGGGCCATCGCGTGGGTGGTGGG
>NZ_JAVREN010000111.1:0-624 GCF_031845405.1 Streptomyces boetiae
TCGGGCAACAGGTTGCGCGCCAGCCAGTATTCGGCGCGTACCGCCTTCAGCCACACTCGGGTGCTGAGTTTGAGCCGTTCAGGCATGGGCACCACCCTGGCAGCGGTGAATACGGGACCGGTGACGGCGGGTCCCGGCCCGTCTGGATTCGGATGCTTCAAACATGTTGACTCACAGTGTGTTCAGGGAATTGGCTGGTTGACAGTTCGCATCGGCGGCGGTGTGTAGGGCTCAGGCCGAACACCTCTGACGTGCATAGCTCTCGATCAGGTCGGCGGTCCGCGCCACGCTCTCGGCAGCCGGGACCATCCGGGCGGCGACGCTGCGCGCACGGGCAGCGCACGCGGGGTCGAGGACCTTGCCCAGATCCGCGACCAATGTGTCTTGGGTGGTGCTGGAGAAGCTCCGTACTGCACCGACATTCAGCAGTTTGACGCGGGACGCCCACACCGGCTGCACGCCGTCGATCCACAGCACCAAGGTGGGCACCCCCGCGCGCAGGCTGGCCGCCAGCGTTCCCGCCCCGCCGTGGTGAACGGCCGCACGGCAGGCCGGAAAGACCGCGGCGTAGTTGACCGCGCCCACGACCTTCACGTGGTCGTACCGCGGGACGTCGCTGTAATC
>NZ_JAVREN010000112.1:0-510 GCF_031845405.1 Streptomyces boetiae
GTCCCGGTGCGCGGGATCGCGCTGATCCCGGTGGCGGGGATCCTCATCGGCGGCTCGCTGACCGTGACCGCGCTGGCCGGGCGGCGCGCGCTGGAGGAGCTGGCAGCCAGGCGCGGGGAGGTGGAGGCGGCGATGGCGCTCGGGCTCCCGGCGCGGGAGGCGCGGCTGGAGATCGCGCGGCGGGCCGCCTCGGGGGCGTTGATCCCGGGGCTGGACCAGACCCGGACGGTGGGGCTCGTCACGCTGCCGGGGGCGTTCGTCGGGATGCTGCTGGGCGGCGCCTCCCCGGCGGCGGCCGGGGCGGTGCAGCTGTTCGTGCTGGTGGCGCTGATGGCCGGGCAGAGCGTGGCGGTGGCGATCACGCTGGAACTGGTGGCGCGCAGGCGACCGCTGCGGCGGCGATCGGGACGTTGATGAGGACCACCCAGCGCCAGCCCGGCCCTTCGGTGATCAGCCCCCCGGCCCGGACGCCGCAGACGGAGGCGACGCCGGCCAGCGCGCCCCAGATCC
>NZ_JAVREN010000113.1:0-509 GCF_031845405.1 Streptomyces boetiae
GTGACCAAGGTGGCTGTCGCCGCGATCGACGTCCCCGACACCGGCACGATTCGAGGGGACATCCGGGCGTACCTGCAGAACGGGCGCGAGGCGCTGACCCATCTGCTGGCCCGCACCATCATCCCGGACCTGCTCGCCGAGGCCGCCCGCGATCCCGACTACTCAGCAACTATCGCCGGCCAGATACGAGAACCCCGGCGGCTCAAGGCTGCTCAGCTCTTCGAGCGAGCCCGGGAGCGCGGCGAGATCGCCGCCGACGCCGATATCGACGTCGCGCTCGACACGATCGGGGGAGCGCTCTACTGGCGCCAGTCAGTTATGCAGATGGACGCCGACGACGACTACTTGGACCGGCTGACCGAAGCCATCCTCACCCTCGTCGCGGCCGACCCACGTTCAGTGAAGCGCTGAACGGAATGCTCACCGGTCGGTGATGTCGGCATACTCCGGATGCTTGTCGATGTACTCGGCCACCATCCAGCACGTCGGTACGATGCGAAGCCCGGCAG
>NZ_JAVREN010000114.1:0-504 GCF_031845405.1 Streptomyces boetiae
CTCGTCCGCGGGGTGGACGTGGGCGGCGGGGTGGGTGCCGGCGGAGGGGACGGCGACCCGCCCGCCCGCCCGCAGGGTCAGCAGGGCGGCGGCGAGCTGGGAGCGGCCGGCGTTGTGACTGCACACGAACAGCACCCGCGGCGGCCGGCGCCCCGGCGGGGCCTCGCTGTGCGCCAAGGCCTCCAGGCGTTCGGCGGCAAGGCGTTCGGCCAGAAGGACCAGGTGGGCGCGGACCCGGGCATGGGCGGCCATCTGCCGGTAGGAGTCTGCAAGCAGGGTGCGCACGGTCTCCTCGGCGTAGTGGCCGGCCCAGCGCTCCGCGAGCCGCTGTGCGCCCGTGGCCAGACGGGGATCGGGGAGCGGCGGCACTGACGGGACGGCCATGGGAACCTCCGCGGGTCTGCGGGCGTGCGGGGCGGTGCGCGGGCGGGCCGGCGCGAAGGCCGGGGGTGGCCCCGCCGCCCGCCGGTGTGACAGTATCAGTGGATGCTGACGTCAGTCGAT
>NZ_JAVREN010000115.1:0-501 GCF_031845405.1 Streptomyces boetiae
ATGCGCAAGATGGCGGTCTACCTCGGCCTCGTGGAGGACGATGGGTACGACGGCCGGGGCTTCGACCCCGATGACGACTTCGAGCCCGAGCCGGAGCCCGAGCGGCGTCGGCACCAGCCGCCGCACCAGGTGGAACGCGAGCGTGAGCGCGAGCGCGAAAGGGACGAACCGGTACGAGTAGTGCAACCGCCCGCCCAGCGCGAGCCGGTTCAGCTCCCCGCGGAAAGCGCGCGACCCGCCCGGATCGCCCCCGTGGCATCCATCACACCCGAACGTCCGAACATGGAGAAGAACGCACCGGTGATCATGCCCAAGGTCGTGTCCGAGCGGGAGCCGTACCGCATCACCACGCTGCACCCCAGGACCTACAACGAGGCCCGTACCATCGGGGAACACTTCCGTGAGGGCACTCCGGTGATCATGAATCTCACGGAGATGGACGATACGGACGCGAAGCGACTTGTCGACTTTGCCGCAGGACTCGTCTTCGGGCTCCATGGC
>NZ_JAVREN010000116.1:0-479 GCF_031845405.1 Streptomyces boetiae
CTCTTCGACCGCGGGGAGGTGGGCAAGTTCAACACGCTGATGCGGTACGTCTCCACCGTCGGCTCCCCGCTGCCCGACGGGCTGCCCGAGGTGGCCCGGGAGTATCTGGCCGCGACCAGTGCCCCGCCGTCCTGGGTGGACTGGTCGCAGATGGAGAAGGCGCGTCTGTTCTTCATCGACAACAACGTGCACATCTCCACCGCGCTGTCCTTCGCTGCCATGCCCGCCTGCTATCTCGTCCCGCCCGTGGCGAGGCTCCTGGGGGCGACGCACGGACTGAAGTACCCGTCCAAACGGATGGCGGAGACCGGCCAGTTCACGGTCTACCTGATGCAGCCCGGCGCGTTCGAGGCGGGCAGCAGGTTCATCCCGGCGGCGCAGAAGGTGCGGCTCCTGCACGCCTCGATCCGTCACCACCTGCGGCGCGAGAACCGCTGGGACGAGGCGGAGTCGGGGACCCCGATCTGCCAGGAGGACAT
>NZ_JAVREN010000117.1:0-475 GCF_031845405.1 Streptomyces boetiae
GAATACCGCCAGGACGCCGCAGCCGGCAGCGGTCGCCAGTACTCGTCCGAGCGCCGGACCGTGACTCTGCAGACCTGCTACGAAGAGTCCGAAGCCGAGGAAAGCCAGGACGGAAGAAGCGACATCGATTTTGGTGGAAGCGGCCTGGCCCAGATTGATACTGCGCAACAGCAGGGTCGCGAACACTCCCACCACGAGAGCGATCGCGGCGGGGAGCCAGAACAGCATGGTGTACGCGCCGCCATCGACGAACGCACGGCCGATCAACGGTCCCGCGCCGGCGCCGATGCTGTACGTGGTGATCCAGAGGGAGTAACCCAGGGTGCGCTCTGCCGTGTTGGGCAGACCGCCGATGACCGAGGCGACGCTCGACACGATCAGCGCGTAGCCGAAGCCTTGCACGAACCGAGTCGCCGTCCAAGCCACCGGTGAGTCCAGCAGTGCGGGACTCGCGCCTGCGACGGTGAACACGAAG
>NZ_JAVREN010000118.1:0-473 GCF_031845405.1 Streptomyces boetiae
GGTGTTCGAGATGGCCACCCGGCGCCTGCTGTTCTCGCGCTTCGAGGTGCATATCGAGGATGGCCGCCTGCGCGCCACGGTCCGGGGCGAGCCCGTGGACGTGGCGCGCCACCAGCCGGCGGCGGAGGTCAAGGGCGTGTCGTTCTGCGAGCTGAAGGTGGCTCGCCGGGCCGACGGCCGCTGGCTGGCGCAGGCGGTGGTGGATGTCTGAACGGAGTCCCGTACATCCTCGGGGGCGGGTCAGTCCTTGCCGAACACCTCGGTCAGGTGCGCCTGATAGGCGCGGATGTCGCGTTCCACGTCGGGCGCCTTGATAACGTCGGAGGCGAGGAAGGTGGGCAGGCCGCGCATGCCGAGGAATTCCTGCGACTTGGGGAAGGGGAAGTAGACGCCGTCCACGCCGCGGCCCTCGAAGAAGTTGCCCGGGTCGTCGAAGGCGGCCTGCGGCGCGTTCCAGGTCAGCGATAGCATGT
>NZ_JAVREN010000119.1:0-470 GCF_031845405.1 Streptomyces boetiae
CTTCGACCTGTTCACCAGGGACGCCAAGGCCGGCGTCCAGCTCTACATCAAGCGCGTCTTCGTGATGGGAGATTGCGAAGAGCTCATGCCCGGCTATCTGCGCTTCGTCAAGGGTGTCGTTGACGCACAGGGCATGTCACTGAATGTCTCTCGCGAGATCCTGCAACAGGACCGGCAGGTCACCGCCATACGTCGTCGGCTGACCAAGAAGGTTCTGACGACCATCGCGGATCTCCAGTCGAGCAAGCCCGAGGACTATCGCACCTTCTGGACGCAATTCGGCGCCGTCCTCAAAGAAGGTCTGATGTCCGATATGGACAATCAGGACACGCTGCTGCGGATTTCGTCCTTCGCCTCGACATTCTCAGACGCCGAGAACGGCGACGGGGGCGTGACGACGCTGCCGGAGTACGTCGCGCGTATGAAGGACGGACAGGAACAGATCTTCTATGCGACGGGCCCCTCGGTAG
>NZ_JAVREN010000120.1:0-468 GCF_031845405.1 Streptomyces boetiae
GTCGATGACGGTGTGGCCGAATGGTTATCGACACGGGCGTCCCGCGCCGAGATGGTCGATGCGGTGTTGCTGTGCGCTGAGGGGTCTGGCGCCGGGACCCGCCACCACCGGCCGACGTGATACATCCGAGCCAAGTCCAGGGATGTGGCGCTACGCGTTTACCCGCTGCTTGCCGTGGGGCCTCTGGCAGCTTGCGGCGCCGCCCCTTACTCTCAATGGCTATGCGCACTGTGTTTCACCGGCAGCTCGACGATCTCAACGCCCGGATCGCTGCGCTGTGCGACTGCACCGGCGAGGCCATGGCCCGCGCCACCGATGCGTTACTTGCACCCGACCTGCAGATCGCCGAAGCCGTGATCGCCGACTACAGCGACATCACCTGTGAGTGCGCCCGGCTGGAAACCGACGCGTTCACGATCTTGGCCCGCCAAGCCCCGGTCGCCGGCGATCTGCGGGCTGTGGTGAGTT
>NZ_JAVREN010000121.1:0-461 GCF_031845405.1 Streptomyces boetiae
GAGCTGGTGCGCTCGGCGTTCGCCGATCACATGCGTCAGCTCGGCAGGTTGCCCGGGACCGTCCGCTACACGACCCAAGGGGTCGGACGGGTGCGACGCAGCAGCCGCAAGCTGTCGCCGGAGCTGACCCGCCCCTTCACCCCGCCGCCCAGCTTCATGAACCACATACTGGACGAGAAACGCCTGTTCGCCACGGCCACACTGGCATTGGCCGATGTCAAGGAGACCAGCAAGGCGCTCGGGGTCACCATCAACGACCTGGTGCTGGCCATGTCGTCGGGGGCGCTGCGCAAGCTGTCGCTCAAATACGACGGCAAGGCCGATCATCCGTTGCTGGCCTCGGTGCCGATGAGCTTCGACTTCTCGCCGGACCGGATCTCGGGCAACCGGTTCAGCGGCGTGCTGGTGGCATTGCCGGTGGACGTCGCCGACACCGCCGAGCGGGTGCAGCGCCCCCGACG
>NZ_JAVREN010000122.1:0-457 GCF_031845405.1 Streptomyces boetiae
TCACCGCACAGGCGACCTTGACCCAGACCGGGATCTCGTCGTTGGGGCCCTCGATATCGGCGATGACCAGGGCCATCACCACGATGCCCATCGTCTTCTGCGCGTCCTGGAGTCCGTGGCCGAGCGCCATACCCGCCGCCGAGACCGTCTGCGCGATCCGGAAGCCGCGCTTGGCCTTGTGCGGGTTGGCGTTCCGGAACATCCACAGGATGCCGACCATCACCAGATAGCCGACGACCAGGCCGATGATCGGGGAGAGGAACATCGGGATGACGATCTTCTCCAGCACCCCGGACCAGATGACGTCCGTCCCACCGGCCAGCGCCGCGCCGACCATGCCGCCGAACAGCGCGTGCGAGGACGAGGAGGGGAGACCGTAGTACCAGGTGATGAGGTTCCAGATGATCGCGCCGACCAGCGCCGCGAACAGGATGCCCATCCCCTTCTGCCCCACGGG
>NZ_JAVREN010000123.1:0-456 GCF_031845405.1 Streptomyces boetiae
GGCCAAGTTCGTGATGCGGGAACTCTACGAGAACGGAGTGTGGGCGATCTTCTCGACACTGGATCCCCGTGTCCTGCAATTCAAACCGGGTCTGCTGCTCTCGCGCGAGCTCTGCGAGGACGTCCTGGACCGCCTCGCCGTCGCGGTGGCCAGGGCAGAGACCGTCGTGAGAGGACGTAAGGCGTCATGACCAGTACCGCACAGGCAGGCCACATGCTGGAGCGGGCCCGTTGGGCCGCGGCGGCATACGCCGATTACGACGCCGCGACGGTGACCGCCATCGTCAACGCGGTGGCCGAAGCCGGCTATGCCGAAGCCGAACGCTTCGCCGCGGAAGCGGTCGCCGAGACCGGCATGGGCGTGGTGGCCGACAAGGTGACCAAGAACCGGGCCTGCTCGCGAGGCATCGTCGACTACTACCGCGGAGACGATTACGTGTCGCCGCGAGTCGACGAG
>NZ_JAVREN010000124.1:0-455 GCF_031845405.1 Streptomyces boetiae
CCCAACGGGTCAAGGCAAACCTGTTCTACCGGGGTCTGGCGTTCCACCGCTGCCCGGTAATCGGGGACACCTTGTACACCCGGACCGAAGTGGTTGGTCTCAAACAGAATTCGACGAAGCCTGGACGGGCGGCCACCGGCCTGGCAGCGCTGCGGATGACCACCGTCGACCAGTTGGATCGCAAGGTTCTCGACTTCTACCGCTGCGCGATGCTGCCGCTGTCCGGCGACGACGTCGACACCGGGCATGCCGACGATCTGTCGGCGATCGGGGCCGGAGCCACCGCGCCGAACCCCACCGCCGGCTGGGATGCGGACGCTTTCCGGACCCGGGTGCCCGGACCACATTTCGACCCGGCGCGGGCAGGCGCGGTGCTGCACAGCACCGCCGATGTGGTCAGCAGCGCCCCGGAACTGGCCCGGTTGACCCTGAACATCGCTGCCACCCATCATGAT
>NZ_JAVREN010000125.1:0-450 GCF_031845405.1 Streptomyces boetiae
TTCGTCGACCACGCGGCGCATCCGTTCAACGCCGTCGCGACCACGGTGATCGATGCCCACACCGCCGAACCGATCATGATCACCGACCTGTTCGCCGACCAGACCGCCGGGTTGACCGCGCTGGTCGATGGGGTCAAGTCCGCGATGGCGACCGACGAGAAGCTGGCCAACCAGTCTGCGCCCGAACCGGTTGCGGATCAGCTCGCCAACTGGCTGCCCGACGACGACGGACTGGTCGTCTACATCCCGGTCGCCCACGTGCTCGGCGACTACTACCCGGTCACGGTGAGCTGGGACACTCTTACCGGCGTTCTCGCGCCTGGGATGCGGGAAAAACTCACGAAGTGAGCCGGCCCCGAACCAGCCTCGATGTGAATGAAAATGGCCCCCGGAGTTTCCTCCGAGGGCCATTTCCTCTTGGTAGCGGGGACAGGATTCGAACCTGCGACC
>NZ_JAVREN010000126.1:0-445 GCF_031845405.1 Streptomyces boetiae
CCACGCAGCTGAGCTTCGTGCCACGCATCTGGGACATGCTGTTCGGTGAGTACCAGAGCCGTCTCGACCGCTCCGGCGGCAGTGAGGACGCGGTGCTCGCCGAGGTCCGTGAGGACCTTCTGGGCGGGCGGTTCGTCTCCGCGATGACCGGTTCCGCGCCGATCTCGGCCGAGATGAAGGCCTGGGTGGAGCGCCTTCTCGACATGCACCTGCTGGAGGGCTACGGCTCGACCGAGGCCGGTTCGGTCTTCGTCGACGGCCGCATCCAGCGACCGCCGGTGATCGACTACAAGCTGGTCGACGTCCCGGATCTGGGCTACTTCCGCACCGACCAGCCCCACCCCCGCGGTGAGCTGCTGGTGAAGTCCGAGCAGATGTTCCCCGGGTACTACAAGCGCCCGGAGATCACCGCCGAGATGTTCGACGAGGACGGCTATTACCGCAC
>NZ_JAVREN010000127.1:0-434 GCF_031845405.1 Streptomyces boetiae
GGCGGGAGGCCGCGCGGAACAGGACCCGCCCTCACGGCAAGCACCTCACCGCGCGGCCGACCCAACCGCATGGCTCCACGGCTTCCGACGCCTGCACCGCCGCTACGAACGCACAGCCAGCCACTTCTGGCCTTCACCAGCATCGCCTGCACCCTCATCCGCTACCGCGACTAACCAAATGAGATGAGCTGTTACTGTGTGCCTCCCACGGCGACACCCCAGGTCACAGCCCTGCAGACTCCGAAATCAGCGAATCATGAGCCGAGTCAGGAGGAAGGGGGTTTGCGGCCAGCCATGCATGAGCTCGTTAGAGCTCGTAACACGATCATGGTGTGTGGTGTTTCAGGCGTCGCCAGCAGATGAGGCCGCTGGCGAGGGAGACGAGGGCGTTGTGCAGGTCGAGTCGGCGTTCCCAGCGGTTGGCGAGGCGTTTG
>NZ_JAVREN010000128.1:0-434 GCF_031845405.1 Streptomyces boetiae
GAGCAGGCTCGTCGGGGCGACGCCCGGATGGGACAGGTTGCTCGTGAGGCCCCAGCCCTCGGCCCGGCCTCGCCGGTCGAGTTCGAGGCCGAAGAGGCCGAAAGCGATCTTCGACTGGCTGTAGGCCCCCATGCCGTTGTAGGAGCGCTCCCAGTTCAGGTCGTCCCAGTTGATCGCGTTCCGGTCCGCGGAGACGCTGATCTGAGAGGTCACCCGGGCCTGTCCGGCCTGGAGGAGGGGCAGCAGGCGTCCGACGAGGGCGAAGTGCCCGAGGTGGTTGGTGCCGAACTGCAGCTCGAACCCGTCGGCGGTGGTCTGCCGGTCGGGCGGGGTCATGACGCCCGCGTTGTTCACCAGGAGATGGATGGGCCGCCCCTCCTCGGCCAGGGAGCCGCCGAGCGCCGCGACGGAGTCCAGCGAGGACAGGTCGAGCG
>NZ_JAVREN010000129.1:0-430 GCF_031845405.1 Streptomyces boetiae
GATCAGCCCGATCGGGGGTACAGGCGTGTCTGCACCCGAACGGCCCTGCGTGGACCAGGACCGTTCGTCAACTTCCCACGTTATAAGGGTTGTTGTCGGGGTAGTCGACCCTTGCGTCCGAGACTTCCGCACCCGCCCGGAAGGCCGTTTGAGGTACCAGTTGCGACCCCCGCAGGCGACAACTCGCCCCAGATGGCACAATCTGTGCATGGGACACGACGGCCAACTCAAGCTCCATGCGGCAGTCGCGGACCGGAGCAAGGAAGCGCACACACCAGTGCGCGCACTGCAAGTCCCGGAGGGCGTACGGATGGCGCTGACCCGGAAGCTGCCGGTCATTACGGCCGCGGCCAAGCACGATCTCACCGACGCGGCAAGGCGACTGGAGCGGTTCAGCACGGGCCTCGACGAGGGCCGATTTCCTCCGAAG
>NZ_JAVREN010000130.1:0-427 GCF_031845405.1 Streptomyces boetiae
GGGGCCCGGAGCGCACGGCATGTGCGGCGCCAACGCCGCCGCGGTCGCACTCGCCGCCCTGAAGCGGTGAGTCGGGTGAAGTTTGCGACAGGCCATCGACACACATTCCTACTCACAAGCGTGTAATTCAAATACATGCGGTATGAACAGCGGTGATATCGGGCCCGTGGAAAACCATCCACAAGTTGTCCACAGGCAACCGGTGTTAGCGGGATTCCCGCTGATGTGTGTGGGTCCTGGTCGCGGCTACCATTCCATCCGTGCCCGGCCTGGCGGATCATCCTGCGGTGACGGTTGCCGCCGGTGCGGCGGCCACCGTCGTGGGTGGTGCGGTATCGGCCTACCGGGGTGTCGAGGGTCTGCCGGTTGTCGGCGGCTGGTTGGGGCGGGCGAGACCGGACCTGGCGGCCCGCGGGGTGCAGGTCAT
>NZ_JAVREN010000131.1:0-427 GCF_031845405.1 Streptomyces boetiae
GCCCGGGTGACGGCGCTCGACGTGTCCCGGCGGGCGGTGCTGGCCACCCGTCTCACCGCACGGCGGTCCCACCTGCGGGTGCGGGTCCTGCGGGGTGACATGGCCTCGCTCACGGACAGGTCCGGGGACGTCGTCGTCAGCAACCCCCCTTACGTTCCGTCACCGTCCACGGCGGTGCCCACGCGGGGGAAGGCGCGCGCGTGGGACGCGGGCCGCGACGGGCGGGCGGTGCTCGACGGGGTGGAACGGCGGCTCGACCTGCTCGTGGACGAGAGCGACGGCGTCGTCCTGGGCGCGCTGCGGATACCGCCGGCGGAGCCGGACGCGCCGCAGGAACGGAGCCTGGACCCGGCCGCCCACCCGTGGCTGCGCACCTGCCAGACGCTGGTCCGCACGCTGGCGCCGTCCCGGCCCGCCAGGGCGGCCG
>NZ_JAVREN010000132.1:0-421 GCF_031845405.1 Streptomyces boetiae
GACGGCCAGACGGTCTACCTGCTGAGCAAGTCGATCATGAGCGGCGAGGAGATCGCCGACGCCACCTCCGGGCTGAACCAGCAGCAGGGCCAGTACGTCGTCGACGTGACCTTCAAGAGCGGGGGCGCCAAGACCTGGGCCTACTTCACCGCGGCGAACGTGGGTACGCAGACGGCGTTCACCCTCGACTCGCAGGTGGTCAGCGCGCCCGAGATCCGGGAACCCATCCCCGGCGGCAACACCCAGATCACCGGCCAGTTCACTTCGGACTCGGCCAAGGAACTGGCCAATGTGCTGAAGTACGGCTCGCTGCCGCTGTCGTTCGAGTCCTCTGAAGCCGAGACCGTTTCGGCGACGCTGGGCCTGTCCTCGATGCGGGCCGGCCTGATCGCGGGCGCGGTCGGCCTGGCCGCGGTGCTGT
>NZ_JAVREN010000133.1:0-402 GCF_031845405.1 Streptomyces boetiae
CCTTGTCGAGGTTCCGGAACGCTTCGGCGAACGGCCGGGTCTGCGCGAACGACGCCAACCATGGCGCACCCGCCACCGGCGCATAGCCGGTGTGATTCCGATCGTGGCGGAGCAGCGAGTCGAACGCGTAGGCACCGTCGTCAGGCTGGATCGCCATGGCCTCGTCCTGCGCCAGCTTCTGCCCCTGCCCGAACTCGGACCAGGCTCCCCATGCGATCGCCGTCGCAGGCAGCCCCTGGGCCTTGCGCCAGTGGGCGAAGGCATCCAGCCAGCTGTTGGCCGACGCGTACGCCCCCTGGCCGGGCGAGCCGACCAAGGCTGCCGCCGAGGAGAACGAGCAGAACCTGTCCAGCGGTTGATCCGGCGTCGATTCGTGTAGATGCCAGGCACCCCGGAGCTGCG
>NZ_JAVREN010000134.1:0-399 GCF_031845405.1 Streptomyces boetiae
CCCTGCTGTGGCGCATGGCCGACTCGACGGTCGAGTACGAAGACGGATCAGGGACACGACGGACCGCTCAGATCCGACACGTTCGCGACTGAAGGAGACATCAGGCGATCGACCAGGGCCGAGTGAAGCGGGGCGATCCGGTGACCCACGACGAAGGCGATGGCCGACTCCGGTATTCGCGTGGTGACCGATCCGGGGCGGACTGTTTCGTATTTCCGCGCCGCCGTCCGCCGACCGGATCGCCTCCGAGACGAGCGAGCACGACCCGGACCGGCTGAGTGTTGGCCGAGGGCCTGATCAAGGAGGGCGGCCCGGTTGTGGCCGGTTGTCCCGCGTCGGCGAGGGCCGTGGTCAGGGCGTCCCGGGCGGAGTCCTTCAGGACGAGGGGTGTGAGAAGTG
>NZ_JAVREN010000135.1:0-399 GCF_031845405.1 Streptomyces boetiae
TGGCCGAGGTCGGGCTGACCGACCGGGCCGGTGCCTGGCCCAAGACGCTCTCCGGCGGCGAGGCCCAACGCGCTTCTCTGGCGCGTGCGTTGGTACGGGAGCCCGATCTGCTGCTGCTCGACGAGCCGTTCGGCGCGCTGGACGCCCTGACCCGGATCAAGGCGCAGCAGCTCGTGGCGGAGCTCTGGCAGCGGCGCGGCTGCGCGGTCCTGCTGGTCACCCATGACGTGGACGAGGCCCTGCTGCTGGCGGACCGGGTGCTGGTGATGCGGGAGGGCGGGATCGCGTACGACACAGCCGTCGGCCTGGACCGCCCGCGCGGTGTCGGTGCCCCCGGTTTCGCCGCCCTGCGCTCGCGGCTGCTCAGCGAACTGGGCGTCGAGGGCGGTGGCGTTGAGA
>NZ_JAVREN010000136.1:0-398 GCF_031845405.1 Streptomyces boetiae
GCTGTATGCGGTCGGCGGACAGGATCTCGGCTACCTGCCGGGCAGTGAGAGCGAGAAGATGGGTCCGTGGGCCCAGGCCGTCTTCGACACCCTCGAAGGGTTGGCCAGCCCGGCGGTACTGGAAGAGGTACTCGCCCGCGGAATGCTGGAAGTGCTTCCGCTGACCCATATTCGGGGCCGGTCCCTGCACGACTCGTTCGTCATCGTCGATGAGGCGCAGTCGCTGGAACGCAATGTGTTGCTGACCGTGCTGTCACGGCTCGGCGCGGGTTCGCGGGTGGTGCTGACCCACGACGTGGCCCAGCGCGACAACCTGCGGGTGGGCCGCCACGACGGCGTCGCGGCGGTGATCGAGAAGCTCAAGGGCCACCCCTTGTTCGCCCACATCACGCTGCAGC
>NZ_JAVREN010000137.1:0-397 GCF_031845405.1 Streptomyces boetiae
CACTGCCGGCCACCCCGGCAGCGGACCTGGCTACACCGCTGGTGCAGACCCTGCAGGCGCTCGCCAGTGGCGGCTCGTTCAGCGGCAAGGCCAGCTACATCCAGGGCGGCATCGGCCGCATCGAGAGCATCGCCGCGGACCGCGCTTACAGCAAGGCCGCAGCTGAAGGAAAGTTCCCGCTGACCTTCAATATCGCGAATATCGATGACCAGGGCGGCGTGGCGTACGCCGATGTCACCGCCACCTCGAACACCGGCGGCACCGCCACCCAGAACATCCAGTTCGTGGCAGGCCCCAGCCCCACCGGCTGGCAGATCTCCAAGGGATCGGCCATGGCGTTGCTGTCTTCTGTCGGCTGAGTAGGTAGTTGAACCGCAGACGTTTCGCAGTCCTGAGT
>NZ_JAVREN010000138.1:0-392 GCF_031845405.1 Streptomyces boetiae
CCAACACCTGGCCGGCGCCCGCCAGTCGCTCCTCCAGCATCCGCAACCGCGGGTCGGAGGCGTCCAGATGCCGGCGCGCCTGCGCCAGCACCACCGCGCCCCGCCACCGCAGGTCCGGCTCCGGCGCCAGGCGCAGCAGTTGCGCCTCCGCCCGGTGCAGATTCGAGAACACCCGGTCGGCCGCCGCCCCCGTCACCCGCGCCCAGGGCCCGTGCCGCCGCTCCACCGCGGCCCGCGCCGCCCGCAGGTGCGCCCGCGCCGTCTCCGCGACCGCCTCGTCCGCCCCCGCCACCCCGATCCGCTCGGCCCGCGCGAGCTGCCCCTCCCCATCCACCACCCGCACCTCAGCCCGCTCCACCCAGGCCGCCCGCCCACCCCCCTCCCCATCCACC
>NZ_JAVREN010000139.1:0-332 GCF_031845405.1 Streptomyces boetiae
GCCGACCGCACGGGTGAGGGTCTCGATCGCGTCCTCGAACCGTCGCACCTCCGCCAGGGCGAGACCGAGATTGCTCAGCGCCCCTCCTTCACGGTGGCGGTCACCGAGCTCGCGGCAGATGGCCAGGTCCCGGGTGTGGGCCTCGATCGCCTCCTCGAACCGTCGCACTTCCCGCAGGGCGAGAGCGAGGTTGTTCAGCGCTTGGCCTTCACGGTGGTGGTCATCGAGCTCGCGGAAGATGCCGACCGCACGGGTGAGGGTCTCGATCGCTTCCTCGAACCGTCGCACCTCCGCCAGGGCGAGACCGAGATTGCTCAGCGCCCCTCCTTCAC
>NZ_JAVREN010000140.1:0-328 GCF_031845405.1 Streptomyces boetiae
TTTCACCATTCCCTCACGGTACTATCCACTATCGGTCACCAGGGAATATTTAGGCTTAACGGGTGGTCCCGCCAGATTCACACAGGATTCCTCGGGCCCTGTGCTACTTGGGTGGCCCTCAAACGAGCCATCACGATTTCGTCTACGGGGGTCTTACCCTCTACGCCGGGCCTTTCGCATGCCCTTCGACTACCGCAATGGTTTCTTACTCGCCGACCGTCCGGCAGAACGATCAAGAGAACTCCCACAACCCCGCCCGCGCAACCCCTGCCGGGTATCACACACAGACGGTTTAGCCTCCTCCGGTTTCGCTCACCACTACTCCCGG
>NZ_JAVREN010000141.1:0-297 GCF_031845405.1 Streptomyces boetiae
TTGATGGGGTAAGGCTCCCTGGAGACGACGGGGTTGATAGGCCGGAGATGGAAGCCTTGTGAGGGGTGGAGTCGACCGGTACTAATAGGCCGAGGGCTTGTCCGCAGATGCTCGCGTCCACTGTGAAACTGACACCGCAACATTTGTGTCGAGGGATCGTTTTCCTCGCCGTGTTCCGGTGGTCATGGCGGAGAGGAAACGCCCGGTTACATTCCGAACCCGGAAGCTAAGCTTTCCAGCGCCGATGGTACTGCATGGGGGACCGTGTGGGAGAGTAGGACACCGCCGGACAAATAT
>NZ_JAVREN010000142.1:0-262 GCF_031845405.1 Streptomyces boetiae
TAGTCAATCGGCGCACACGTTTCCCACGTGCATCACGCTACTCATGCCTGCATTCTCACTCGTGAACCGTCCACGACACCCTTCCAGGGCCGCTTCACCCAGCACACGACGCTCCCCTACCCACCACCCTTGCGGGTGGCGACACGACTTCGGCGGTGTACTTGAGCCCCGCTACATTATCGGCGCAGAATCACTCGACCAGTGAGCTATTACGCACTCTTTCAAGGATGGCTGCTTCTAAGCCAACCTCCTGGCTGTCTGG
>NZ_JAVREN010000143.1:0-258 GCF_031845405.1 Streptomyces boetiae
GTATACTCTACCTGACCACCAGAGTCGGTTTAGGGTACGGGCCACCATGAAACATCGCTAGAGGCTTTTCTCGACAGCATAGGATCATCCACTTCACCACAATCGGCTCGGCATCAGGCCTCACCCTTCAATGAGCGGCGGATTTACCTGCCACTCGGGCCACACCCTTACCCCGGGAATAACCACCACCCGGGCTGGACTACCTTCCTGCGTCACCCCATCACTCACCTACTACCCCCTCGGGCCACCGGCTCCACC
>NZ_JAVREN010000144.1:0-255 GCF_031845405.1 Streptomyces boetiae
GGCCACACCCTTACCCCGGGAATAACCACCACCCGGGCTGGACTACCTTCCTGCGTCACCCCATCACTCACCTACTACCCCCTCGGGCCACCGGCTCCACCACTCCCCCCTCACCCGAAGGCTACAGGGGGCGGCTTCACGGGCTTAGCATCAGGAGATTCAGCGCTGGCGCTTCACGGCGGGTACCGGAATATCAACCGGTTATCCATCGACTACGCCTGTCGGCCTCGCCTTAGGCCCCGACTTACCCTGGGC
>NZ_JAVREN010000145.1:0-255 GCF_031845405.1 Streptomyces boetiae
CCACAGATGCTCGCGTCCACTGTGCACTTGACAACCACCACACCCTCAACCCCGGCCGGGCTACCGCCCGCCGACTGGTTGGGGTACGTGCCGAGGGACCATTCCCTCAGACACCCAACAGCGTGCTATCGGATAAAGCGTGTCAACGTTCCACCCATGAGCTGGCCCCGCCAGGACACTCGCCCGGCGCGGGCACGATGCTCCTTAGAAAGGAGGTGATCCAGCCGCACCTTCCGGTACGGCTACCTTGTTACG
>NZ_JAVREN010000146.1:0-255 GCF_031845405.1 Streptomyces boetiae
GCTGGTGGCCGTGTCGGTGTGAGGATAGGGCCGTTCGTGAGGGTGTGAACAACAGGCCGTGGATCGTGGACGACGCGTTGTGGGCGGTGATCGAGCCGCTGCTGCCGAAGTGGCCCGAGCGGTCACCAGGCCCGCGGCCGGTGGACGACCGGCGGTGCCTGCAAGGCATCCTGTTCGTGCTGTACACCGGGATCACCTGGCAGCAACTGCCGCTGGAACTGGGCTTCGGCTCCGGTCAGACCTGCTGGCGCAGGC
>NZ_JAVREN010000147.1:0-249 GCF_031845405.1 Streptomyces boetiae
TAGAGGCTAGTTGGGCGTCCAGTGTGGCACATCACTGACGGCCGCGCGGGCGAATGCGAGAATCCCCCGACCCCGCGGTCCGGGCCAGGGACTCGGCGCGGGGATGTTCCGTCACTCGGTATCCCGGACGGATCGCAACCTCTCGCGGTGGGGACGGGAACGGCTCAGGCCCCGGGGTCTTCCTCCACCAGACCGAGGGCGTCGTCGTACCGCAGCCCGCGCTCGGCGAGCACGGCACGGCGGTCGGCG